>NZ_JBSWCE010000009.1:0-198308 GCF_056780015.1 Micromonospora sp. R311
GAGCTCCGCTTCCTGCATGTCAGGGGCCGTATCGAGGCACTTGCCTACCAGCCCACACGCCTAACTTCACGGCGTTGGCCCTTAGCACACCAGGGGCATGATCGTCCGGTTGTCCACAACCACGCCCGTTGTCCACAGCCGGCGGGATCGGGGCGGCGCGTCCGGCCCGGTCCGCGGCACCGTGCCGGCATGACGACGCGGAACCAGGCGGTCGGCGCGTACGGCGAGCGCTGCGCGATGCGGCACCTGATCGGGGCGGGGTTGCGCCCGGTCGCCCGGAACTGGCGCTGCCCGGCCGGCGAGATCGACATCATCGCGTGGGACGGGCCGGTGCTCGCCTTCTGCGAGGTGAAGACCCGGCGCACGGGCGAGTACGGCAGTCCGGCCGAGGCGGTCGTCCCGGCCAAGGCCCGCCGGCTGCGCGGCCTGGCCGCCCGATGGCTCGCCGAGACCGGCACCAGCGCCGACGAGGTCCGCTTCGACGTGATCTCGGTACGGCTCAGCGGCGCCGGTCCGGCCCGGGTGGAACATCTCAAGGGGGCGTTCTGAGATGCCCGGCGGGAACGGGCACGTCACCGGCCCCACCCCGCACGGGGCCGCCCGGCGGAGGGCCCTCGCGGGCGGCGGGAGCGCCGGCCGGAGCGGGGTGCCGGGATGAGCTACGCCAAGGTGCTCTGTGTGGGGCTGGTCGGGGTGACCGGGCACCTCGTCGAGGTGGAGGCCGATCTGGCGCCCGGGCTGCCGGCGGTGGTCATCTCCGGGCTGCCGGACACCGCCCTGCACGAGGCCCGGGACCGGGTCCGCGCCGCCGTGGTCAACTCCGGCCAACGCTGGCCGAACCGGCGGATCACCCTCAACCTGCTGCCCGCCACCCTGCCGAAGTTCGGCTCGGCGTTCGACCTGGCGATCGCGGCGGCCCTGCTGGGCGGCTCCGGCGAGCTGCCACTGCTCCCGCTGGAGCGGGTGGTGGTCCTCGGCGAGCTGGGCCTGGACGGCACGGTCCGGCCGGTCCGTGGGGTGCTGCCGATGGTCGCGGCGGCGGCCCGGGCCGGCGTCGACCGGGTGATCGTGCCGGCCGACAACGCCGCCGAGGCGGCGGTCATCCCCGGGGTTCGGGTCCGCGCGGTGGACACCCTGCACCGGCTGGTCAGCTTCGTCCGCGACGGCGAGCCGCTGATCGAACCGGACGCCGGCGGGCCACCACCGGGCGTGGAGGGCCCCGACCTGGCCGACGTCGCCGGGCAGGGGCTGGGCCGGCGGGCGCTGGAGGTGGCCGCGGCCGGTGGGCACCACCTGGCGCTGCTCGGCCCGCCCGGGGCCGGCAAGACCATGCTCGCCGAGCGGCTGCCGTCGATCCTCCCCGAGCTCGACGACGAGGACGCGCTGGAGGTCACGGCGCTGCACTCGATCGCCGGGCTGCTGCCGGCGGGGGGCCGGCTGATCCGCCGCCCGCCGTTCCAGGCGCCACACCACAGCGCCACCGTGCCGTCGCTCGTCGGCGGCGGTTCCGGGCTGGCCCGCCCGGGCGCGGTGTCGCTGGCCCACCGGGGCGTGCTCTTCCTCGACGAGGCGCCGGAGTTCAGCAAGGGGGCGCTGGACGCGCTCCGTCAGCCGCTGGAAAGCGGCCGGGTCCAGCTGGCCCGCTCCCGGGGCGGCACCGAATACCCGGCCCGGACCCAACTGGTGCTCGCGGCCAACCCGTGCCCGTGCGCCAAGCCGGCCGGCGACACGTACTGCGAGTGCTCGCCCCTGGTCCGCCGGCGCTACCTCAATCGGCTCTCCGGCCCGCTGCTGGACCGGATCGACGTGCAGGTGCGGCTGCCCGCGGTCCGGGCGGCCGAGCTGATGGAGGCGACTGCCGGGGCCGAGTCGTCGGCCACGGTGGCCCGGCGGGTGGTGGCGGCCCGGCAGGCGGCGGCCGCGCGCTGGACGCCAGTCGGTCGCCGGCTCAACGCGGAGATACCCGGACCGCTCCTGCGCCGCCCGCCCTGGCGGCTGTCCACCCGGGACACCGCCGAGCTGCGGGCACGGCTCGACTCCGGTTCGGTCTCCGCCCGCGGCTTCGACCGGATCATCCGCCTCGCCTGGACCATCGCGGACCTGGACGGGCGGGACCGTCCCGGCCGCGAGGACGTGCGGGAGGCCATCGGACTCAGGACGGGGGAAGGATCGTGAGCGGAGACGAGGAGCGGCTGGCCCGGGTGGCGCTGACCTGGCTCGCCGAGCCGGGTACCCGGTCGGTGCACCGGCTGGTCCGGCGGTTGGGGCCGGTGGCGGCGCTCGACCTGCTGCTCGACGGCGGGGCGCCGGACGAGAAGCTGCGGGCCGCCGTGGCCGCCCGGTCGGCCGCCGGAGACGCCCGGGCGGTGGCCGCAGAGGCGTTGGAGCGCACCGAGCGGCTCGGCGCCCGGATCGTCGTGCCCGACGACGACGAGTGGCCCGGACGCGTCGAGCAGCTGTCCGGCCTGCGGCTGGCCGAGGCGTACCGGCGGGTGGACCTGGAGACCGACCCGCCGCTGTGCTTCTGGGCACGCGGCTGCTGGCCGCTGGTCGAGGCGTTCGACCGGTCGGTCGCCGTGGTCGGTGCGCGGGCCGCCACGGCGTACGGCACGCACGTCGCCACCGAGCTCGGCTACGGGCTGGCGGACCGGGGCTGGACGGTGGTCTCCGGCGGCGCCTTCGGCATCGACGCGGCGGCCCACCGGGGGGCTCTCAACGCCGGTGGCGTCACGGTCGCCGTGCTCGCCTGCGGCGTCGACCGCCCCTACCCGATGGGCAACGCCGCGCTGTTCGACCGGATCGCCGACACCGGGCTGCTGATCAGCGAGTGGATGCCCGGGGCCGAGCCGCTGCGGCCACGGTTCCTGATCCGCAACCGGGTGATCGCCGCGGCTACGCTCGGCACCGTGCTGGTGGAGGCCGCGGCCCGCAGCGGCGCGACCCAGACCACCCACCGCGCGATCGCCCTGGGCAAGCCGGGGATGGTCGTGCCCGGGCCGGTCACCTCGGCGATGTCCGTCGGCGCGCACGAACTGCTGCGGGAGTATCCGAAGGCCCGGGTGGTGACCGGGGTGGCGCAGGTGCTGGAGGAGGTGGGGCCGATCGGCGAGCTGGCGCCCGTCGCGCGCGGTCCGCAACGGCCGGACGACCTGCTCGACGACGAGGCGCGGTCGGTCGTCGAGGCGCTCCCCCGGCGGGGCACGGTGGGGGTGGACGTGCTGGCCGCGCGGGCCGGCGTCGACGTGCGCACCGCGCTGCGGAAACTGTCCATGCTGGAGGAACTCGCGCTGGTGGTCCGCCGCGACGACGGATACCGGCTCGCCCCGCCACCCGGCAAGCGAGCGGCGAGCGGTCCGAACCGGTGAGAACCGGATCGTGGGCCCGGCCGCCCGGTCCCGAGCCGCGCCCGGGCTCAGTCGCCCTCGAACCGGATCTCCATGTCCCGGTCCTGCCGGCAGCGCCGGGTGAGCCGGTCCAGCCGGCGCACGTGGGTCAGCTCCGGGATGGTCCGGGCCACCTCGGTCAGGCAGCGCAGTTCGGCGAGGAGTTGCGGCGCCTGCTCGGCGGGGATCAGCAGCTCACCCACCGGGTCCACCCGGTCGAGCAGCGGGGTGCGGCCACCGCCCCGGACCCGTCTGATCAGATCCAGCAGCACGTCGTCCGGGTCGGGCAGCACCTCGGCCGGCACGTACGACAAGCGACGCCGGCCGGGGCCGACACCGATCACCCGGTAGAGGACGACTTCCACCCCCATGGCCGGTCCCCCTTCGTCGAGCTCGGCCGGTCGCACGGGCGGAGCCGACCTGGGCTCATCGCGCCCCGTTGATATGACAGTCTGCTCGTCCCGGCAGCCGGAATCCATCACTGGCGGGAGTGGACAGTCGGCGGAATCCCGCCGCGCACCCGGTTGCGGGGCCGGCGAGGCCGGGCACGCGGTCCGGTGCTCCGGCACCGTGCGTCGCCCGTATGGTGGGACGGTGCGGCGCGACAACGAGAACTGGCCGGTGACCGGGGCGATGACGCCGGCCGGGCCGGTTACCGGCCCGGCGGGCAGGTGGCCGGGATGAGCCGCGAGGCGCACGGCACCCGGGCGACGCACGAGGCGCTGCCGGCGGGGATGCGCGAGGCGGTGGACGACTTCGCGGGCCACCTGGCCGGGGTGCGCAACCGCTCCGCCCACACCGTGCGGGCGTACGTCGCCGATCTGGTGTCGCTGCTCGACCACGCGCGCCGGATGGGCTGCGCCGAGGTGGCCGAGGTCGACCTGGCGGTGCTGCGCAGCTGGCTGGCGAAGCAACGCACCATGGGCGCCGCGCGCGCGTCACTGGCCCGGCGGGCGGCCGCGGCACGGACGTTCAGCGCCTGGGCCCACCGGTCCGGCCTGCTCCCCACCGACGTGGCGGCCGCCCTGGCCAGCCCGCGGGCGCAGCGCGAACTGCCCACCGTGCTCCGCGCCGACCAGGCGGCCGCCCTGGTGGAGGCGCCCGGCCCGCCAGCCCGGCCGGCACCGCCCACCGCCGACGCACCGCCAGCCCGGCCGGCACCGCCCTCCGGCGACGCACCGTCGGCCGCCGGCAGGCCACCCCGGCCGATGCCGCCCGACACCGCCGGTCTCCGAGCGGGCGATGGCGACCAGCCCGGGAGGACGCCGGACCGGGACAGCGACCCCTGCCCCGGCGGGGGCGAAGCACCGGTGAACCCGACCGCGGAGGCGGTGCTGCTGCGCGACCGGGCGCTGCTCGAACTGCTCTACGGCACCGGGGTCCGGATCAGCGAGGCGTGCGGGCTGGACGCCGCCGACGTGGACCACGGCCGGCGGGTGGTCCGGGTGCTCGGCAAGGGCGGCCGGGAGCGCACGGTGCCGTACGGGGCGCCCGCGCACCGGGCGCTCGACGAGTGGCTGCGCCGGGGCCGGCCGGTGCTGGCGACGCCACACTCCCGGGACGCCCTGTTCCTGGGCGCCAAGGGCGGCCGGCTCAACCCCACCACCGCCCGCCGGATCGTCGGCGGGTACGCCGAGGCGGCCGGCCTGCCCCGGATCAGCCCGCACGGACTGCGCCACTCGGCGGCGACCCACCTGTTGGAGGGTGGCGCGGACCTGCGCGCGGTGCAGGAACTGCTCGGCCACTCGTCGCTGGCGAGCACCCAGATCTACACGCACGTCTCGGTGGAGCGGCTACGGGCGGTGTACCGGCAGGCCCATCCACGCGCCTGACACCCGGCCGGACGACCGCCGCCGACGTCGCCGGCCGGACGACGAGGCCGAGCCCCGGCGTCGCCGGCCGGACGACGAGGCCGAGCCCCGGGGTCTGCGGGCAGACGGCTCAGGCTCGCCGAACAGGGCCCGCGGCGGCGCCGACGAACCCGGCGGTGGAAGATCGACCAGCGGTTACGATCATCGGGTGAGCGTCCCGCAGCCGCCCGAGCCGATCGCGGGCGCCCGCCTGCTCTTCTCCCTCGACCCGGCGGTCAGCCACCTCAACCACGGCTCGTTCGGCGCGGCGCCGATCGGCGTGCAGCGGGCCCAGCAGCGGCTGCGCGACGAGATGGAAGCCAACCCGCTGCGCTTCTTCACCCAGGGGCTCGTCGACCGGGTCACCCACACCCGCCGGCATCTGGCCACCGCCCTCGGGGCGGACCCGGAAGGCACGGCGCTGGTCGCGAACGCCACCACCGGGGTGGCGGTGGTCCTCCAGTCGCTCGGCCTGCGCCCCGACGACGAGGTGCTCACCACCGACCACGGCTACGGCGCGGTCGACCTGTCCATCCGGCGCGAGTGCCGCCGTACCGGGGCGGTGACCCGGACGGTGCGGGTGCCGTTGGCCGCCACCGACGAGGAGGTCGTCGAGACCATCCGGGCCGGCCTGCGCCCCGGCCGGACCAGGCTGCTCGTGGTCGACCAGCTCACCTCGGCCACCGCCCGGCTCTTCCCGGTCGCCGCGATCGTCGGGGTGGCCCGCGAGCACGGGGTGCCGGTGCTGGTCGACGCCGCGCACGCCCCGGGCATGCTGCCCACCCCGGTGGAGAGCATCGGCGCCGACTTCTGGGTGGGCAACCTCCACAAGTGGGGGTACGCGCCCCGCGGCACCGCGGTGCTCGTGGTGGCCCCACCGTGGCGGGAGCGGATCGAGCCGCTGGTGGTCTCCTGGGAGCAGGAGACCGGGTTCCCGCAGCGAGTCGAGTGGCAGGCCACGCAGGACTACACCGCCTGGCTGGCGGCGCCGGCCGGCCTGTACACGCTGCGCACCCTCGGCGTCGACCGGGTACGCGGACACAACGCCGCGCTCGTCGCGTACGGCCAGCGGGTGCTGGGGGACGCGCTGGGGGTGGCCCCGGCCGACCTGCCGGACCCCGGCGGACCGGGGATCGCCATGCGGATCGTGCCGCTGCCGCCGGGCATGGCCACCACCATCGACGCGGCCCGAACGCTCCGCGCCCGGATCGCCGAGCGGCTCGCCACCGAGGTGGCGGTCATGGCCTGGGACGGGCGCGGCTGGCTGCGGCTCTGCGGGCAGGTCTACAACTCCGCCGACGAGTACGAGCGACTCTCGGTGCGGCTGCCCCCGCTGCTCGCCCAGCGCTGACAGCTGCTCGCCCAGCGCTGACCCCGCCGGCCGGCCACCTGGTCACGAACTGGCCGCCGGCGCCGCCCGCCAGCGGCAGCAGCCGAACCTTTCCCAGCCCGAGCAGCGCCAGCGGGTCGAGATACTCCGGGCCGCGGCGCAGGCCCCAGTGCAGGCAGGCCGGTGCCGGGCAGCCGGCGTGCCCCGGCAGCAGGACGCCGAGCGGGGTGCCGGCCGCGACCGGGGTGCCGGGGCCGATCGCCGGTTGGACCGGCTCGTGGGTGGTCCGCAGGCCGCCGGCGTGCCCGACGGTGACCACCGGGCGGCCCGCGACCAGCCCGGCGAAGAGCACCGTGCCGGGGCCGGCGGCCCGCACCGTCGCGCCGAGGGCGGCGGCCAGGTCGACCCCGCGGTGACCGGGCAGCCACGGCCGCGCCGGCGGATCGAAGCGGCGTACCAGGTGCGGGGGGCCGTCCAGCGGCCACCGGAAGCGCGCCCGGGCGGCGTCGGCGGCCGGCGCGGCCACCGAAAGAGCCACTACGGCGGGCAGGGCCACCGGAGGATCCGCCACGGCCGGCGGAGCCACCGCAAGGTTCGCCACGGCCGGCGGAGCCACGGGATCCACCACGGCCTGCGCGGTCACCGGAAGATCCGGCACGGCCGGCGCAGCCACCGGATCCGGCACGGCCGGCGGGGCCGCCAACAGCTCGGGCCCGGCCGGGTGCGGCGCCATCCGTCCGGTCACCTGACCGCCGGGCGTCGACAACGGCGGCGCGGCGACCGGCGCCGCAGCGGCGGGCCGGGCCGGCCGGGTGACCGGCGAACGGTCCGGGGTGGGCGGGGCCGGTCCACCGGTCAGCAGGGCGGCGCAGAGCGCGGCGACGGCGCGGGTCGAGGCAGGTCGCATGGCGTGCAGGGTGCCCCCGGGCGGCCGGATCCGCCGCCCGTCGGGGCCGGGCTGTGGACGGCCGTGCCCCCTGTGGACAGCCACCGTTCCGACCGATGATCTGCTATGGGCCGGCCGGGCCACCCGCCCCTACGCTGGGCCGGTGACGAAGGACTGGTACGCCTGGCACGAGGACTACGACGAGCCGGGGTCGGCGCTGTCCCGCCGGCTGGCCGAGCTGCGGGCGCGGATCGGGGAGGCGCTCGACACCGCCCGGCCCGGGCCGCTGCGGGCGGTGAGCCTCTGCGCCGGGCAGGGCCGGGACTTGATCCCCGTGCTGGCCGCCCACCCGCGCCGGGACGACGTGACCGCCCGGCTGGTCGAGTTGGACCCGCGCAACGCCGAGGTGGCCCGGGCGTCGGCCGCTGCCGCCGGCCTGACCGGGGTGCAGGTGGTGGTGGGGGACGCGGCCCGCACCGACGCGTACGCCGACCTGGCGCCGGCGGATCTGGTGCTGGTCTGCGGGGTGTTCGGCAACGTCGCCGAGACGGACATCCGGCGCACCGTGCGGCACTGCGCGGCGCTCTGCGCCACCGGCGGGACGGTGTTCTGGACCCGGCACCGGCGCGAGCCCGACCTGGTGCCGACGATCTGCGACTGGTTCGCCGAGGAGGGCTTCGTGCCGGTGTCGGTGACCAGCCCGGCGGACGGGGTCGGCGTGGGCGTGCACCGGTTCCGCGGCGAGCCCCGGCCGCTTCCGGCCGGGGTGACGATGTTCGAGTTCGTCGGGTACGACCGCCTGCCCTGACCCGGCCGGGTGCCGGAGCCGACCGGGCGAAGACCGGCCGGCCGGGTGCCCGGCGGAGGTTCTAGGCTGGTCCGGGTACGGCGGGGCGCCGCCGTCGCGGACCGGGGAGGCCACCATGACCACTGTGGACGAGGTGAGCCAGCCGTCCCGGCTGGCCGAGCCGGGCGAGGCAATCAGCCCCGAGGAGCTGCAACTGGCGGCCCGCAACCACGGCATCCCGCTGGAGGCGCTCCGCTACGACGTGACCCCGGCCGGCCTGCACTACCTGCTCATCCACTACGACATTCCCGACCTGGACCCGGACAGCCACGCGCTGCGGGTCGACGGCGCGGTGGACCGCCCGCTCGTCCTCGGCCTGGCCGAGCTGCGGGAGCGGCCCCGGGTCACCCACCGGGTGACGCTGGAGTGCGCGGGCAACGGGCGGGCGCTGCTGCACCCCCGGCCGGTGAGCCAGCCCTGGCTGGTCGAGGCGGTCGGCAACGCGGAGTGGACCGGCACGCCGCTGGCGCCGCTGCTGCGCGAGGCGGGCATCGGCGCGGACGCCGTGGACGTGGTCTTCACCGGCGCCGACCACGGCGTCGAGCGCGGCGTCGAGCAGGACTACCAGCGTGCGCTGCCGGTCGCCGAGGCGCTGCGGGAGGAGGTGCTGCTGGCGTACGAGATGAACGACGCTCCCCTGCTGCCGCAGCACGGCGCGCCGCTACGCCTGATCGTGCCCGGCTGGTACGGGATGGCGCACGTCAAGTGGCTGCGTTCGATCAGCGTGCTGACCCAGCCGTTCGAGGGCTACCAGAACGCGGTGGCCTACCGGCTCCGGCAGGACGCCGACGACCCGGGCGTGCCGGTGACCCGGATCGAGCCGCGCGCGCTGGTCCGGCCGCCCGGCTTCCCGGACTTCATGTCCCGCACCCGGGTGCTCCGGCCCGGACCGTGCACGGTGGACGGTCGCGCCTGGTCGGGGCACGCGCCGGTGGTTGCGGTGGAGGTGACCACCGACGGCGGAGCGACCTGGGCGCCGGCCACGCTGGACGAGCCGACCGGCGGCGAGTTCGCCTGGCGGCGGTGGCGGTACGAGTGGGACGCGCGGCCGGGGCGGCACGTGCTCGGCGCACGGGCCACCGACGCCGCCGGGCGGACCCAGCCGGTGGAGCAGCCGTGGAACCGGGGCGGCTTCGCCAACAACCTGGTCCAGCGGGTCGAGGTGGCCGTCGTCCCGGAGTGACCGGGCGGGCCGCGGTGGATCCGGAGGGGCTGGACGGTCACCGGGCGGGGCCGGCGGGAACCGACCGGGTCGCGGGGTGGGGGACGCCGACGACCGCCCGGCGGCCGGGGCCGCCGGGTGCGCGGTGGATCAGCCGCCGAAGCCGGAGTCGGCGGGCAGCGAGATGTCGGGCTTCTCCAGCTCCTCGACGTTGACGTCCTTGAACGTCATCACCCGGACATTCTTCACGAACCGCGCGGGGCGGTACATGTCCCACACCCAGGCGTCGTGCATCTCGACCTCGAAGTAGACCTCGCCGTCGGAGTTGCGCACGTGCAGGTCGACCTGGTTGGCGAGGTAGAAGCGGCGTTCCGTCTCCACCACGTAGGAGAACTGGCGGACAATGTCGCGGTACTCCCGGTAGAGCTGCAGCTCCATCTCGGTCTCGTACTTTTCGAGATCTTCCGCGCTCATCGCACTCCGCCTTCCATGACCACATCTTCCCCCACCGGCGCCGGAGGCCGAGGCTGCTCGCCCAACGCCACGCCGACGGTACCCCCTGACGCGCCGAAGCGCTCCATCGGCTCGTCCGGGCTTGCGCCCACCGGTCGACGTGACCGTGGTGGGCGGCCGTCGCGCCCGGAGACGGCGGCCACGTTGACGTACGAGAACCGGTGCTCGCGGCACGGGCCGCGCTCGCGCAGCGCCGCGCTGTGCTCCGGCGTGATGTAACCCTTGTGCTCGGCGAACCCGTAGCCGGGGAAGGTCCCGTCCAGCTCGACCATGATCCGGTCCCGGGTGACCTTGGCCAGCACGCTCGCCGCGGCCACGCAGGCCGCCACCCGGTCGCCCTTCCAGACGGCCAGCCCCGGCACGTCCAAGCCGTCCACCCCGAAGCCGTCGGTCAGCACGTACTCGGGTCGGGTGGTCAGCGAGGCCAGCGCCCGGCGCATCGCGGCCAGGTTGCACACGTGCAGGCCGCGGGCGTCGACCTCCTCGGCCGGGATGATCACCACGGCGTACGCCAGCGCCCGGGCGACCACCTCGTCGTAGACCCGCTCCCGGCTGGCCGGGGTGAGCAGCTTGGAGTCGGCCAACCCGTCGATCTCGCCGCGCCGCCCCTCGGGCAGGATCGCGGCGGCGGCGACCAGCGGCCCGGCGCAGGCGCCCCGGCCGGCCTCGTCGGCTCCGGCCACGTGCCGGAAGCCGCGCCGCTGCAGGGCCCGCTCCAGCGCGTAGAGCCCGGCCTCGCGGCGCACGACGGTGCGGGGCGGGGTCAGCACGGCGCACCCCCGGTCGTCTCGGGCAGCACCCGGGCCAGCACCGCGGGCAGGTCGGCCGGGTAGTAGCGCTCGCCGGCGCCGACCAGTTCGTCGACCGGCCACCAGCGGTGCCCGTCGACGCTGGCCCGCTCGACGTCGCTGAAGCCGGTCGTGTCCACCTCCCAGGTGGGCACCCGGACCAGGAAAAACTCCTGCTCCTGCCGATACCAGACCCCGTCGAAGGTGAACTCGATAGTGTCCCGCCAGACCGGCTCGCCGAGCTGCTCCGGGGTCAGCCGCAGCCCGGTCTCCTCGACCAGTTCGCGGGCGGCCCCGACCGCCGGGGACTCCCCCGGGTCGAGCCCGCCGCCCGGCGTGAACCAGTAGCGGTGGTCGGGCCGGGCCGGGTCGAAGCCGGCGAAGAGCAGCACCCGACCGGCCGCGTCGACGAGCAGCACGCGGGCCGCGCGCCGAGGGGTGTAGACCGTCACCGCACCAGCCTGCCAGACGCCGCCGACAACGCCCACGCCCCCGCCGGGATCGGCCCGGCGACCGGACCCGCCGCTCAGGAGTTCGGGATGCCCTCGTACTGATCCGGCACACTGAGCCAGGTGGCCCGGTTGACCGGCCAGAAGACGGTGAACGCCCGCCCGACGACCTCGTCCTCGGGGATGGTGGCGACGGTGATGTCCTGCCCGGACTGCTGCCAGTGCTCCAGCGAGTCACCGGACGCGGACCGGTGGTCACCCATCACCCAGAGCCGCCCCTCCGGGACGGTGATGTCGAACTCCTGGTCGGCCGGCTTGTCCCGCTGCCCGTCGGCGGAGAAGATGTACGGCTCGTCGAGCGACTTGCCGTTGATCACCAGCCGGTCCTGCGGGTCGCAGCAGACCACGTGGTCACCGCCGACGCCGATCACCCGCTTGATGAAGTCCTCGCCGTCGGGGTTGCTGCTCCACTCCAGCGGCGCCTTGAACACGATCACCTCGCCCCGCCGGGGCGACCGGAAGTCGTACACCAGCTTGTTGACCAGCACCCGATCGTCGATCTGGAGCGTGTTCTCCATGGACGGCGACGGAATGAAGAAGGTCTGCAGTACGAAGGCACGCACCAGCACCGCGACCAGGATCGCCACGCCCAGGAGAATGGGCAGCTCCTTCCAGAAGGAACTGCGGGGCTTGTCGGTCTGCTCGTCAATCACGGATGGAGCCTACGTTGCCCGGCGGGACGCCACCGTCCGGAACGCGCGAGATGCCCCCAGCGCGGCCGCGAGCGGGAGGAGCAGGACGACGCCCCCCTCGGGGGTGGGCCGCACCGGCGGCGGCCCGCCGGTGGCGACGGCCGGTCCGCGCACGTCGGCGAACGTCTCGGGCACCGACAGGGCATCCCAGCGGGAGGACGGCCAGACCACCGTGAAGGCGCGGCCGACCACGTTCTCGATCGGCACCGGGCCCTGGCAGCGGGCGTCCTGGGAGACCAGCCGGTGGTCGCCCATCACGAAGAGCTGGCCGGGCGGGACGACGACCTCCTCGAAGCGCCGGGAGCGACACTCGCGGGGGTTCGGCGGGATGTCCAGCGGCGAGTCGCGGACCACGTACGTCTCGTTCAGCGGCGTGCCGTTGACGGTCACCCGGCCCTGCGCGTCGCAGCACTTCACCCGGTCGCCGGGCAGCCCGATGACCCGCTTGATGAAGTCCTTCTCGCCGGGGCGGCTGACCCCGACCAGGTCGCCGACGGTGCGCGCGAGCTTGCCCACGAAGCCCGGGTCGGGCTCCTCGTCGACCTGCGGGGCCCACCGGTCGGTGCCGCGGAAGACCACCACCTCGCCGCGCTGCGGGTCGCGGACGTCGTAGACGACCTTGTTGACCAGCACCCGGTCGCCGACGAGGAGGGTGTCCTCCATCGAACCGGAGGGGATGAAGAACGCCTGGAGCAGGAAGGTGCGGATCAGCACCGCGAGGCAGAACGCGACGACCAGCAACAGCGGCAGTTCCTGCCAGAGGGGCATCTGGCGGCGACCGCGCCGGGACCGCCGGCGCCACGGATCGACCGCGCCGCCCTCGTCAAGCGTCTGCACCACGCCACTCCCCGGTCCGCAGAAATGACACTACCGCCCGGGAACCCTGTCGAGGCTCCCCGGGCGGTAGTGGACGTCTCCCCGCCGCTGTCGCGGGGTGACCGCCCCGCCGCGCCCGTACGCCCAGCCTAATGTGGTCCGGGTCGTACGACATACGCGCAGCTCAGGCGGCGTGGCGAGCGGAGGTCAGCTGGGCTGCTTCTCGCGCTTCTCCTTGATCTTGGCCTTCTTGCCCCGCAGCTCACGCAGGTAGTAGAGCTTGGCGCGGCGGACGTCACCGCGGGTGACGACCTCGATCCGGTCGATCGCCGGGCTGTTGATCGGGTAGGTGCGCTCGACGCCGACACCGAAGCTCACCTTGCGGACCGAGAAGGTCTCGCGCAGACCGTCACCCTGGCGGCGGATGACCACGCCCTGGAAGATCTGGACACGGGACCGGTTGCCCTCGACGACCCGGGCGTGCACCTTGACGGTGTCACCGGCCCGGAAGTCGGGGAGGTCGGTCCGCTTCGACTGGGCGTCAAGGGCGTCCAGGATGTTCATCGCAGCAACCTCGTGAGGCTCACGGCGCACCGTCACTCGGTGCGCGGATGGGTGATTCTGATCCTCGGGTGGTGATCGGTGGCGCCGACCCCGGTCGGGGATCCTCGCAGCCGTCCGCGGCGCGGCCGGATGCGGCAACCCCTCTACTTTGCCACATCCCCCGGTGGCACCTGAAATCCGGCCCGGTCCAACGCGGCGACGTCCCGTTTGTCCAGGCGCTCCGGGTCGAGCGCGGCGAGCAGGTCGGGCCGGCGGCGCGCGGTGCGGACCAGCCCCTCCTCCCGCCGCCAGCGGGCGATCTTCCCGTGGTCGCCGGAGCGGAGCACCTCCGGCACGTCCAGGCCGCGCCAGCTCGGCGGCTTGGTGTAGACCGGGGCCTCCAGCAGGCCGTGGGCGTACGACTCCTCGTCCAGCGAGCCGGCGTTGCCGAGCACCCCGGGCAGCAGCCGGGTGACCGCCTCCAGGATCACCAGCACCGCGACCTCGCCGCCGAAGAGCACGTAGTCGCCGAGGGAGACCTCGGTGACCGGCATCCGGGTGGCCGCGTGGTCGAGCACCCGTTGGTCGATGCCCTCGTACCGGCCGCAGGCGAAGAGCAGGTGCGGTTCGGCGGCCAGCTCGTGGGCCAGCGCCTGGGTGAAGGGAACGCCCACCGGGGACGGCACCAGCAGTCGCGGCGGGGTCAGCTCCGCCGGCGCGAGCGCGTCGAGCGCCTCGCCCCACGGTTCCGGCCGCATCACCATTCCCGGCCCGCCGCCGTAGGGCGTGTCGTCGACCGTGCGGTGCACGTCGTGGGTCCAGGTCCGCAGGTCGTGTACGGCCAGCCGGAGCGTGCCGTTGGCCCGGGCCTTGCCGATGAGCGAGAGCTCCAGTGGGGCGAGGTACTCCGGGAAGATCGACACGATGTCGACGCGCATGCGGGGATGCTCCGGCGGCTAGAGGTCGAGCAGACCGGCGGGCGGGTCGACGACCACGCGACCGCCGGCCAGGTCGACCTCGGGGACGATCGCCTTGACGAACGGGATCAGCGCGGTACGCCCCTCGGGCCGACGCAGCACCAGCAGGTCGGAGGCGGGCGCGTGGTCGATCCGGGTCACCTCGCCGAGCGGCTCGCCGCCCGGGGTGACCGCGGTGAGCCCGACCAGCTGGTGGTCGTGGAACTCCTCCGGATCCTCCGGCGGGCCCACCTCGGCGCTGTCCACGCCGAGCAACGTGCCGCGCAGCGCCTCGGCGACGTCCCGGTCCAGCACGCCGGAGAACGCGACCAGCAGCCGGCCCTGGTGCCAGCGGGCCGCCTCCACGGTCAGTTCGGCGGGAACCCGGAACGGCTCGCCGTGCTCGGGCGCGGCCGGCGGCGTCGCCCCCGGCTCGGTGCGCAGCACGTGCTCGCTGCGCGCAGTCGGGGGCGTCGCCCCCGGCTCGGTGCGCAGCACGTGCTCGCTGCGCGCAGTCGGGGGCGTCGCCCCCGGCTCGGTGCGCAGCACGTGCTCGCTGCGCGCAGTCGGGGGCGTCGCCCCCGGCTCGGTGCGCAGCACGTGCTCGCTGCGCGCAGTCGGGGGCGTCGCCCCCGGCTCGGTGCGCAGCACCGCGCCGGGGGCGAACCGCGCTTCGGGCTCGTCGGTCCGCACCTCCACGGTGACCTCACCGCGGATACCGTGCGGCTTACCGATCCTGCCGACGATGAGCAGCATCAGTACGAGTCGACGATGTCGACGCGTACGCCGCGCCCGCCGATGGAGCCGATCACCTGGCGCAGCGCCTTGGCGGTCCGGCCGGACCGCCCGATCACGGTGCCGAGGTCCTCCGGGTGCACGCGGACTTCCAGCCGCTTGCCCCGACGGTTGTCGACCAGCCGGACGCGGACATCGTCAGGGTGATCGACGATGCCCTTGACCAGGTGCTCCAACGCCGGACGCAGTGCCACGTCAGGCCTGCTCGCCGGAGCCCGCACCGGCCTGCTCCCCGGTCTTCGGCGCCTCCTCGGCGGCCGGAGCCTCGGCCTTGGCGGCCTTCTTGGCCGGCTTGGCCGGAGCCTCGGCCAGCCCGGCGGCGGCCTTCGCCTCGGCCTCGTACGCCGCGGTGCGGTCGGCCCGCTCCGGGGCCACCTTCAGCGGCGGCGGGGCCGGCAGACCCTTGAACTTCTGCCAGTCACCGGTCAGCTCCAGCAGCCGCTGCACCGCCTCGCTCGGCTGGGCGCCGACGGACAGCCAGTACTGGACCCGGTCCGACTTGACCTCGATCACCGAAGGATCCTCCTTCGGCTGGTAGACCCCGACGAACTCGATCGCCCGGCCGTCGCGCTTGGTGCGCGAGTCGGCGACGACGATGCGGTACTGCGGGTTGCGGATCTTGCCCATCCGCAGGAGCCGGATCTTTACGGCCACAGTTGTTTCGCTCCTGTTGCGATCTCACCGGCCCGATAAGGGCGGTGCACGGGTGAGCGCCGACCGGCACAGTGGGGTTGGGCCGGAGACTGCTCGGTGGACTGACGACGTGCCCGGGTTAGAGGGCGCCGGGCACACGCCGGATACCAGCCAGCCATTCTGCCAGATCCGGCCCCGATCTCTCACACCGGACCGGCGCGGGTCACCCGGCGGGCGGGCGAGGTGACCGGAAACACACCCGCGCCGGCGCCGTCGCGCCCCGATCCGGTCAGCGCACCGGCGGCCGGTCCCAGCCGGCGGGCAGCGCCTCGGGGGTGGTCCAGTGCGGCGGCGGGGTGAAGTCGCACCAGGTGCCGTCGAACGGGAACTCCCCCGCCTCGGCCAGCGCGATCACCCGCTTGCCCTCGGCGCGGACCGCGTTCTCGTCCGCCACCCAGTAGTCGCCGGGGTACGCCAGCCGCTCGAGGAACTCCTCCTCGTCCTTCCACTCCCAGCTCCGGTCCGGGCGGACCAGCACGTCGAGGTCCTGGTCGACCACGTCGACCCCGGCGAGCGCGCCGTCGTCCCAGCGCACCCCCGGTTCCTCCAGGTTCACGTACCAGGTGGCGAAGCGGTCCTGCGCGTCCCGGAACCACCAGACCGAGTGGGCCGCCCCGGTCGGCAGGAACTTCAGCAGCGGCGGGCCGTTCCACCGGCCGACCGCCAGCCGGTACGACGCGGCGATCCACTCGCCGAACGGCATCGCCCGCATGCCCAGCCCGGCCGCGGTGACCTCGCTGGCCACCGGGGTGTCCCGGGCGATCCAGAGCAGCAGCCCACGGTCGTCGTCGCTGACCACCCGGGCCGGGCGGACCCAGCCGATCCGGCCGCGCCGCACGTTGCGGTGCACGATCAACCGCCCCGGTTCGAACCTCACGGGTGCGACCCTACCGCCGGCCGCGCCGGCCGCCGCGGGCCCGGGCCGAAACCGGACCGGACGCCGGAGACGCGGCAGCCGGCCCCGCCGAGGCGGGACCGGCTGCCGGACGATGCGGGTCAGTAGGCGCGGGCCAGGATGGCGACCAGGTCGGGCTCGTCCTCCGAGTCGGGCACCGAGCCGTCGGCGCGGACCAGGCAGCGCACCGTCACGCCCTGGCCGTTCGCCTCCGCCTCGCCCTCGACGCCGACCGCCGACCACGGCACCCGGGCCCAGCCGGTGGCCGCCGCCTCGATCGCCTCCGCGAGGGTGCTCACCTCGGTGGTCCGGGACACCCGGTGGGCCAGGGCCTGGTCGTGCAGCGCCTGCTGGTCGGCCTCCAGCGCGGCCAGCACCGCGCCGACCACGTCGGCCACCGGCACCGGCGACTTCGAGCCGTCCGTACGCCGGACCACGACCGCGTTGCCGGCGGCCAGGTCGCGGGGGCCGACCTCGACGCGTACCGGATAGCCGCGCAGCTCGGCGTCGACGGCCCGGCGGCCGAACGGGGTGTCGGTGCGGTCGTCGAGCGCCACCCGGACGCCGGCGTCGCGCAGCGCGTCGCGCAGCTTGGCCGCCGCCTCGCCCACCCCCTCGCCGTCCTTGACCACCATGACGTACGCCTGCACCGGCGCCAGCTTCGGCGGCACGCGCAGGCCGTTGTCGTCGCCGTGGCACATGATCAGGCCGCCGAGCATCCGGGTCGAGGTGCCCCAGGAGGTGGTCCAGGCGTGCTCCCGGCCGCCCTCGGCGGAGGAGTAGCTGATGTCGAACGCCTTGGCGAAGTTCTGCCCGAGCTCGTGGCTGGTGCCGAGCTGGAGGGCCTTGCCGTCGCCCATCATGCCTTCGCAGGTGTAGGTGGCGGTGGCCCCGGCGAACCGCTCGCGGGCGGTCTTCAGGCCGACCACCACCGGGATGCCGAGCACGTTGACCATCAGGTCCTCGTACGCCTCGTGCAGGATCCGCCGGGCGTAGGCGCGGGCGTCGGAGCGGGTCGCGTGCGCGGTGTGCCCCTCCTGCCAGAGGAACTCGCTGGTGCGCAGGAAGATCCGGGGGCGCAGCTCCCAGCGGACCACGTTGGCCCACTGGTTGAGCAGCAGCGGCAGGTCCCGGTACGAGTCGATCCACTTGGCCATGAACTCGCCGATCACCGTCTCGCTGGTCGGGCGGACCACGACCGGCTCGGCGAGCTGCTTGCCACCGCCGTGGGTGACCACCGCGAGCTCCGGCGAGAAGCCCTCGACGTGCTCGGCCTCCCGCTTGAGATAGCTCTCCGGGATGAACAGCGGGAAGTATGCGTTCTCCGCGCCGGCCGCCTTGATCCGGGCGTCCATCTCGGCCTGCATCCGCTCCCAGATGGCGTAGCCGGCCGGTCGGATCACCATGGTCCCCCGGACCGGGCCGTTGTCGGCCAGCTTCGCCTTGGCGATCAGGTCCTGGTACCAGCGGGGAAAGTCCTCCGCACGGGGAGTGAGCACGCGTGCCATGACCGCACATCCTATGCGCCGTCCGGCGCGACGACGCGATCGGGCGGCCCGCGCCGCGCGCGGGTCGGGCCGAGGGACCGGAGCGGCCGTAGACTTCGACCACCATGAACGAGGTACGGGACGCCGGACGTCAGCGGCTGCGGGACCAGATCGTCGTCGCCGCCCGGACCCTCACCGTCGACCGGGGCTGGGACAGCGTCCGGATGGGCGCCGTGGCGACCGCCGCCGGGGTGAGCCGGCAGACCGTCTACAACGAGTTCGGCAGCAAGGGCGGGCTGGCCGAGGCGCTGGCCCGGCGCGAGATCGACCGGTTCGTCGCCGACGTGCGGGCGGCCCTGGACGCGCACGGCACCGACGTCCGCGCCGGCGCGTACGCGGCGATCGCGCACACCCTCGGCGAGGCGGCGGCGAACCCGCTGATCAAGGCGATCCTGACCAGCGCGCGGGGCGGCTCCGACGAGCTGCTGCCCTACCTCACCACCCGCTCCGGGCTGGTGCTGACCGAGGCGACCGGCGCGCTGCTGGACTGGGCCGCCACGCTGATGCCCGGCGCCGACCCGACCGCCCTGGGCTTCGCCGCCGACACGGTGGTCCGCCTGGTGGTCAGCCACATCGTCCTGCCCGGGGCGCCGGTCGAGCAGACCGCCCGTTCCCTGGCCGACCTCGCCGTCCACCTCTTCACCCACGCCACCACCACCCCCTAACCCCCACCCCATCCCCGCCCCGCCCCGCCCCCGCTTGAGTTGATCATGGAGTTTGCGTCAGAAATCGCCGCGCGAACGGTGACGCAAACTTCATGATCAACGGGGTGGGTGGGGGACGGGCAGGGCAGGGCGGGGGGTGGGGTCAGCGGATGGGGCGGCCGCGGAGGACGATGCGGGTGGGGGTGCGGACGACGCGCAGGTCGAGCCGCGGGTCCTCGGCGTAGACGACGAGGTCGGCGAGGCCGCCCTCGACCAGGCCGGGGAAGCCGAGCCACTCGCGCGCGCCCCAGGAGGCGGCGGCGAGGACGTCCACGGCCGGCATGCCGGCCCGCTCGTGCAGCAGCAGCATCTCCTCGGCCGCGAGGCCGTGGTCGATGCCACCGCCCGCGTCGGTGCCCACGTAGATCGGCACCCCCGCCTGGTACGCCGAGCGCACCACCTCGGGGAAGCGGTCGCGCAGGGCGAGCATGTGGTCGGCGTATCCGGGGAACTTGGCCCGCGCCTGCTCGGCGATCCCGCCGAAGGTCTGGATGTTGATCATCGTCGGGACGAGCGCGGTGCCCCGCCGGGCCATCTCGTCGATCAGGTCCAGGCTGAGCCCGGTGCCGTGCTCCACCGAGTCCACCCCGGCGCGCACCATGATCTCGACGGCCGACTCGGAGAAGGTGTGCACGGCGGCGCGTACCCCGGCGGCGTGCGCGGCCTCGACGGCGGCGGTCATGGTGTCGGCGTCCCAGGCCGGCGCCAGATCGCCGACGCCCCGGTCGATCCAGTCGCCGACCAGCTTGACCCAGCCGTTGCCGGCCCGGGCCTGCTCGGCCACCGTGGCGGCCACCTCGGCGGCGCCCACCTCGACGCCGATGTCCCGCAGGTAGCGCTTCGGCGGGGCGACGTGCCGGCCCGCCCGGGCCAGCCGGGGCAGCTCCGGGTCGTCGTCGAGCTCCGGGTACGGGTACGGCGAGCCGGCGTCCCGGATCGCCAGCACCCCGGCGTCCCGGTCGACCCGGGCCAGCTCCCGGGCCTGGTCGAGCGAGGTGATCGGCGCGCCGCCCCGGGCGATGCCGATGTGGCAGTGCGCGTCGATCAACCCCGGCAGCACGAACCCGCCGTCGACGATCGTCTCCGCACCGGGCACCGGGGCGAAGGTGACCCGGTCGCCGACCAGCCAGAGATCCCGGACCTCGTCGTCGGGGAGCAGCACACCGCGCACGTGCAGAGCCATGTGCACAGTCCTACCGGATCGCACCCGCTCGGGTGCGGGCAGGTCGGCCCGCCGCGCCGACGGGCGGCGGTCCACTCGGCATCCGGCAGGTCGCGGTGTTCCGTCGCCCGGAGACCGCGACCTGCCGAAAACTCGAGTGAATCCGCAATCAGCGGGGGCGGTTGTCGCCCTTGCCGAGCTTGTTGAAGTCGATCTTCGGCAGCTTGAAGCCCGGGGGCAGCCCCTGGCCGGCGGCCAGGTCGTTCGGGTCGAGTCCCGGCGGGAGCTGCGGCATGCCGCCCGGGAACCCGCCCGGCATCCCGGCGCCGGCGCGCGGCCGACCGCCGCCCTTGGTGCCCTTGCGCTTGTTCTTCGGCGACTTGGTCGCCTTGCGCCGGCCACCGCCGGGCAGGCCCATCATGCCGCCCATCTGCTTCATCATCTTCTGCGCGTCGGCGAAGCGGTTGAGCAGTTGGTTGACGTCCATCACGGTGACGCCCGAGCCGTTGGCGATGCGGGCGCGGCGGGAACCGTTGATGATCTTCGGGTTGGTGCGCTCGCCCGGGGTCATCGACCGGATGATCGCGGTGACCCGGTCGAAGTGCTTGTCGTCCAGCTCGGCGAGCTGGTCCTTCATCTGCCCCATGCCCGGCATCATGGCCAGCACGTTGGCGATCGGGCCCATCCGCCGCACGGCGATGAGCTGGTCGAGGAAGTCCTCCAGGGTGAACTGCTCGCCGCCCATCAGCTTGGCGGTCATCTTCTCCTTCTGATCGGCGTCGAAGGCCTGCTCGGCCTGCTCGATCAGAGTGAGGACGTCGCCCATGCCGAGGATCCGGCTGGCCATCCGGTCGGGGTGGAAGACGTCGAAGTCCTCCAGCTTCTCGCCGGTGGAGGCGAAGAGGATCGGCTGGCCGGTGACCTCCCGCACCGACAGCGCCGCGCCGCCGCGGGCGTCGCCGTCGAGCTTCGACAGGACCACACCGGTGATGCCGACACCGTCGCGGAACGCCTCGGCGGTCCGGACGGCGTCCTGACCGACCATCGCGTCGATGACGAAGATGACCTCGTCCGGGTCGACCGCGTCGCGGATGTCGGCGGCCTGCTGCATCATCTCCGCGTCGATGCCCAGCCGGCCGGCGGTGTCGACGATGACGATGTCCCGGGCGGCCCGCCGCGCGTGCTCGATCGACGCCCGGGCCACCTGCACCGGGTCACCGACGCCGTTGCCGGGCTCCGGGGCGTACACCTCGACGCCGGCGCGGCCACCGAGCACCTGGAGCTGCCCGACGGCGTTGGGGCGCTGGAGGTCGGCGGCGACCAGCAGCGGCTGGTGGCCCTGGGTCTTGAGCCAGCGGGCCAGCTTGCCGGCGAGGGTGGTCTTACCGGAACCCTGGAGACCGGCGAGCATGATCACGGTCGGCGGCTGCTTGGCGAACTGGAGCCGCCGCCCCTCGCCACCGAGGACGTTGATCAGCTCCTCGTTGACGATCTTGATGATCTGCTGGGCCGGGTTCAGCGCCTGGGACACCTCCGCGCTCCGGGCCCGCTCCTTGACCCGGGCGATGAAGCCCTTGACCACGGGCAGGGCGACATCCGCCTCCAGCAGCGCGAGGCGGATCTCGCGCGCGGTGGCGTCGATGTCGGCGTCGGTGAGCCGCCCCTTGCCGCGGAGCTTGGTGAAGATCCCGGAGAGGCGGTCACTCAAGGTGTCAAACACGCGAACATCCTGTATGTCGGGGTTCCGGCGGGTAACGGGCCGGCGGGTGCGACACACCCGGCCACCGCTAGGGTAGCCGCCCACCACCCCGATCGCCGCGTCACCGCGCAGTCCCGCGATCTTGCCACCGGCGGGCGGCGCCCGGCCGGGCCCGCCCGGCCGCCCGGGTCAGAGCTCGACCAGGCCGGACTGGTAGGCGTAGACCACGAGCTGGGCGCGGTCCCGGGCGCCGAGCTTCACCATGGCCCGGCTGACGTGGGTCCGCGCGGTCGCCGGGCTGACCACCAGCCGGTCGGCGATCTCCGCGTTGCTCAACCCCTCGCCGACCAGCCCGACCACCTCCCGCTCCCGGTCGGTGAGCGCGTCGAGCCGGGGATGCGGCCGGGGCACCCGGGCCGGCCGGGCGGCGAACTCGCGGACCACCCGCCGGGTCACCGACGGCGAGAGCAACGCCTCGCCGGCCGCCACCAGCCGGATCGCCCGCAGCAGCTCGACCGGCGGGGTGTCCTTGGTGAGGAAGCCGCTCGCCCCGTGCCGCAGCGCGTCGAACACGTACTCGTCCAGCTCGAAGGTGGTGAGCACGACCACCCGGGTCGCGGCCAGCTGCGGGTCGGCGACGATCCGCCGGGTCGCCTCGATCCCGTCGATACCGGGCATCCGGACGTCCATCAGGACCAGGTCGGGCCGCTCCCGCCGGGCCAGCTCGACCGCGCCGAGCCCGTCCGCCGCCTCGCCGGCCACCGCGAGGTCGTCCTCGCTCTCCACCAGCGTCCGCAGCCCGATGCGGACCAGGTCCTGGTCGTCGGCGATCAGCACGCGGATCATCTGGTCTCCTCCACCGGCAGCGTCGCGTACACCCGGAATCCTCCACCGGAGGCGGCACCGGCGGTGAACGACCCGCCCAGCGCGGTGACCCGCTCCCGCATGCCGGCCAACCCGTGACCCCGGCCGGTGGACGGCCGCGCGGGGGCGCCGGCCGCCGCGCCCCGGCCGGTGTCGGTGACCTCCACGCTGACCCCGCCGGGCGCGTAGCCGACCCGGACGGTCGCGGTGGCCGGGCCGGCGTGGCGCAGCACGTTGGTCAGCGACTCCTGCGCCACCCGGTACGCGGCCAGGTCGACCGCCACCGGCAGCGGCCGGGGCTCCCCGGCGACCTCGACCGTGACCGGCAGCCCGGCGCCGGCCAGCCGGTCCCGCAGTTCTGGCAGCTGCGCGAGTCCCGGCGCCGGGGCCCGCTCCCCGCCGGCGTCGCCGCGACGGACCACGGTCAGCGTGACCCGCAGCTCGTCCAGGGCCTCCTTGCTGGTCCGGCTGATCGCGGTCAACGCCGCCTCCGCCTGCTCCGGCCGCTTGGCCAGCAGGTGCAGCGCGATCTCCGCCTGCATGTGGATGGCGGCGAGGCCGTGGCCGACCACGTCGTGCACCTCCCGGGCCACCCGCAGCCGCTCGGCGTCGGCCAGCCGGCGGGCCTCGTCCACGCGACCGCGAGCCGCGCTCTCCCGGACCAGCCGCACCGTGGTCCCGACCGCGAACGGCACCACCACCCAGGCGGCGGCGGGCATCAGACCCAGCAGCCCCGGCGGCCGGACGCCCACGAAGACGTGGACCAGCAGCGCGGCCAGGGCCACCGCGCCGGCCACCGCCGCCGTCCGCAGCGGCAGGTACGCCGCGACCGTGTAGACCGCCACGAAGAACGACAGCAGGATCGGCCCGTAGGGATTGCCCAGCACCAGGTACGCCGTGGCGACGGCGGTGACCACCCCCAGCGTCGCCAGCGGCCAGCGCCGCCGGGCCGCCAGCACCAGGGCGGCCACCGCCACCAGCGGGTACGCCCACCGGCCCGCCGCAACGCCCTGGTTGGCCCCGGCCGGTCCGGTGCCGAGCAGCCCGAACGCGAGCAGGCCGAGGGCGAGAGCGGCGTCCACGACGCCCTCCCGCCACCCGGCCCGGTTCCGGTCCACGCCGCCCCTCCCCGCCCTAACCGATGTCCCGCCGCTGCAGCAGCAGCCCGCCCACCGCCGCGAAGGCGACCAGGTAGCCGGCCACCACCAGCGCCGCCTGCCCGCCGCCGACCGTCGCGGCGACCCCCGGCGTGTCGCCGGATGCGCCGAGCGCCGCCGCCAGCGACCCGGCGTTGGGCCCGGGCAGCCCCTGCTGCGCCCGGGCCACCCAGTCGAGCAGCGGCGCGGCGATGGCGGCCAGCAGGTTCTGCACCGCGAGCAGCCACACCAGCCCCAGGCCGACGGGGAGGGCCACCGCCCGCAGCGCCACCGCGAGCCCGGCCCCGAGCATCGCCCACATGGTGTCGATGAGCCACCCCGCTCCGACCCCGACCGCCAGGTCACCGGCCGACGGCCAGCGCACCGGCTGCGACTCGGCGACCCCGATCAGGGCGCTGGCCACCGCGCCGACGGCGAAGACCGAGAGCACCACGACCAGGGCGGCCGCGGCCAGGGCGAGCAGCTTGCCGGCGTACACCTCGAGTCGGGACGGACCCTGCGAGAGCACGGTCTTCCAGGTGCCCCAGCCGTACTCGCCGCCGACCGCGAGCACGCCGAGGATGAGCAGGATCGCACCCAGGAAGACCGGCAGCCCGCCGAGCGAGTTGCCCACCAGCCGGTCGGGCAGCAGCATCGGCAGTGTCCGCTCGCTGTTCGGGCCGCTCGTGCCGCCGGCGATGCTCGCGTACGGGAAGAGGTAGGTGAAGACCAGGGAGAGCGCCAGCGTGATGGCCAGCAGCAGCCAGGACGCCGGCCGCCGGACCAGCTTGGCCGTCTCGGCCAGGAAGCTACGCGACATCGGCCGTTCCCTTCTCGATGAGGTCGAAGAACACCTGCTCCAGATCACGTTCCCGGGGTCGCAGCTCGCGGACCGCCACCCCGGCGCCGACCAGCTCGGTGTTGAGCCAGGCCGCCCGGTCCGGCTCGACCGACAGCTCCAACCCGCCGTCCACCACCCGCACCCGCTCCGCCCCGACCAGCGCCCGGGCCCGCTCCGCCGCCTCGTCGAGCGGGTCGGCCAGCACCCGGAGGCCGGCCGCGCCGCGCAGGTCGGCGACGGTCCCCTCGGCGATCAGCCGGCCCCCGGAGATCACCCCCACCCGGTCGCAGACCTGCTCGACCTCGCCGAGCAGGTGACTGGAGACCAGCACCGTGCACCCGGCCGCGCCGAGCCGGCGGATCAGCGTGCGCATGTCCGCCATGCCGGCCGGGTCGAGACCGTTGGTCGGCTCGTCCAGGATCAGCAGCCGAGGGTCCTTGAGCAGGGCGGCGGCCACCCCGAGGCGCTGCTTCATGCCCAACGAGTAGCCGGCGTACCGGTCGCCGGCCCGCCCGGTCAGGTCGACCAGGTCCAGCACCAGCGACACCCGGTCGGCGCCGACCCCGGCGTAGCGGGCGAGCACCCGCAGGTTCTCCCGCCCGGACAGGTAGGGGTAGAAGGCCGGCCCCTCGATCAGCGCGCCGACCCCGCTGAGCCGGCCGGCGCCGGGCGCCCGGCCGAGCAGCCGGACCGTGCCGGCGGTCGGCCGGACCAGCCCGAGCAGCATCCGCAGCGTGGTGGTCTTGCCGGCGCCGTTCGGGCCGAGGAATCCGTACACCTCGCCGGCCCGGACGGTCAGGTCGAGCTCCCGCACGGCGGTCAGCCGGCCGTACCGCTTGGTGAGTCCTTCGGTCTGCACTGGCGTGTCCATGCCCTGACGGTGCCCGACGGCGGGGCGTCCGGCGTCGGCGCGCGGGCGGCTGTCCGCGTACGCAACCGGACGTAGTGCGGCCGGGCCGCCAGCGCTCAGACGGCGGCGAGCACGGCGGCCTCCAACCGGGCCCGGGTGTCGTCGTCCGGCCAGCCGCCGACCAGGTAGAACGCGTCCACCACGTCCCCGCCGAGGGTGGAGATCCGGGCCGCGCGCACCTGCGCGCCGGCCTCGTCGAGGGCGCAGGTCACCCGGTAGAGCAGGCCGGCCGCGTCGGCCGCGCGCAGCTCCAGCAGCACCGCGTCGGTGGCCGCCTCCCGGTGCCAGACCACCCGCGGCGCCGCCCCGGACCCGCGCGCGGACAGCGCCCGGCCGCGCAGCCGCTGGGTGACCGAGACGTCCCCGGTCACCGCCCGCCGCAGGTCGCTGCCGAGCGCGATCGGATCCGGCGGCAGGCCGTGGCGGGGCTGCACCCGGCACTGCACCAGCGCCCGCCCGTCCACCGTGCTGGCGTCGGCGGAGAGCACCTCCAGCCGGTGCAGCGCCAGGCACCCCGCCACCGTCGCGAGCAGGCCGCGCCGGTCCGCCGCGGCCACCGCCACCTGGTCCCCGGTCAGGTGTACGACGGGCAGCGGCCCGGCCACCAGCGCCGGGTCCGGTGCGGGCGGGGCGGGCAGCGCGCCGGTGTCCAGCGCGGTCCGGACCCGGGCGACCAGTTCGGCGACCAGCCGGCCCTTCCAGTCCGACCAGGCGGCCGGCCCGGTGGCGGCGGCGTCGGCGCGGACCAGGGCGTGCAGCAGGTCGAGGGTGGCCGGGTCGCCGACCGCCTCGGCCACGCCGGCGATGGTCTTCGGGTCGGCGAGGTCGCGCCGGGTGGCCACGTCGGGCAGCAGCAGGTGCAGCCGGACCAGCGTGCCGATCAGCGCCACCTCGGGCGCGGGCAGGCCGGTCCGGGTGGCCACCGCCTCGGCGATCGGCGCCCCCACCGTGCGGTGATCCCCCGGCAGGCCCTTGCCGATGTCGTGCAGGAGCGCGCCGAGCAGCAGCAGGTCGGGGCGGTCCACCTCGCGGGCGTGCCGGCTGGCCTCGGCCGCGGTCTGCACCAGGTGCCGGTCGAGGGTGAACCGGTGCACCGGGTTGTGCTGGGGCAGGCTGCGCAGCCGGGTCCACTCCGGCAGCCAGCCGTCCACCAGCCCGTACCGGTCGCAGGTCTCCCAGGCGGGCACCAGGCCGGGGCCGGCGCCCAGCAGGGTGACCAGCGCGGCCCGGGCCTCGGCCGGCCA
This sequence comes from Micromonospora sp. R311, assembly GCF_056780015.1. Taxonomy (NCBI): domain Bacteria; kingdom Bacillati; phylum Actinomycetota; class Actinomycetes; order Micromonosporales; family Micromonosporaceae; genus Micromonospora; species Micromonospora sp. R311. Next base: position 26,766 of record NZ_JBSWCE010000009.1, read on the forward strand.
GGGCGCCGGCAGCGGCGGGCAGTAGGCGGCCAGCCACTCGCAGGTGGCCCGGGCGATCGGCAGCCGGGTGGTGGCCGCGGCGGCGGCGATCCGCAGCGACAGGCTCGGGTCGGGCCGGGCCCCGATGGCGGTCCGGGCCAGCACCAGCTCGCCGTCGTGTTCCACCACGTCCCGGGCCACCGGCCGGCGCGGCGGGCGCCCGCCGGCGCCCCGCCGGCGCCCGGAGCGGAGCCGGTCCGCCGCGCGGAAGGCGTCGTCGAGGGCGTGGCTGACGGTACGGGCGTCGCCGGCGACCCGCCGCAGCAGCGCGTCACCGTCGCCCACGACGGCTCCCGCTCGCCGCGGGTGCCCGGGGTCGGACCCGCCGGGCTGGAGTTGTCGCAGGCCGAGCAGCGCGGCGACCCCGTCGCGTTCCTGCGCCACCAGCCGGTCCACCCGCCGGCCGACCTGCTGGTGCAGCGCGTCCCGGGTGTCCAGCAGGCGCAGGTGCGCGGCGCGGACCGCGGGGCGCGGCGCGTCGGTCACGCCGGCCATCGCGATCGCCCGCAGGAGGCCCACGTCGCGCAGCCCGCCGGCGGCCTCCTTGAGGTCGCCCTCGAGCAGGAAGGCCAGCTCGCCGTGGGCCTGCCAGCGGGCGACGGTGGCCTCCCGGAGCACGGGCAGCCGGCGTACGGCGGTCCGCCGCCAGTGGTCGGCGGCGGTGCAGGCCAGCGCCCCGGCGAGCGCGGCGTCCCCGGCGACCAGCCGGGCGTCGAGCAGCCCGAGGGCCACCTTCACGTCGTCCTGCGCCACCGAGAGCGCCTCGGGCACGGTGCGCACCGAATGGTCCAGCCGCAGCCCGGCGTCCCAGATCGGGTACCAGAGGGCGGCGGCCAGCTCGTCGACGCCCGGCACGCCCGCGTGCAGCAGCACCAGGTCCAGGTCGCCGTGCGGGGCGCACTGCCGCCGCCCCAGCCCGCCGACGGCCAGCAGCGCCACCCCGGCCCGCCGCGGCAGCAGCGACCGCAGCCAGGCGTCGTACGCCTCCGCCCGGGCCGCCCGCGCCGCCGCGCCGATGCCCCCGCGCACGCCGACGACCTCGTTGATCAAGAGGTCGGCGTCGCCGGTGCCGGCGGCGTCTCCCCTGATCAACGAGGTCATGTCGGTCGGTACGCGCTCAGAGCGCGTCGAGGCCGCGCTCACCGGTACGGACCCGGACGACCTCCTCGACCCCGGTCACCCAGACCTTGCCGTCGCCGATCTTGCCGGTCCGGGCGGCCGCCACGATGGCGTCCACGATCTTCTCGACGTCCATCTCGTCGGTGAGCACCTCGACCCGGATCTTGGGCAGGAACTCGACCGTGTACTCGGCACCCCGGTAGACCTCGGTGTGCCCCTTCTGCCGGCCGTAGCCCTGGACCTCGCTGACGGTCAGGCCGGCCACGCCGAGGGCGTGCAGGGCCTCCTTCACCGCGTCCAGCTGGTACGGCTTGATGACCGCGGTCACCAGCTTCATGTCCAACCCCTCCATCCCAGGAACGTTAACCGCCGACCTTCTCGTCGACCGGCTCGGACGCCGGCTCGGCGGGCGCCGCCACCGGCTTGGCGGCCCCCGCGGTCGTGCCGGGGGAGCCGATTCCGGCCATCGCGAACGCGCCGCCGGCGCTGCCGCCCGCCGGGGAGAGGTCGTAGCCGCTCTCCGCGTGCTCGGCGATGTCGATGCCCTCGACCTCGGCCTCGGGCCGGGCCCGGAAGCCGATCGTCTTCTCGATGGCGAAGGCGAGCAGCCAGGCGATGCCGAACGACCAGACGCTGACGATCAGGCCGGCCAGGGCCTGCCGGCCGAGCTGGGTCAGGCCGCCGCCGTAGAACAGGCCGTCGGAGGCGCCGACCACGTCGGTGATGGCCGCGTTGACCGAGTTGGTGGCGAACAGGCCGAGCCAGAGCGAGCCGATCCAGCCGCCGACGAAGTGCACGCCGACCACGTCGAGGGAGTCGTCGTAGCCGAGCTTGTACTTCAGGCTGACCGCCAGCGCGCAGACCGCGCCGGCGACGAGGCCGAGCAGCACCGCCGCCCACGGGGCGATGAAGCCGCAGGCCGGGGTGATGGCGACCAGGCCGGCGACGGCGCCGGAGGAGGCGCCCACCATGGTCGGCTTCCGGTCCTTGATCCACTCCACCGCGATCCAGCCGAGCAGCGCGGCCGCCGTGGCGAGCTGGGTGTTGAGGAAGGCGAGACCGGCCACCGAGTCGACGGTCAGCTCGGAGCCGGCGTTGAACCCGAACCAGCCGAACCAGAGCAGGCCGGCGCCGAGCGCGACCAGCGGGATGTTGTGCGGCTTCATGCCCTCCCGCGGCCAACCGAGCCGCCTGCCGAGCACCAGGGCCACCGCCAGGGCGGCCGCACCGGCGTTGATGTGCACCGCGGTGCCGCCGGCGAAGTCGAGCGCGTGGATGTCGCCGCCGATGATGCCGCCGCCCCAGACCCAGTGCGCGACCGGGAAGTAGACCAGCGTGGCCCAGCCGAAGGCGAACAGCAGCCAGCCGGCGAACTTCGCCCGGTCGGAGATCGCGCCGCTGATCAGCGCCACGGTGATCACCGCGAAGACCATCTGGAAGGCCATGAACACGTACAGCGGGACGCCGATGCCGCTCGGGTTCTCCGCCGTCGCGCCCCAGAGGTCCGTCTCGGCGAGGAACGTCTTGGTGCCCAGGTATGCGGCCGGGTCGCCCCAGAAGCCGTTGACATCACTGCCGAAGGCGATGCTGAAGCCGTAGAACCACCACAGCACGGAGATGAGCCCGATCGCGGAGAAGCTCATCATCATCATGTTGAGTACGCCCTTGGCCCGGTTGAGGCCGCCGTAGAACAGCGCCAGTCCGGGCGTCATGAGCAGCACGAGCGCGGTCGACACCAGCAACCAGACGGTGTTGCCGGAGTCAATCGTCGGTGCTTCAGGCACGCTGGACCTCCTAAAGGTGAAGTTCCCTCCTTCACGGCTTCCGGGGCAGCGTCGCCCGTACGCCGGATGCGCGGAAGCCTCGCCGCCGGCTGTTTCCTCCAGCGTCACCCGTCGATTTCCGTACGGTGACGGCTTGTTTCAGACGTGTGAAGAGAACCTCACCGCCCGCGAGGACCGCAGGGACGGACCGGGCAGAACGGGACGGAACCGGTCAGCGCAGCGCGTACTCCAGGGCGTGCCGCTCGTAGTCGAGCAGCCGCAGGTCGCGCATCGGCCGGCGCAGGTGCCCCTTGTGCACGATCCGGACGAAGGCCGGCTCGCCGGCGGCGGCCATCCGGCGGATCCCCTCCACGTGGTCGACGATCCGCTTGCGGATGGTCCGGATCAGCCGGTGCCGGTCCCGCGGGATCAGCCCGTACGCGTCGGCGAAGAGCCGCAGCCGGCGGGGCCGGTCCGGGTGCTTCCAGCCGAGCGTGATCGAGTCCCGGTCGGAGAAGATCGGCACCCAGGTCCAGGCCGCGTACGCCACGTCGTAGATCCGGGCGCCGGGCGAGGCGAGGTCGAAGTCGATCAGCCCGAGGGTGCCGTCCGGCCGCCAGATCACGTTGTGCGGGGCGGCGTCGTGGTGGCAGATCACCTCGGTGTCCGGCGGCGGCGGGCCGAACGAGCGCCAGACCGCCCCGGGCGGCGGGACGAAGCCGTACTGGGCGTCGTGGAACATCCGCAGCATGGTGGCGACGGTCACCAGCGCCTCGTCGGTGACCCAGTGCGCGGCGAGCGGGTACTCCCCGCACTCCCCCTCGAGGTACGACAGGACCTCCCGGTTGCGCTCGTCCATGCCGAGCGCCCGCGGGGCGCCGGTGAACCCGACGTACTCCAGGTGCCGCAGCAGGGCGTGCACGCTGGGCGTCCACGGCCCGGCGTTGCGCCGCACCGTGTCGCCGACCCGGACCACGGTGCTGACGTTCCCGCCGTGCAGCGGGATCTCCTGCGAAGTCACGTACGGTCTCCCGAGGCGTGGCGCCGGATGGCTGGGGTCGCGCCACCCCGCGTAGGCGCGATCGTCAGTCGTCACTTCGAGGTTACGCGTCCCGTCCGGGGGCTTCGGTGCCCAGCAGCGCGTCGACGAACTGCGCGGGGTCGAAGGGAGCCAGGTCGTCCGGGCCCTCGCCGAGCCCGACCAGCTTCACCGGGATGCCCAGCTTGCGCTGCACGGCGATCACGATGCCGCCCTTGGCGGTGCCGTCGAGCTTGGTCAGCACCACGCCCGTCACGTTGACCACCTCGGTGAAGACCCGGGCCTGCTCCAGCCCGTTCTGGCCGGTGGTGGCGTCCAGGATCAGGATCGTCTCGTCGATCGGGCCGTGCTTCTCCACCACCCGCTTGACCTTGCCGAGCTCGTCCATCAGGCCGACCTTGTTCTGCAGCCGCCCGGCGGTGTCGATCAGCACGGTGTCCACGCCGGTCTCGATCCCGCGCTTGACCGCGTCGAAGGCGACGCTCGCCGGGTCGGCCCCCTCCGGCCCGCGGACGGTCTCGGCGCCGACGCGACCGGCCCAGGTCTCCAACTGGTCGGCGGCGGCGGCCCGGAAGGTGTCGGCCGCGCCGAGGATCACGTTACGGCCGTCGGCGACCAGCACCCGGGCGATCTTGCCGCAGGTGGTGGTCTTGCCGGCGCCGTTGACGCCGACCACCATCAGCACCGCCGGCACGCCCTCCTTGGGCGCGGTGTTCAGCGACCGGTCCAGCGTCGGGTCCAGGGCGTTGACCAGCTCGGCGGCGAGCAGGGCGCGCAGCTCGCTGCCGGACCGGGTGCCGAGCACCCGGGTGCACTCGCGCAGCCGGTCGACGATCTCGCGGGTGGCGTCGATGCCGACGTCCGCGGTGATCAGGCTGTCCTCGATCTCCTCCCAGGTGTCCTCGTCGAGGTGGTCCCGGCTGAGCAGGCCGAGCAGGCTCTTGCCGAACACGTTCTGCGAGCGGGACAGCCGGGAGCGCAGCCGGACCAGCCGCCCGGCGGTCGGCTCGGGCACCTCCAGCACCGGCGCCGGGGCCTCGACGACCGGCGGCTCCACCAGGATGCCCGTGGTCAGGTCGGCCTCCGGCGCCACCACCGGCGGCCCGGCGAGGCCCTCCTCCGCCCGGGTGCGCACCTCCTCCTTCGGCAGCGGCGGCTCCGGCCGCCGGCGCAGCCGCGGCACGACCAGCCCGATGGCACCGAGGATCAGCACGCCGAGCAGGGCGAGGGCGATGAGGAGGTATTCCGTCATGCCGAAATCCTGTCAGATGCCGGCGACGCCGTCCCAGCCACCGCACCCCGCGGCGTCATTCCCCGGCAGTAGGCTCGACCGCAGCCAGCAGTGGTGCGACCGCCGGCGGGGTAGTAAAGAAGAAGTCCGCTCACCTCGGAGGTCCACCATGCCCGCGGCTCATCTGCTCATCGGCCCGCTGCTGCGGCGGGTCGTCGGCACGCGGGCCACCGTCTGGGTCGAGACCAGCGCGCCGGCCGTGGTCACCGTCCGCACAGCCGACGGCGCCGGCGGCACCGCGCCCACCTTCTCGGCGTACGACCACCACTACGCGCTGGTCGTGGTGGAGGGGCTCACCCCGGACAGCGCGACCAGCTACGAGGTGCTGGTCGACGGCGAGACGGTCTGGCCGGTGCCGAGGAGCGGCTTTCCGGCCAGCGTGATCCGGACCCGGGCCGCGGACGACCGGGACCAGCCGGTGCGGCTGCTCTTCGGCTCCTGCCGGGAGACCACCCAGCACGCCACCACCCGGCGGCTGCCCCCGGACGCGCTGGACGCGTACGCCCGGCGGCTGATCGCCGACCCGGACCCGGCCGCGCTGCCCGACCTGCTGCTGCTCCTCGGCGACCAGGTGTACGCGGACGTGACCTCGCCCACCGTGCGGCGGCTGCTGAAGCGGCGCCGGCGGCGGCCGAAGGGTGCCCCCGGCGACCAGGTGGTGAGCTTCGACGAGTACACCAAGCTCTACCTGGAGTCCTGGCGCGACCCGGAGATCCGCTGGCTGCTCTCCACGGTGCCGAGCGTGATGATCTTCGACGACCACGAGATCATCGACGACTGGAACACCTCCGCCTCGTGGCGCTCCGAAGCCCGGCGGCAGCCCTGGTGGGCGGAGCGGATCGGCAGCGGGCTCGCCTCGTACTGGGTCTACCAGCACCTGGGCAACCTCTCCCCGGACGAGATCGCCGCCGACCCGGTCTTCGCCAAGGTGAGCGTCGCCGAGGACGCCACCGGCGTGCTGCGCGAGTTCGGGCACCGGGTCGACCAGGAGAGCGACCTCGCGCACGACACCGAGCGCTGGCGGGCGGTGCAGTACCAGTGGAGCTACGCGCTCGACCTGGGCCGGACCCGGCTGGTGATGCTGGACAACCGGTGCAGCCGGGTGCTGGAGCCGGGCCAGCGGGCGATGCTCCCGCCCGGTGAGTGGTCCTGGTTCCTCGACCAGGCGCACGGCGTCTACGACCACCTGGTGGTGGGGGCCTCGCTGCCCTGGCTGCTGCCGCCGGGCATCCACCACGTGGAGTCGTGGAACGAGAAGCTCGCCGACTCGCGCCGGCGCTGGGTGGCCGGCCTCTCCGAGAAGCTGCGCCGCGGGCTCGACCTGGAGCACTGGGCCGCCTTCCGGCGCTCGTTCGACGCGCTCGGCGCGCTCTTCGCCCGGATCGGCAGCGGCACCCCGGGCGCGCCCGGCGACCGGGTCGGCGCCGGGCCGGCGTACGCGCCACCGGCCTCGATCAGCGTGCTCTCCGGTGACGTGCACCACTCGTACGTGGCCCGGGCCCGGTTCGACGACCCGGGGGTGGCCACCCCGGTGCACCAGCTCACCTGCTCCCCCATCCACAACCAGGTGCCCGCCGGGATCCGCCCGCTGATGCGGTTGGGCTGGTCGGCCGGCCCGGCCGGGGCCGCCCGGGCGCTGGCCCGCTCGGCCGGGGTACGCCGGCCGGCACTGCGCTGGCGGAAGCTGGCCGGCCCGTACTTCGGCAACGCGGTCGCCACCCTGGTGCACCGGGGCCGCTCGGCCGAGGTGACCATCGAGGGCACCACCAGCGACGGCCACCTGCGGCCCGTGATGCGACGGCGGCTCACCGACGGCGCTTGATCCGGCCCGTACCCTCTACGCGTGGACGACGAGCTTCCGGAGCCGCTGCGGGCGGTCGAGCACGAGCTGACCGTCCTGCTGCGCCGGGGGCGTGCGGTCTCCTGGGAGATCGCCCGGGAGGTGCACCCCAACCTGGAGCCGAACGCGTACGGGCTGCTGCTCTGGCTGCGCCGGTGCGACTCGATCCGGCTCACCGACCTGGCCGCCCGGCTCGGCGTCGGCAAGGGCACGCTGAGCCGGCAGATCAACGGGCTGGAGTCGCTGGGTCTGGTCCGCCGCGACCCGGACCCGGGCGACCGCCGGGCCGCCCAGCTGAGCCTCACCGAGGAGGGGCGGCGCCGGTTCGACACCGCCCGGTCGGCCCGGCTCCAGCAGTTCCGGCGCACCCTGGAGGACTGGCCGACCCGGGACGTCGAGGAGTTCGCCCGGCTGCTGAGCCGGTTCAACGAGATGCCGCTCTGAGCTGACCCGACCGGTCGGGAACAATGCCTCGCAGAGCAGAGTTGTTGCTTCAGGCAACGAAGGCTTACGGTTGCCCGGGGCAACGCCCCGCCAGACTCTTTCGACTCCCGCCGGAGGCAGCCACGATGAGCTCCGCGCCAGCGCCCGCCCGGGCGACCGCCGTCGACATGACCCACCGGCAGGTGCTGGAGGCCCTCTCCGGCCTGCTGCTGGGCATGTTCGTCGCGATCCTCTCCGGCACCGTCGTCTCGAACGCACTGCCGAGGATCATCACCGAGCTGGGCGGCGGCCAGTCCGCGTACACCTGGGTGGTCACCTCGGCGCTGCTCGCGACCACCGCGACCACCCCGATCTGGGGCAAGCTCGCCGACCTGACCAACAAGAAGGTCCTGGTCCAGATCTCGCTGCTGATCTACGTGGTCAGCTCGGTGCTGGCCGGGCTCGCCCAGGACACCGGGCAGCTGATCGCCTGTCGGGTGCTGCAGGGCGTCGGGGCCGGCGGCCTCACCGCGCTGGCCCAGGTGATCCTGGCCACCATCATCGCCCCGCGCGAGCGCGGCCGGTACAGCGGCTACCTCGGCGCGGTGATGGCGGTCGGCACCATCGGCGGCCCGCTGATCGGCGGCGTGATCGTGGACACCTCCTGGCTCGGCTGGCGCTGGTGCTTCTACGTCGGGGTGCCGTTCGCGCTCGCCGCCCTGGTGGTGCTGCAGAAGACGCTGCACCTGCCGGTGGTGAAGCGGAAGGCCACCATCGACTGGTGGGGCGCCACGCTGATCACCGCAGCCGTCTCACTGCTGCTGATCTGGGTCTCGCTGGCGGGCGACTCGTTCGCCTGGGGCTCCTGGCAGACCGCCGCCATGGTGGCCGGCGCGCTGCTGCTCGGCGCGCTCGCGGTCCGGGTCGAGCACCGGGCCGCCGAGCCGATGATCCCGCCGCGGCTGTTCCGCTCCCGGACGATCACCCTGGCCACCGTCGCCAGCATCGCGGTCGGCGTCGGCATGTTCGGCGCCTCGGTCTTCCTCAGCCAGTACTTCCAGATCAGCCGCGGGCAGAGCCCGACCATGTCCGGCCTGATGACCCTGCCGATGATCCTCGGCCTGCTGGTCTCCTCCACGGTCACCGGCCGGCTGATCACCCGGACCGGCCGGTGGAAGCGGTACCTGGTCGCCGGCACCGCACTGCTCACCGTCGGCTTCGCGCTGATGGGCACGCTCCGCGCGGACACCAGCTTCGCCCTGCTCGCCGGCTACATGGCGGTGATCGGTGTCGGGCTCGGCATGAGCATGCAGAACCTGGTGCTCGCGGTGCAGAACACCGTCGGCGCGCACGAGCTGGGCGCCGCCAGCTCGGTGGTCGCCTTCTTCCGCAGTCTCGGCGGGGCGGTGGGCGTCGCCGCCCTCGGCGCGGTGCTCGCCCACAAGGTCAACGACTACCTCGCCGAAGGGCTCGCCGCGCTCGACATCCCCAGCTCCCGCTCCGGCAGCGGCGGCACCCTGCCCGACGTGCACACCCTGCCGGGTCCGATCCGGGGCGTGGTGGAGGGCGCGTACGGCCACGCGGCCGGCGACATCTTCCTGGTCGCCGCCCCGTTCGGGCTGATCGCCCTGATCGCGGTCTGCTTCATCCGGGAGGTGCCGCTGCGCCGGCACACCGGCAACCCGGTCGCCACCGAAGTCGAGCAAGAATCGACAGTGGCGGCCGGCGCCGGGGCCGCCGTGATCCGGACCGGAGAACGGAGCTGAGGTGACCGTCGACACCCCTCGGGAACGCGAGGACTACGGCCCCCGCACCCGTCCGCTGCCCTTCGAACGGGGCACGGACGGGCCCCGGGTGGTGCTGGTGGGCGTGGACGGCACCCGGACCTCCGAACGGGCCGGCTCGTACGCGGCCGGCCTCGCCCGCCGACAGGGCGCCGCCCTGGTGGTGGTGCACGTCCGCGCGGCCGCCGGGTTCACCGCCCTGGTGCCCGGGGTGGACGCCGGCGCGCTGGAGCGCTGCCACGACGAGCTGACCGAGGAGCTGCGCCGGGAGTGCCGGCGCGGCGCCGAGGAGCTGGGGCTGCCGGTGACCTTCCTGTGCCGGCGCGGCGACGCGTACACCGAGCTGCGGGCGGCGGCCGACGAGTTCCGGGCGGACCTGGTGGTGGTCGGGGCGTCCGAGCAGGCCGGGCACCGCCTGGTCGGCTCGGTCGCCACCCGCCTGGTCCGCGCCGGCCGCTGGCCGGTCGTGGTGGTGCCCTGATATCCGGTCGCGGGTCGTCCGGCCCACCGAGCAGGATGGCCGGCATGACCTGGAGAGCACCGGAGATCGTCCGGACCCCCGAGCCCTACGTCGGCGACGAGCGCACGATGCTGGAGGGCTGGCTCGACTACCACCGGCAGACCCTCCTGCTCAAGTGCGCCGGGCTGACCGCCGAACAGCTGCGGACCGCGAGCGTCGAGCCCTCCGGGCTCACCCTGCTCGGCCTGGTCCGCCACCTGGCCGAGGTGGAGGCCTGGTGGTTCCGGGAGAACTTCGCCGGCCAGAAGGTCGACTACCCGTACTACACGCCGGACAATCCGGACGCCGACCACGACGTGCGCGACGCCGACGCCGAGGCCGACTTCGCCACCTTCCGCCGCGAGGTGGAGCTGGCCCGGGCCGCCGCGGCGGGCCGCTCGCTGGACGAGACCTTCACCGAGATCGGCCCGAAGCGCCGGACGTTCAACCTGCGCTGGGTCTACGTGCACATGATCGAGGAGTACGCCCGGCACAACGGCCACGCCGACCTGATCCGGGAACGCATCGACGGCGCCACCGGCGAGTGACCCGACCAGGACGGCCGGGCGGCGCGGGTCAGTACGCCAGCGCCGCCCGCAGGTAGCGCAGGTCGTCCGGGCCGCTCCAGCGGTGCGCCGACAGCCCGGCCGCCCGGGCGCCGCGCACCGACCAGTCCTCGTCGTCGACGAAGAGCACCCGGTCCGGCGGGGTGGCCACCGCCTGGCAGGCGGCCTGGAAGTACTCCTTGGCCGGCTTGTTGACCCCGAGCCGGTAGGAGCTGACCACCACGTCGAGCTCGCCCACGAGGCCGAGCGCGGCCAGGTCCTCGTCGAGCAGGTCGGTGGCGTTGGTGGCCAGACCGACCCGGATGCCGCCGGCCCGGGCCTCGCGGACGAAGTCGAGCACGTCGGTGTCCACCTCGCCCCGGTACCGCTGCCACTCCTCGACGGCGGCCCGGGCGCGCTCGGCGCCGCCGGCCGGCTCGGTCAGCGCGTCGGCCACGCTGGTCATCCAGTCGGCGTGGCTGACCTGACCGGTGAGCACCGGCTGGAGCCGCCCCCACTGCATGGCGATCTCGGTCAGCACCCCCTCGGCGAGCCCGTAGCGTCGCTCCACCCCGGCGGCGACGGCCGGGTCCCAGCGCCGCAGTACGCCGTCGAGGTCCACCAGGAGCGCCGTCGCGCGTTCCCGAGCCACTCAGTTCTCCTGCCGTTCGTCGTCGCCCTCGGCCCGGTTGAGCCGCTGGCTGATCACCTGGGTGACGCCGTTGCGCATGGTCACCCCGTAGAGGGCGTCGGCGACCTCCATCGTCCGCTTCTGGTGCGTGATGACGATCAGCTGACTCTTCTCCCGCAACTGTGCCAGCAGGGTGATCAGCCGTCCCAGGTTCACGTCGTCCAGGGCCGCCTCGACCTCGTCCATGATGTAGAACGGGCTGGGCCGGGCGCGGAAGATCGCCACCAGCATGGCCACCGCGGTCAGCGACCGCTCGCCGCCGGAGAGCAGCGAGAGCCGCTTGATCTTCTTGCCGGGCGGCCGCGCCTCCACCTCCACCCCGGTGGTGAGCAGGTCGTCCGGGTCGGTCAGCACCAGCCGCCCCTCACCGCCGGGGAAGAGCACCGTGAAGACCTGCTCGAACTCCCGGGCGGTGTCGGCGAACGCGCTGGCGAAGACCTCCAGGATCCGGTCGTCGACGTCCTTGACCACGGTGAGCAGGTCCCGACGGGTGGCCTTGAGGTCCTCCAGCTGCTCGGAGAGGAACTTGTAGCGCTCCTCCAGCGCGGCGAACTCCTCCAGCGCGAGCGGGTTGACCTTGCCCAGCAGGGCCAGCTCGCGCTCCGCCTTGGCGGCCCGCTTCTCCTGCACCGGCCGCTCGTAGCGGACCGGCTCGGGCACCGGCCGGCCCTCCTGCTCGGCCAGCGCGAGGTCCGCCTGGGTGGGCGGGACCGGCTGGTTCGGACCGTACTCGGCGACCAGCGTCTCCACGTCCAGGCCGAAGTCCTCGGCGGCCTTCGCCTCCAACTGCTCGATGCGCAGCCGCTGCTCGGCACGGGCCACCTCGTCCCGGTGCACCTGGCTGGTCAACCGCTCCAGCTCGGCGCCGAGCCGCTTGGCGGCGCCGCGCACCTCGGAGAGCTCGGCCTCGCGGGCGGCCCGTTCCCGCGCCACCGCGTCGCGGTGCTCCTCGGCCGCGGCGATCGAGGCGGTCAGCCGGGTGAGCGCCTCCCGGGCGCCGCCGGCGACGGCCCGGGCGATCCCCGCGCCGCGGGTCCGCGCCGCGCGCCGCGCCGCCGCGCGTTCCCGCGCGGCCCGCTCGGCGGTGGCCTGGCGCCGCAGCGAGTCGGCCCGTCCCGCGATCGAGGCCACCCGCTCCTCGGCGGTACGCACCGCGAGCCGGACCTCCATCTCGTTCTGCCGGGCCTGCGGCACCATCGCGGCGAGCTGGTCCCGCTCCTCGGTGGAGGGCTCGGCGTCGACCGGGGTCTCCTCGGCCAGCCGCAGCCGCTCCTCCAGTTCGGCGAGCCGCAGCAGGTCCTGCTCCCGGGCGGCCTCGGCGCGGGCCCGGGACTCGCCGAGCCGGTCGGTCTCCGCCTTCGCCGACCGGGCGGCGGCGCCCAGCTCGGCCAGCCGCCGGGCGGCCGCGTTGCGCTGCCCCTCCGCCTCCCGCTTCGCCGCGGCGGCGTGCTGCACGGTCTCCTTCACGGCGGCCACCTCGGCCCGCGCCTCGACCAGTTGCTCGCGCAGTTCGGCGCTGCTCCGTTCGGCGGCGAGCCGGTTCGACCGGGCCTCCTCGACCGCCGCCTGCACCTCGATGAAGCTGGGCGCCTTGGCCGAGCCGCCGGCCGCCGCGTACGCCCCGAGCACGTCGCCGTCCGGGGTGACCGCGCGCAGCTCGGGGTTGCCCGCCGCCACCTCGGCGGCGGCGGCCAGGTCGTCGACCAGCACCACGTCGCGCAGCGCCCGGTGCACGGCCGGACGGATCCCGGCCGCGCACTCCACCAGGTCGGGCGCCCAGCGCGCGCCGTCGGGCAGCTTCGGCCGCAGGGCGTCGGCGGATCCGTCCATGCCCGGCCCGGCGGGGCTGCCCACCAGCAGGCCGGCCCGGCCCGCGTCGGAGATCTTCAGCAGCCGCATCGCCTCGACGGCCTCGTCCACCCCGCTCACCGCGACCGCGTCGGCGAGGCCGCCGAGCGCGGCGGCGAGCGCGGCCTCGTGCCCGGGCGCGACGGTGAGCAGCCCGGCCAGGCTGCCCAGCAGGCCGGGGACCTCGTCGGCGCGGGCCAGCAGCGCACCGGCGCCGTCCTTGCGGCGCAGGCCCAGGGCGAGCGCCTCCTCACGGGCCTTCCAGGTGGCGGCGTCCTTCTCCGCCGTCCGCTCCGCGTCGGTCAGCGTCCGGACGGTGGCCTGCGCCTGCTCCAGGGCGGCGACCGCCTCGGCGTGCCGGGCGTCCAGGTCGGCGTTGTCCCGGTCCGCCTCGGTGGACTCGGCGGCCACCGCGTCCAGGTCGGCCTGGGCCCGCTCGGCCCGGGCCAGCGCGTCGGCGTGCGCGGCGGCGAGCCGTTCGATCTCCTCGCCGGCGCTGGTGGTGCGGGCCCGGGCCGAGTTCACCTGCCCGGTCAGTCGGGCCAGCCCCTCCCGGCGGTCGGCGATCGCCTTCGCCGCGGCGACCAGTTCCCGCTCGGCGGCGGCCAACTGGCGTTCCAGCTCCTGCCGGTGCTCGACCGCCTCGGCGAGCCGGATCTGGTCGTCGGTCAGCGCGCCGCGCAGCTCCTCCTCCTGCTCACGGACCCGCTCGGCCTCGGCCTCCAGCTGGTCCGGGTCGCGCCCGGGGCGCTCGTCGTCCGGGGTGGCGCTGAGGTGGCGCAGCCGCTCCCGGGCCAGCTGCTCGATCGAGCGGAACCGCTCCTGGAGGGCGGAGAGCTTGTACCAGGTGTCCTGCGCGGCGGCGAGCAGCGGGGCGTCCTCGGCCAGCGCCGCCTCCAGCTCGCCGAGGCGCCGCTGTACCTCGGTGTGCTCGCCCTCGACCTGCTCCCGCCGCTCGCGCAACGCGGTCTCGTCGGCGATCTCCCTGTCCAGGGTGGCGCGCAGGGTGGCCAGGTCGTCGGCGAGCAGCCGCAGCCGGGCGTCGCGCAGGTTGGCCTGGATCGCGGCGGCCCGGCGGGCCACCTCGGCCTGCCGGCCCAGCGGCTTGAGCTGGCGGCGCAGCTCGGCGGTGAGGTCGGTGAGCCGGTTGAGGTTGGTCTGCATCGCGTCGAGCTTGCGCAGCGCCTTTTCCTTGCGCTTGCGGTGCTTGAGGACGCCCGCGGCCTCCTCGATGAACGCCCGGCGGTCCTCCGGCTTGGCGTGCAGCATGCCGTCGAGGCGGCCCTGCCCGACGATGATGTGCATCTCCCGGCCGATGCCGGAGTCGGAGAGCAGCTCCTGGATGTCGAGCAGCCGGCACGAGTTGCCGTTGATCTCGTACTCGCTCTCGCCGGAGCGGAACATCCGGCGGGTGATCGACACCTCGGTGTACTCGATCGGCAGCGCGCCGTCGGTGTTGTCGATGGTCAGCGTCACCTCGGCGCGGCCCAGCGGGGCCCGGCCGGCGGTGCCGGCGAAGATGACGTCCTCCATCTTGCCGCCGCGCAGCGCCTTGGCGCCCTGCTCGCCGAGCACCCAGGCGATGGCGTCGACGACGTTGGACTTGCCGGAGCCGTTCGGGCCGACCACGCAGGTGATCCCGGGCTCCAGCTTGAGCGTCGTCGCGGAGGCGAAGGACTTGAAGCCCTTCACCGTCAGGCTCTTGAGATGCACCTTCTCGATCCTCGTCCGGTGGCCGCCGTACCGTCGCCGGCTGCGCGGACCTGGGTGAACCCGCAGACTAACCCGGCGCCGGGTGCGGCGCGGCACGTGACCCGCCCCCGCCGTTTCCGACGGCGGCCGGCAATGGGGAAGACCGGCTCACATCCGGGCCCGCCGGAGCTGTTTAACCCGGCCGGCCGATCGCAGTTCCGCGAACCCTCGGTCAGTTACAAGATCGCTTTATGCGCCCGCGAAAAGGGGGCGGACAGAGCTGCGCGCCGGCACAAATGTGTCGGCGCGCTTTTTTGCGTGGTGCGATTCAGTTTTCCGACCCGGAGTTCAGGTGAGCGCCGGCTCGGCCAGACGGAGCAGATCGTCCGCCTCCGCCGCGGCCGCCGCGAGCCGATCGTTCTCGGCACGCACCCGGGTGAGCTCGAACTCCAGTGCCTGAACCCTGGCACGCAGTCGGGTGACCTCGTCGAGCAGGCGCCGGTCGGGCGCCGCACCTACGTGGCCGTAGAGGGCCTTCGCCATGTTGACTCCTTGATATGCGCTGCCGGAAAGGCCGGCCAACGCGCGCCCCTGTGTTCGCGGCTGTCATTCCAACTGTTCTTGGGCATGACCGGGCGCGACTGGCGACACCTACATATTGAGCCGATACCCCCTCCTTCGTCAAGTTCTCGCAGGCCGTAGATCATCTCCACGTCGACCTGTCCACTTGCCGGGGGGCCGCCACAAGGCACAGACACGCTCTGTCCGGACACCTTTACTGTACGCCCTGGTTCGTGGGAACTCCCTACCCGGACGCCCGACTTCCCCTTAACTCTTTCTTAGCCACGTTGCCGCAGGTAGAACGCGGCCCGTAGCGTCACCCCGGCCCGCAACCGACCCGTGGAGGCTACGGCGTGTACGGATGGACCGACCCGAACGACCCGGACGGCGCTCGTCGGCGCCCCGAGCCACCGGCCGACGAGCCGTCCTGGCTGACCGACCGTCCGGCACCTCGGTCCTCCTACCTGTTCGGTGACGAGCCGGAGCAGCCGGCCGAGGAACCGCAGCCCGGACAGCCGGCCGGCGGGTGGCACGGCGAGCGGGCCGACGCCCACCGGTCGACCCGGTGGACCCCGGCCGACGGCCCCGGATCCGATCCGTACCGGGACCAGCCCACCGAGCGGTGGCAGCCCACCGGCGCCTGGGACGCCGCCCCGGCAGCCGGCCGGTGGAGCGACCAGCCGACCGGCGCGTGGAGCGACCAGCCGGGTGAGGCCTGGTACCGCGACCAGCGCACCGAGCAGTGGCAGCCCACCGAGGCGTGGCACGGCGACCAGCCCGGCGCCGGGTGGCGCCGGGATGAGCCCACCGGGCGGTGGCCGGCGGAGCCCGCCACCGACTGGCGCCGCGAGGAGCCCGCCGAGCGGTGGGCCGGCGAGCCGGTCACCGGGGAGCTGGCCTCCACCGGCGGCCACCCCGGGTTCGCCGGCGGGCCGGACCTCGGCGCGCACCGGACGGCCGGCGCCGACCAGGAGCCGGCCGACGGCCGGCACCGCAGCCCCCGCCGGCTCCCCCGGCCGGCCCTGATCGGCGGTGCCGCCGCGGCGGCCACGCTGGTGGTCAGCCTCGGCGTCGGCGCCGTCGCGCTGACCGGCGGCGACGACCGGCCGGAGACCACCACGGCGGGCGACGACACGGTGGCCGCCGCGCCCCTGCTGCCCGACTCGACGTCGGCGCCCGCGGACGCGCTGGCCACACCGACCCCGAGCACCGCGCCGACCACGGCGAAGCCCGCCCCGTCCCCGACGAGGACCGTCAAGCCGACGCCGGCGCCCACGCGGACCACCGCGCCCTCCCGCCGGACCGTCGAGCGCAGCACCTCGCCGGCCGGCGTCGCCGCGGGCGGCACTGTCAGCAGCCAGGCCCGCGAGGTGGTCAACCTGGTCAACGCCGAGCGGGCCAAGGCCGGCTGCGGCGCGCTGAGCATCGACGACAAGCTGATGACCGCCGCCCAGCGGCACAGCCAGGACCAGGCCGACCACCAGAACATGTCGCACACCGGCAGCGACGGCAGCGACGCCGGCGAGCGGCTGGACCGGGTCGGCTACTCCTGGCGCACCTACGGCGAGAACGTGGCCTGGAACCAGAAGACCCCGGCCGCCGTGATGGACGCCTGGATGAACAGCTCCGGTCACCGGGCCAACATCCTCAACTGCGCCTTCACCGAGATCGGCGTGGGCATCGCGAGCAGCAACGGGCCGTACTGGACCCAGGTCTTCGCCGCGCCGCGCTGAACCGCGAATCGTGGTCGGGTCCGCGCTCGTTTGACCGGGTGAGGTACGCCGGATCCGGCGTACCGGCTCGGGCGGCGCGACGCCGCCCGCGACCCGGGAGCTGCCGATGCGGAGCCGGCTGCGTGCGCGCGCCGTCTGGCGGGGCCTGCGCCGGGCGCTGCCGGCGTGCGTGGCGCTCGCGCTGGCGGTCCCGCTGTACGCCTGCCGGGTCGAGCTGGTCCCGCCGGGCGCGCCGACCACCTGGCCGGCCGAGTCGGCCCGCCGCTGGCAGTGGCAGTGGCAGCTGAGCGGAGTGCTGGACCCGGGCGTCGACGCCGACGTCTTCCTGCTCGACCCGGTGGCCACCACCGCGGCGCAGACCGCCGAGCTGCGGTCCCGGGACCGCCGGCTGGTCTGCCAGGTGCACGTCGGCTCGTTCCTGCCCACCGACCCGGACGCCGACCGCTTTCCGGCCGGGGTGCGCGGCACCGGGTCCCGCCGCCCGGACAGCCGCTGGCTGGACGTACGGCAGTGGGACACGCTGCGGCCGGTGCTGGCCGACCGGTTCCGGCTCTGCCGGGGCAAGGGGTTCGGCGCGGTGGCGCTCGCCGACGCCGACGGCTACGCCCACCGCTCCGGTTTCCCGCTGGACTTCGACGACGCGCTGCTGTTCAACCGCCGGCTGGCCGAGCTCGCCCGCGCGCTGGACCTCTCCCCCGGCCTGCTCGGCAACACCGAGCAGCTGACCGCCCTGGCCCCGGACTTCGACTTCGCCGTGGACGAGGAGTGCGTACGGCTGCGCCGGTGCGCCAAGCTGCTGCCGTTCGTCGAGGCCGGCAAGCCGGTCTTCCACGTCGAGTACACCGGCTCCACCGAGGACTTCTGCGTGGAGACGGTCGGGTACGGGTTCGCCTCTATCCGCAAGGAGCGCCGCCTGGACGCCTGGCGGATCGCCTGCCCGGTGCTCTGAGCGGCCCGGCCTACCCCTGGCCGGGCCGCCGCCCACGGCGAGGGCCGGACCGCGGCGCGGCCCGGCCCTCGACGGGTGTGGTCAGCGGGCGCCGACCAGCTCCGGCGTGGGCGCCGGCGGGTCGGTCGGCGCCTGCGGGGCGCGGGGGCGCAGGAAGCGCGGCGCCCACCAGTTGGCGTCCCCCAGCATAGTCATCAGCGCCGGCAGCACCACCGCGCGGATGATCGTGGCGTCCAGCAGGATCGCCGCCGCCAGGCCGATGCCGAGCTGCTTGAAGTCGATCATGCTCAGCGTGGCGAAGATCGAGAAGACCCCGACCATCACGATCGCCGCGCTGGTCACCACGCCGGCCGACGAGGTGATCCCGTACGCCACCGCGTCCCGGTTGGACATGCCGGCCCGGATCCCCTCGCGGATCCGGCTGACCACGAAGACGTGGTAGTCCATCGAGAGCCCGAAGAGCACCACGAAGAGGAAGAGCGGCAGCCAGGCCACGATCGCGCCCATCGAGGTGAAGCCGAGCAGGCCCTCGGCCCAGTCGCCCTGGAAGACCAGCACCAGCAGCCCGTACGCGGCGCCGGCGGAGAGCAGGTTGAGCAGGATCGAGCTGAGCGCGATCACCACCGAGCGGAAGGTCAGCACCATCACCAGGAAGGTCAGCACCAGCACGAAGCCCACCACGATCGGCAGCTTCTCCCGGATGTGCTGCGCGTAGTCCTCGCTGCCGGCGATGTCGCCGCCGACCGCGTACTCCACGCCGGGGACCCCGCCGAGCGCCGCCGGGACCAGGTCGTCGCGGAGCCGGTCCAGCGACTGCCCGGCCTGCTCGTCCCGGCTGGTGTACGGGGTGGCGACGGTCAGCACCGACACCTGCCGGTCGGCGGAGACCCGGATCTTCGGGCCGTCCGCCTCGGTCGGCGCGAAGAGCGGGTCGGCCGACGCCCGGCCGGCCAGGTCGGTCAGCGCCGCCTGCACCCGGTCGGCCTCGGCGGCCGGCGCCCGGACCGCCACCGTGTGGCTGGTGCCGTTGCTCGGGAAGGCCGCGGTGAGCCGGTCGTACGCCTGCATCGCCGCGGTGCTGCGCGGCACGTCCTCCATGCCGGGGAACTTCAGCTTCATGCCGAGCGCCGGCACGGCCAGCAGGAGCAGCAGCGCCACCGAGATCACCAGGGTTGCCACCGGAGCCCGCAGCGCGGGCTTCAGCACGGCCGGCCAGAACCGGGGCGACGCCGGCTCGCCGTGCCGCCCGGTACGCGGCGCGGTCAGCCGCCACAGCAACGGCACCCGGGGGCGGTCGACCCAGCGCCCGAGCTTGGCCAGCAGCGCCGGCAGGACGGTCAGCGAGCCGGTCACCGCCACCGCGACCACCAGGATCGAGCCCACCGCGAGGGAGGAGAAGACCACGTCACCGGCGAGCAGCAGCCCGGCCATCGAGATGATCACGGCGAAGCCGGAGACCACCACGGCGTGGCCGGAGGTTTCCGCGGCGATCTCCACCGCGTCCAGGCCCGAGCGGCCCTTGGCCCGCTCCTCCCGCTCGCGCCGCACGTAGAACAGCGAGTAGTCCACCCCGACCGCCATGCCGATCAGCAGGATGACGCTGGCCGTGGTGTCGGTCGCCGGCACCAGGTGTGAGGCGAGGGTGGAGAGCCCCATCGCCGCGGCCACCGACGAGAGCGCCAGCAGCACCGGCACGCCGGCGGCGATCAGCGCCCCGAACGCGATGATCAGGATGGCCAGGGTCACCGGCAGGCTGAGCAGCTCGGCGCGCTTGAAGTCCTTGCCGAGCGTGTCGTCCAGCGCCTTGTTGATCGACGGGCCGCCGACCTGCTCGATCCGCAGCTGCGGGTGCCCGTCCTGCACCTGGGCGGTGGCGTCGCGCAGCGGCTGCACCCGGTCGGACGCGGTCTCCGGGTCGCCGGACATGGTGATCGGCAGCAACAGTGCCGAGCCGTCCCGGGCCGGCACCGGCTCGCCGACGGAGGCGACCCCGGTCACCGAGCGCAGCCGGGCCGCCGCGTCGTCGGCCGCCGCCTTCGCGGCGGCCTGGTCCAGCGTGCCGCCGCGCGGCGTGATGAGGACGTTCTCCGTCGCCGGGTCGTCGAACTTCCCGGCGTCGACGATCACGCCCGCCCGGCCGGACTCGCCGATGGCCTGGTCGGCGGAGGTGGCCTCGTTGAGGCCGGCGGCGCTCCCCCCGACGAAGCACACCGCCACGAACACCACCCACATCGCGACGGCCCGCCACGGGTGCTCCGCGCTCCAGCGTGCCAACCGCACCGTCACCGGTCTTGCCCCCATCACGGGTCCCCCTGTCACGTCAACCCCCTGTCAACGGTGCTGACGCTATGGGCGCGACGGAGGTGGGACATCAGGGAACGGCCCCGGTGCGGCCCGGAACCTGTGCGCGCCCTGAACGGGTGCCGCGGCCGGGCGACCCGGGTCGAATCGGGCCGGTCACCGGGCCCTTCCCGGACCCGGCCCGGCCGACGCGCCGACGGCGACCCGGAGCCGGGTTCGGGGTCATCCCCGAAGCGGTCCCCGAGGGCGGGGCTGGCACCGCGGGCAGCTGTACGACGAACGGTTCATGAACGCCTCACGGCGGATCGGCGCGCCGCAGCGGCGGCAGGGCCGGCCCTCCCGGCCGTAGACGTTCAGCGACCGGTCGAAGTAGCCGCTCTCGCCGTTGACGTTGACGTAGAGGGCGTCGAAGCTGGTCCCGCCCTCCTTGATCGCCTCACCGAGCACGTCCCGGACGTGACCGAGCAGCCGCAGCGCGGCCGGGCGGGTGAGCACGTCGGTGGGACGGGCGCCGTGCAGGCGGGCCCGCCAGAGCGCCTCGTCGGCGTAGATGTTGCCGACTCCGGAGAGCAGGGTCTGGTCCAGCAGCGCCCGCTTCACCTCGGTACGCCGCCGGCGCAGCGCGGCGACGAACTCCGCGTCGGAGAACTGCGGGTCCATCGGGTCGCGGGCGATGTGCGCGATCTCCGCCGGCAGCTCCGCCCCGCCGGCCGAGACGGAGAGCCCGCCGAACGTGCGCTGGTCGACGAAGCGCAGCTCGGGGCCGCCGTCGGCGAACCGGAACCGGATCCGCAGGTGGGTCTCGTCCGGCGCGTCGGCGGGTTGCAGCAGCAGCTGCCCGGACATGCCGAGGTGCCCGATGACCGCGTCCCCGCTGTCCAGCGGCAGCCAGAGGTACTTGCCGCGGCGGCGGACGTCGAGCACGGTCCGCCCGGCCAGCACGTCGGCGAAGTGCGCGGCGCCGGGGGCGTGCCGGCGTACCGCGCGCGGGTGGCGCACCTCGACCGAGGCGATCCGGCGGCCGGTGACCCATTGGGCCAGGCCCTGCCGGACCGTCTCCACCTCGGGCAGCTCAGGCACGACCCGCGCCCGCCTCGGCGGCGTCGGAGGCCGTCTCGGCGGCGGCCGGGGCCGGGGCCCGCTCCTGCGCCGCCCGGTCCTGCTCCGCCTGCTCGGTCAGCGTCCGCCAGGCCGACTCGGCGGCCCGCTGCTCGGCTTCCTTCTTGCTCCGCCCCTCGGCACCGCCGTAGCGGTTGCCGGCCACCACCACCCAGGCGGTGAAGGTCTTCAGGTGGTCCGGTCCGGTGCCCTCGATGCGGTACTCGGGCACGCCCAGCCCGAGCGAGGCGGTCAGCTCCTGCAGGCTGGTCTTCCAGTCCAGCGCGGCGCCGCGACCGGCCGACTCGGCCATCAGCGGGTCGAACAGCCGGTGGATCACCTGCGCCGCGGTGTCCAGGCCGTACTGGAGGTAGATCGCGCCGAGCAGCGCCTCGAGGGTGTCGGCCAGGATGCTGGCCTTGTCCCGGCCGCCGGTGGTCTCCTCCCCCTTGCCGAGCAGCAGGTAGGCGCCGAGCCCGTCCGGGCCCAGGCCCCGGGCCACGTCGGCCAGCGCCCGCATGTTGACCACGCTGGCCCGCAGCTTGGCCAGCTGCCCCTCGGGCAGGTCGGGGTGGTTGTGGAAGAGCGCGGTGGTGATCACCACGCCGAGCACCGAGTCGCCGAGGAACTCCAGCCGCTCGTTGGTGGGCAGGCCGCCGTTCTCGTACGCGTACGAGCGGTGGGTCAGCGCCCGCTCCAGCAGTTCCGGGTCCAGCGTGACGCCGAACGCCGCCTCCAGGTGACCGACGGATGCCCGCCGCCGCTTGTCGTTGGTCATGATGTGCGTACCTCGGTGTCGGTGGTGCGGTCGATGCGGTCCTCGGCGACCTCCGCGGCGTCCAGCAGCGCGGAGATCAGGTCGGTGGCGCCCCGCCGCCACAGGTGGGCGGCGAGCGCGATGCCGGAGGCGACGTCGTCGGCCCGGGCGGCGCCGTGGCAGACGACCACGGTCCCGGCCACCCCGAGCAGGGCGGCCGCGCGCGGTGCCCCGCCGCCGGCGGGTGGTCCGCCGGCCATCGCGTACGCGCCCTCGATCGCCTTGAGCAGCACGTTACCGGTGAAGCCGTCGGTGACCACCACGTCGGCGCGCGCGCCGAGCGCGACGTCGTAGCCCTCGACGAGGCCGACGTAGCGGCCGCCGCAGGGCAGCGGCTCGGCGGCGAGGGCGGGGTCGGCGAGCCGGCGGACCCGGTCGCCCTTGCCCGCCTCGGTGCCGACGGAGAGCAGCCCGACCCGGGGCTCGGCGACGGCGTGCGCGACCGCCGCGTAGGCGGCGCCGAGCACGGCGTGCCGGGCGAGGGTGGCCGGGCGCGGCTCCAGCGACCCGCCGACGTCGAGCAGTACGACCGGGCCGGCGACCGCCGGCAGGGTGGCGACCAGGGCCGGCTGGCGGACCGCCGGCCAGCGGCCGAGGCCGAGCGCGGCGGCGGTGACGGTGGCACCGGTCGAGCCGGCGGAGACCAGCGCGTCGGCGGCGCCGTCGCGGACCGCGGTGACGGCCGCCCGGACGGTGCTGTGCGCGCGGGCGGCGCTGGGGTGGTCGGCCATGCCGACGGCGGCGCGGACCGGCCGGACGGCGACCCGGGCGCGCTGCGCCGGGTCGAGGGCGGCGATCAGCTCGCCGGCGACCTCGGTCGGGCCGACGAGCAGCAGGTGCAGGTCAGGGTCGGCGCGCAGGGCCCGCAGAGCGCCGTCAACCACGACGGCGGGAGCGTCGTCCCCGCCGAGGAGGTCAACGGCGATCCGCGCGATGCCCGGCTCCACCTGAACACCGGCCGGAGCAGGCCGGCCGGCGTCGGTGGGAGCCGGGGCACCGGGCGTTCGCCAGGGCGCGCGCGCCGCCCGACCTGTGGTCGGGGGCGTCACTCGGCGTCCGGTCAGACCTCGATGATCTGACGACCGTTGTAGGTGCCGCAGACGGAGCAGGCGGCGTGCGGCAGCTTCGGGGACTTGCACTGCGGGCAGGCCACGGTCACGACCGCCGCGGTCTTCCACTGCGCCCGGCGGGACCGGGTGTTGCTGCGCGACATCTTGCGCTTGGGGACGGCCACGGTTCTTACTCCTCTTTACGGGTCAGTTGCGACAGGCCCGCCCAACGCGGGTCGATCTGCTGGTGACTGTGGTCGGCCGGCAGCTCGTCCCGGTGCACCCCACACTCGGGGCACAAGCCTGGGCAGTCCTCCCGGCAGAGCGGGTTGGTCGGCAGTGTGAGCACCACCGCGTCCCGCAGCGCCGGCTCCAGGTCGATCAGATCTCCCTGCATCCGGCCCACCTCGTCCTCGTCGGTCGTGGTATCCGTGGTGCTGTTCTCGTACGCGTACAGCTCCTGGATCCGCACGGCCACCGAGTCGTTGATCTCGCGCAGGCAGCGCCCGCACTCGCCCCGGACGGGACCGCTGACGGTGCCCGAGACGAGCACGCCCTCGGACACCGACTCCAACCTCAGGTCGAGGTCGAGGTCCGCGCCCTCCGGCACGCTGATCAACTCCACGCCGAGGTCCGCCGGTGCCGTTACCACCCGCTTGACCGTACGCAACGCACCAGGCCGGCGCGGCAGCTCCCTCGTGTCGAGGACCAGCGGCGACCTGGGGTCGAGTTGGGAAGGCGTGTGTTTGGGCATAGTCAGACTCCGGCCGGTGAGAGGCCGACAAAAAAGGGTACCTGGGCGACCGCCGGACCGTCGAACCGGGGGCGACGCCCACCCGCCCTGCCGGCTGCTGAGGTGCCGCTCAGAAGGGTAGCGGCCGTTCCGCCTCGTCGCCCCCGAAGGTGCCGATCTCCCGCAGCGCGTGCATCTTGTCACGGCCGCGCTCGATCGAGGCCAGGGCCCGGGTGAGGAACTGCTCGAAGTTGGCCAGCGCGGTGTCGACGTAGTCGTCGACCTCCTCGCGCAGCCGCTGCGCCTCGGCGCGGGCCTCGGCGATGATCCGGGCGCCCTCGTGCTCGGCGGAGACGGTGATCTCGTTCACCGAGACCAGGCGGGCGTGTTCCGCCTCACCCTCGCTGATGATCCGGTCGGCCTCGCGCTTGCCGGCCTCCATGATCTTGTCCCGCTCCTCCAGCAGAGCGGCGGCCCGGCGCAGGTCGGCGGGGAGCTCGGCGCGCAACTCCTCCAGCGCCGCGATCATCTCACCCCGGTCGACCATGCAGTTGTTGCGCGACATGGGGACGGAGCGGGCCGTCTCCACCATGGCGATCAGTTCGTCGATGCGGTCGAGCGGGTCCACCGGTACCTCACTCCTGTCGTTCGTCGGCCGACCTACATGATGCGGGCTACGGCCGGGTTCCCGCTCCACCCATGATGTCGTGCGCGGGCGAGCCGGCGCTCCACCGGCCGGCCCGGCGCGTCGCGCCGATCGTCGGCCCCGCGCCCCCGGCCGGCCTGTGCCCGGTCGCGGCCGACGGTCGCAGTCGCCGCCGGCGCGGCGGTCAACCGCGGGCGGGACGGGCAACCGCGGGCGGGACGGGCAACCGCGGGCGGGACGGTCAGCCGCGGGCGGCCGGCCCGAGCCGGGCCTGCAACTCCGCCCGGACCCGGTCCGGCACGTGCGCGGAGATGTCGCCGCCCCACTTGGCCACGTCCTTGACGAGGCTGGACGAGAGGAACGAGTAGAGCGGGTTGGTCGGCATGAAGAGGGTCTCGACGCCGGCCAGGCCGATGTTCATCTGGGCCATCTGCAACTCGTAGTCGAAGTCGCTGACCGCGCGCAGGCCCTTGACCAGCACGCTCGCCTGCTGGGCCCGGCAGAAGTCGACCAGCAGCCCGCGGAACGACTCGACCCGGACGTTGTCGTACGAAGCGGTCACCTCGCGGAGCATGTCGATCCGCTCCTCGACGGTGAACAGGCCGCTCTTCGCCTGGTTCATCAGCACACCGACGATCACCTCGTCGAAGAGCCGGCTGGCCCGGCCGATGATGTCGAGGTGTCCGTTGGTGACCGGGTCGAACGAGCCGGGACACACCGCGCGTCTCATGATCGGCGACCGTACCAAAGGGTGGTCTCGCCGTACCGGCGACTGCGCTCGCCGGTGACACCCGGCACCCACTCGACCGGTCCGGTCCGGCTGGAGCGCTCCACCACGACCAGCGCGTCCGGAGCCAGCCAGTCGCCGTCGACCAGGGCGGCCAGCATCGCGGTGATCTCCGCGTCCGGCACCGCGTACGGCGGGTCGGCGAAGACCACGTCGTACGGGCCGCCCTCCGGGCCGGCGGCCAGCACGGTGGCGACCCGGCCGGTGACCAGCCGGGCGGCCGGCGCGGCGCGCAGGGCCGCCATGTTCTCCCGGATCACCCGGGCGGCCCGCGGGTCGGACTCGACCAGCAGCACGTGCCCGGCGCCCCGGGACAGCGCCTCCAGCCCGACCGCGCCGGAGCCCGCGTACAGGTCGGCGACGCGCGCGCCGGTCAGGTCGACCTCGGCCTGCACCGCGCTGAACAGCGCCTCCCGGACCCGGTCGGACGTGGGCCGGGTGCCGGCGCCCGGGGGCGCGGCGATCCGCCGCCCGCCGAGCGTCCCGGCCACGATGCGGGTCACCGTCTCCTCCTGCTCATGCCCCGACGCTACGCGAGCCGCGGGGACCCGCCGGCGACACCGCCGGTATGCGTGTCGCGCCGATCCGACCACCCTTCGTATATCAATGATCTCGCATTCATAACATCATTCTTAGGTCCCGCTGAGCGCTGTAACGCGCGCGGCGATCTCGCTAGGGTCTGCCGGGTGTCGGCGGTGGACCGCCGACCACGGCACGGGACGGCGCCCGCACCGGACACGCGGTGAGGCACCCGCGACCGTCCGAACGCCCGCCCCGCGCCGAAACCCCTTCAGCTTCCTCACCCCGGGAGTACCGCGTGATCCGTACCAGAGCGTCGCTGCGGCGACCACTGGCCGTGCTGGGGGCCGCCTTCCTCGGCCTCACCGCGGCCGTCGCGGTGGCCGCGCCGGCCAGCGCCCACCACACCACCATCACCGCCACCGCCGACTGCGACCAGCTCAGCGGCGAGCGGATGATCACGTGGAAGGTGGTGAACAGCGAGAGCAACAAGGACGCCACGATGACGCAGGTCACGGCGTCTCCGGCGACCCCGGTGACGGTCGCCGTCGATGGTGCCGAGAGCAAGCCGCTGGACAAGGTGGTCATCGCCAAGGGCGGGTTCGTCGAGGCGGTCCAGCGGGTGCCGGGCGACACCGCACGCGCGACCCTCGAGGTGAAGGCCGCGTGGTACAAGAACAACAAGACGAACACGTCCACCGACCACGGCAGCATCGACCTGGCCGGTGACAAGCCCTGCACGCCGGCGCCCAAGTGCGTGGACGCCAGCGAGGCCAAGTACAGCCACACCTTCGACGGACCGAAGGGCACCGCGACCGTCAAGCTCGACGGTGACCTGCCGCTCTGCGGCGAGAGCAAGCAGTGGTTCACCCTGGTCTCCTACTTCGCGCCGCGGCCGCAGTTCGCCACCCCGCAGTACGTCTACGGCTCGCCGGACAGCGACTGGATCGGCGGCACCCAGACCGAGATCGACCTGAAGGTCGACATCCCGGACTGCCACACCCAGGTGGACCTGATCTGGGGCGGCCTGGACGAGGTCATCGACCCGCTGGTCGAGGGCGGCAAGCGGTACGGCGACAAGAAGCTCGGCTCGAAGGGCGCGCCGGGCAACCGGTCCACCGGCCCGCAGGGCTGGTACAACGGCGGTGACAAGAGCTGCACCACTCCGGCCGCGACCTTCGCGTCCAACTGCGACGGCACCGTCACCGTGTCGCTGAGCAACGACGGCAAGATCTCCAAGTACCCGGTCGAGTTCGAGGTCCGGGGCGAGAACGGCTGGTCCAAGAAGGTCACCGTCGAGCCGGGCAAGGCCGACAACGGCGTCGTGGTGCCGGCCGGGAGCGCCGGCAAGGTCGAGGTGCTGGTCGACGGCAAGGTGATCGAGAACGGCACGTACTCGTGGCAGCGCCCCGAGGACTGCCCGCTGCCCACCATCACCACCGAGGCGGACTGCAAGACCTTCAGCCTGACCGCGACCAACCCGGAGGGTGGTCTGCCGGTCAAGGTGGAGTTCACCTACGGCGGCAAGACCGAGACCCGGACCGTCGAGCCGGGCAAGTCCGAGACGGTCACCTTCAAGGCCGGCAAGGACGAGACCGCGCTGGTCGTGCTCCCCGAACTGGAGCTGGAGATGGAGGCCGTCTACGCCCCCGAGGGTGACTGCGGCGGCGGGGGCGCCGGTGGCGAGGAGCCGGGCCTGCCGGTGACCGGTGCGGCGGCCGGCGGCATCGCCGCGGGCGCGGTCGCCCTGCTCGCCCTGGGCGCGGTGCTCTTCGTGATGGCGCGCCGGCGTCGGGTGCGCTTCACCGCCTGACCTGATCCGGACTGAGCGCTGAGGGCGCGTCGACCCACCCGGGTCGGCGCGCCCTCACCATGTCCACCCGCGACGGCCACCCACCGCGCCACCCGGGCAGCGCGGCTCGCCGGTGCCGGTGCTGCTGGTGCCTGCCGCGACCCGCCCCGCAGTCGGCAGCAGCTTGATGCCGCTGGGTCATCAATATGACCTGGAGGCATCACGTTCATCGCGACCTGACCCCCGGGCCGGGCGGTCTGCAGGCCCGCCGCGAGCAGCACGCTTCCCGCGAAACGGTGGGTGACCCCGGCAAGGCCCCCCGTCGAGAGCAGGCTCCTCGCACAGGAGCCGCGCCGCATCACCCGGCGACCGCGGCCGCGAGGGGTGGCGAGCTCAGCCCTTCTCCAGGTATTCCGCGCGCTCCTCGTCGACCAGGGCGGCCACCGAGGCGGCCAGCGCCGGATGCCGGGACAGCTCCGGATCCTCCTCGACCAGGGTGATCGCCTCGGCCCGGGCGTCGCGGATCAGGTCGGCGTCGCGCAGCAGGGAGAGCAGGCGCAGGTGGGAGCGGCGCCCGGACTGGGTGGCCCCCAGCACGTCGCCCTCGCGGCGCTGCTCCAGGTCGAGTTCGGCGAGCTTGAACCCGTCGGTGGTGGAGGCGACCGCGTCCAGCCGTTCCCGTGCCGGGCTGCCCTCGGTCGCCTCGGTGACCAGCAGGCAGAGCCCGGCGGCGGCGCCCCGGCCGACCCGGCCGCGCAGCTGGTGCAGCTGGGAGACGCCGAACCGGTCGGCGTCCAGCACGATCATGACGGTGGCGTTCGGCACGTCGACGCCGACCTCCACCACGGTGGTGGCCACCAGCACGTCGAGGTCGCCGGCGGCGAAGGAGCGCATCACCGCGTCCTTCTCGTCGGCCGGCAGCCGGCCGTGCAGCACGCCGATCCGCAGCCCGTGCAACGGCCCCTCGGCCAGCAGCGGGGCCACCTCGGTCACCGCCAGCGGCGGTCGCCGCCCGGAGTCGTCCTCCCGGGGCGCCTCCTCCGACCCCGGGCCCGGTTCGAGGTCCGCCTCCGCGCTGGCCGCTCCGGCCCCGGACCCCGAGTCACCGATCCGCGGGCAGACCACGTACGCCTGGTGGCCGGCGGCCACCTCCTCGCGCAGCCGGCGCCAGGCCCGGTCCAGGAACGCCGGCTTCTCGGCGGCCGGGACGACGTGCGAGGCGATCGGCGACCGGCCGCGCGGCAGCTGGGACAGGGTCGAGGTCTCCAGGTCGCCGTAGACGGTCATCGCCACCGTGCGCGGGATCGGGGTGGCGGTCATCACCAGCACGTGCGGCGGCTGCTCGGCCTTGGCGCGCAGGGCGTCGCGCTGCTCGACGCCGAACCGGTGCTGCTCGTCGACCACGACCAGACCCAGATCGGCGAAGTCGACCCCCTGGTAGAGCAGGGCGTGGGTGCCGAGCACGATGCCGGCGGCGCCGCTGGCCACCTCGGCCAGCGCCCGCCGGCGCGCCGCCGCGCCGAGCGAGCCGGTGACCAGTTCGATCCGGGTGGCGTGCTCGGCGGCGCCCAGCTCGCCGGCCCGGCCGAGCGGCCCGAGCAGGTCGAGCATGCCCCGGTGGTGCTGGGCGGCGAGCACCTCGGTCGGGGCGAGCAGCGCGGCCTGCCCGCCGGCGTCGACCACCTGGAGCATCGCGCGCAGTGCGACCACGGTCTTGCCGGAGCCGACCTCGCCCTGCAACAGCCGGTGCATCGGGTGCGGGGTGGCCAGGTCGGCCGCGATCTCGACGCCCACGTCCCGCTGGCCGGGGGTCAGCTCGTAGGGCAGCCGGGCGTCGAACGCGTCCAGCAGGCCGCCCGGGCGCGGCGGGCGGGGGTGGGCGGGCCAGTCGGCGGCCCGGTGCTTGCGCTGCACCAGGGTCAGCTGCACGGCGAACGCCTCGTCCCACTTCAGCCGCCGGCGGGCGCGGTAGAGATCCTCCTTGCTGGACGGCCGGTGGATCTCGCGCAGCGCGGTGCCGAGCCCGACCAGGTTGCGGCTGGCCCGCACGGTGGCCGGCAGCGGGTCCTCCGGCGGGGTGAAGGTGTCCAGCACCACCCGGACGCAGCGGGCGATCACCCAGGTCGGCACCGCGGCGGCCGCCGGGTAGACCGGGATCAGCGCGCCGGCGAACTCCTCGATCTCCTCGCTGGCCGCCGCCTCGCCGTCACCGCCCTCGCCGAGCAGGACGTACTCCGGGCCGTTGAGCTGCCGCTTGCCCCGGAACTCGGTGACCTTGCCGGCGAACAGCCCCCACCGGCCGGGGCGCAGCTCCCGCTCCCGCCACGCCTGGTTGCCGAAGAAGGTCAGCGTGAGCAGGCCGCCGGAGCCGTCGCCGACGGTCACCTCCAGCAGGTTGCCGCGACGCTGGCGCATCGGGCGTACGGCGGTGCGCTGCACCTGGGCCAGTACGGTGACCTGTTCGCCGACGTCCAGCGAGCGGATGTCGGTGTGCTCGCCGCGCTCGTCGTAGCGGCGGGGGAAGTGGTAGATCAGGTCGCCGGCGGTGTGCAGGTCGAGGTGGCCGGCCAGCGCCTTCGCCGTCTTCTCGCCGACCAGCTTCTTCAGCGGCGTGTCCACCGTGGCCGTCTCGGGCATCACTCGACCCCCACCAGGAGCGGATAGTGCGGCTGGCCGCCCGGGTAGGCCTGCACCTCCACGAACGGCCACCGCCGCCCGACGTGCTCCCGCACCGCCTCGGCCAGCCCGTCCGGGGCGTCCGCCCCGGCGAGCAGGGTGACCAGCTCGCCCCCGCCGCCGAGCATCCGGTCGACCACGGCGACGCAGGTGTCGAGCAGGTCGGCGCCGATCAGGTGCACCTCCCCCTCGACCAGCGCCAGCACGTCGCCGGGACGGCACGGGCCGGCCACGGTCAGCGCCTCCCGGCTGGCGTGGCAGACCTCGGCGTAGCGGCAGGCGCCGGCCGCCTCGGCCATCGCGATCACGTCGTCCTCGAAGCGCCGCCCCGGGTCGCGTACGGCGAGCGCGGCCAGCGCCTGCACCGGCGACCGGGTCGGCACCACGCTGACCTTGACCCCGAGCCCGTGCGCCTCCCGGGCGGCGGCGCTCGCCACCGCCTGCGTGTTCGGGTCGTTGGGCAGCACCACCACCCGGGCGGCGGCGGTGGCCCGGATCGCGTCCAGCAGCTCCCCGGTCGACGGGTTGCCCGGCACCACGGTGGCGCCCTCGCCGGCGAAGAGCTCGGCGATGCCCGCGCCGGCGGCCACCACCACGGCGGCCCGCCCGTCCGCCGCGACGGCGGGCGACACCGGCGCGACCTGGTCGGCGAAGCGGGTCACCGAGATCCGGTGCGGCCGGCCGGCGACCACCCCCGCCTCGATCGCCGCGCCGACGTCGTTGACGTGCACGTGCACGTTCCAGGTGCCGCCGTGGCCCACCACGACCAGCGAGTCCCCCAGCGCCGCCAGCTCGACCCGCAGCCGCGCCACCGCCGCCTCGTCGTCGGCGTCGAGCAGGAACTGCACCTCGTAGGCGTACTCGTCGGAACCGGTCTCGCGGACGGCGGTGGCCGGCGGGCGGGCCACCCGCGGCGCGGGCGCCGGCCGCTGCGGGCTCTCCCCCGTGACCACCTCGACCAGGGCGTCGAGCAGCAGGCACAGCCCGCGCCCGCCGGCGTCGACCACGCCGGCCCGGGCCAGCGCCGGCAGTTGCTCGGGGGTGCGGGCGAGCGCCCGGGACGCCTCGCCGGCCGCCGCCCGGGCGACCGCGCAGAGATCGTCGCTCTCCGCCCGCTCGGCGGCCCCGGCGCCCGCCGCGGCGACGCTGAGCAGGGTGCCCTCGACCGGCCGGGCGACCGCGGCGTAGGCGGCGGTGGCGGCGGCGCGCAGCGCCACCGCCAGCTCCCGGCCGCGCACCGCGGGCCGGGCGGCCAGCGCGTCGGCGAAGCCGCGCAGGATCTGCGACAGGATCACGCCGGAGTTGCCCCGGGCGCCGAGCAGCGCGCCCTGGGCCATCAGCCGCAGCGCGTGGCCGTGCGGGGTGGG
This sequence comes from Micromonospora sp. R311, assembly GCF_056780015.1. Classification (NCBI taxonomy): domain Bacteria; kingdom Bacillati; phylum Actinomycetota; class Actinomycetes; order Micromonosporales; family Micromonosporaceae; genus Micromonospora; species Micromonospora sp. R311. Next base: position 58,367 of record NZ_JBSWCE010000009.1, read on the forward strand.
GCCGTCGTCGGGGAGGGTGTCGAGATCCATGGCCAGCGCCTGCTGCGCCGAGGTGAGGGTGAGCACCAGATTGGTGCCGGTGTCGCCGTCGGGCACCGGGTAGACGTTCAGGTCGTCGATCTCGCCCTGGTGCCGCTTGAGCGCGGCCAGCCCGCCCGCGCACCAGCGGCGGACCGCGGCGGCGTCGAGGGTGTCCAGCACGGCGAGAAGCCTACTGGCGCGCACCGACAGCCGCCGGGGTCGGCCGGGCCGGCGCGGCGTGTCCCGCCGGCCGGCCGCCCGGTGGCCGGCCGGTACGCTGGTGGGGCGTCCCGCCGCGCCGCGGGCCGCTGCCGCGACGCCGCCCCGGCCCACCGCGGCCCGGGGCGCCGGGGCGGTTGGGCGGCACGGCGGTTCATCGGGTAACCTGGCCAGGTTGCCCGGGCAGCGCCTGGCGGCGACCTCATGAACGTTTCAATCCCAGGAGTATCCCGTGGCTAGCGTGTGCGACGTCTGTGGCAAGGGACCGGGCTTCGGCCACAACGTGTCCCACTCGCACCGGCGGACCAACCGCCGCTGGAACCCGAACATCCAGTCGGTGCGGACCCCGGCCGGTGGCGGCAACACCAAGAAGGTGCAGGTCTGCACCTCGTGCATCAAGGCCGGCAAGGTCACCCGCGCCTGACGCGGTAGCGCCGACCTCCATACTCGCCAGCGCCGGCGGGCCCTCGTGGTCCGCCGGCTCTGTCGTGTCCGGGCACCGGCGCTGACCGGTACGCGACGCTGCGTCGACGCACCCCCACGGATCCGGTTAGGGTCTGCCTGCGCCGGCCGTCCCCTTTTCCGGCGCGCACCCGAGCACGGAGGACGACTGGTGCAGCTGGACCTGGGCCGAGACGAGATGATCATTGTCGGGGCGTCCCTCGGCATGCTGCGCTGGTATGCCGAGGAACTGCCGGCCGGCAGCGTGGTGCTGGTCGAGGAGCCGGACGTGATCCGGCGCCGCGGCATCGAACAGCTGGCGGCCGAGTTGCCGTTCATCTCCCGGGTGGTCGCCGCGCGCTACCAGACCGGCCTGGACGCGACCGCGCTGGTCGCCCGCGAGCCCGGGCTGCGTGCCGCCCGGCTGGTGGTGCCCGGCCTGGAGTACGCGGTCGCCGGCGCCGCCCGGCTCGCCGCCGCGCTCGGCCTGCCCGGCGCCGGGGCGGAGGCCGCCGACGTCTTCTCCGACAAGCACCGGATGCGGCTGCTGGCCGCCGACGCCCAGTTGGCGAACCCGGCGTTCGAGTTGGTCGGCACGCCCGCCGAGGCGGTGACGTTCGCCCAGCGGCACGGTGGCCGGTGCGTGCTGAAGCCGACCCGCCGCTCGGGCAGCCTCGGCGTGCAGATCATCGCCGACCCGGCGGAGATCGCCGACGCCTGGGCGGCCACCGCGTCGCCCGAGCCGCCGCCGGAGGCGACCGACGGGCTGCCCACCGGGGTGCTCGTCGAGCAGGTCCTGGACGGCCCGGAGCACAGCGTCGAACTGCTCGTCGCCGACGGCGAGGTGATCTTCGGCAACGTCACCGACAAGCGGGTGCTGCCCGGTCGCTGCCCGGTGGAGACCGGCCACACGGTGCCCACGGCGCTGCCCGCGGCCACCCGCCGGGAACTGCTCGCGGTGGCGACCCGGCTGGCCGCCGCGGCGGGCTTCCGCACCGGGGTGCTGCACAGCGAGTGGATCATCGCCGACGGCCGGCCGACCCTGGTGGAGTGCGCCGCCCGGCTGCCCGGCGACATGATCACCGCACTGGTCTCGATCGCCTACGAGTGCGGGTTCATCGAGGCGTACCTGCGCACGTTGCGCGGGGAGCGGCCGGCGCTGCGGCCGCGGCCGACCGGCGCGGCGGTGGTGGAGTTCCTGCTCGCGCCGCCGGGCACGGTCACCGGCATCGACGGGCTGCGCGACGCCCGCCGGGTGCCGGGCGTGCTGGACGTGCAGCTCGACGTGGCGGTGGGCGACACCGTGGCCGAGGTGACCTCGTCGCTGCGGCGCAGCGGCCACGTGCTGGCCTGGGGCATCGACGGCGCCGCCGCGACGCACACCGCCGGCAAGGCCGCCGAGCAGATCCGCATCACCACCGGCTGACCGGCCCGGTCCGAATGTCGGATCAGAGGGTGCGGCCGAACGAGAGGCAGCCCGGCGCGTCCTTGTAGAAGCCGAAGTTCGGGATCCGCTGGTAGCCGGCCGAGGTGTACATGGCGATCGCCTCGGGCTGCTTGTCGCCGCACTCCAGGATCATCCGCTTGCGCCCCTGCTCGCGGGCCGACCGCTCGACCGCCGCCAGCACCGCCCGGGCCACCCCACGGCCGCGCGCCGCCGGCGCGGTGTACATCCGCTTCAGCTCCGCGGTCTCCTCGCCGTGGCTGCGCCAGCCACCGCAGCCGACCGGCTCGCCGTCGAGCATCGCGATCAGGAACGCGCCGTTCGGCGGCTCGAACTCGGTGGCGTCGACGGGGGTGTCGTCGCCGCTGCCGCCGTACCGGGCGCCGAGGTCGGCCAGCGCGTCCCGGATCAGGCGCTGCGCCACCGGCGAGTCGAACCGCGCGGCGTGGATCTCGATCTCCGTCACGGGTAAAGGGTACGACCGCGCCGGGCCCTTACCGGAAGTGGTCCCAGCCGGTGACCCCCTGGTACGGCTCGCCGTCGACGGTGACGCCCCCGCCGGTCACCACCCGCCCGATCGGGCGCCACTGCTCGGGCAGCGTCACCTCCGGCGGGAAGGTGGCGGCCAGGGCGTGGTCCTCGCCACCGGCCAGCAGCCAGGCGTACGGGTCGACGCCGAGGGCCTGGGCCGCGTCGCGCATCTGCCGGGGCACCTCGAAGGCGTCCCGGCGCACGTCGATGCCGACCCCGCTGGCCCGCGCCACGTGCCCGAGGTCGGCGAGCAGTCCGTCCGACACGTCGATCATGGCGGTGGCGCCGAGCCGGGCGGCCTGCGGGCCGGCCGCGTACGGCACCTCCGGCCGCCGGTACGCCTCGACCAGCAGCCGGGGGGTGCGGAAGCCGCGGGAGAGCACGGTCAGCCCGGCCGCCGCGTACCCGGTGCGGCCGGCGAGCGCGACCACGTCCCCGGGCCGCGCACCGGAGCGCACCACCGGCGCCCGGCCGGCCAGGTCGCCCAGGGCGGTCACCGCGATGGTGAGCGTGGGGCTGCCCGACATGTCCCCGCCGACCACGCTCGCGCCGACCGTCGCCGCCTCCGCGGCCAGCCCGTCGGCCAGTTCCTCGGCCCACCCGACGGCCAGGTCCGCCGGGATGCAGAGGGCCACCAGCAGGGCCGTCGGGGTGGCCCCCATGGCCGCGATGTCGGCCAGGTTCGCCGCCGCCGCCCGGTGCCCCACGTCCCGCGCGCCGGACCAGTCCCGCCGGAAGTGCCGCCCCTCGACCAGCACGTCCGTCGAGGCGACCACCCGGGTGTCCGGGGCGGCCACCAGCGCCGCGTCGTCCCCGGGACCGAGCAGCACCGTCGAGCCGTACGACAGTCGGGCGGTCACCCGGTCGATCAGACCGAATTCGCCCACCCCCGCGACACTCACGCGGACACCTCCCCGCCGCCGCGTCCGGGGTGCGCCGCACCCGGTCCGACGCCCCGCCCGCTCCTGCCGCGCTCGCTCACCGCTTCTCCTTGACCACCGATAGGGATCAGACCTGGTCCGTAAGGTACTTTCTCCTCTCGGGCCGCTCGCGGGCGGCGACGGACGGAGGTCGAGTCGTGGTACAGGCGTACATCCTCATCCAGACCGAGGTCGGCCGGGCGCGTGACGTGGCCGGTCTGATCGCGGACCTTGCCGGCGTGGTACGGGTCGACGCCGTCACCGGGCCCTACGACGTGGTCGTCCTCACCGAGGCGAACACCGTCGACGAACTCGGCAAACTCATTGTCAGCAAGGTGCAGATGGTGCCCGGCATCACCCGCACCCTCACGTGTTCGGTGGTACGGCTGTAAGTGGACAAGATCACTGATTCCCCCCGCCCGGAGGCCGGTCGGGCGGACCGGCCCGCGGCCACGGCGCCGGACGGGACCAACCGCCGCGCCGCGCTGATCGCGACGCTGGTCGCGCTGCCGGTGACCGTGCTGGTGGCCGCCCTCGCCTTCGCCCAGCTCTCCCCAAACGAGCCGGCCGCGTCGCCGAGCCCGTCGGCGACGACCGCCCGCGCCCAGTCCACCGCGCCGGTCGAGATGGCCGCCCCGGCGCTGGCCGAGCGCCCGGCGACGGTGTGCCGCGCCCTGCTCTCCCAGCTCCCGGCGACCGTCCGCGACCTCCAGCAGCGTCCGGTCACCGCCGGCCCGGAGCAGAACGCCGCGTACGGCGACCCGGCGCTGACCGTGGCCTGTGGCGGCGCCGAGCCCGCCGTGCCGGCCACCGCCGACATCTGGCTGGTCAACAAGGTCTGCTGGCACGCCAGCGAGGAGAGCGACGCCACCGTGCTCACCACGCTCGACCGGGAGACCGCGGTGACCGTCCGGGTGCCGCGCGCCTACGAGCAGCCGTTGCAGTGGGTCGCCCCGATCTCCGACACGGTGGTCGCCTCGGTCCCCTCCGGCGGCGACGCCCCCGCCGGCTGCCGGGGCTGACACCCCGCCGCGCCGGCGGGTCAGTGCAGGCCGACGCCGCGGGTGAGGGCGGTGCGGATGAGGCGGTCGACCAGCTTCGGGTACTCCAGGCCGGAGGCGGCCCACATCCGCGGGAACATCGACGTCGGCGTGAAGCCCGGCATCGTGTTGATCTCGTTGAGGTAGACGTCCAGCTCCGGGGTGACGAAGAAGTCGACCCGGGCCAGCCCGGCGCAGTCCAGCGCGGTGAACGCGCGCACCGCGTACTCCTGGACCTGCCGGGTCACCCGGTCGGGCAGGCCGGCCGGGATGTCGTACTCGCAGGCGTCGTCGAGGTACTTGGCCTCGAAGTCGTACCAGTCGTGGTCGGCGACCACCCGCACCTCGGCGAGCACGGACGCCTCCGGCGCCCCGCCCGCCTCGCCCTCCAGCACGCCGCACTCGATCTCGCGGCCGACGACCGCCCCCTCGACGAGCACCTTCGGGTCGATCTGGCGGGCCGTGGCGACGGCCGCGTCCAGGTCGGCCCAGTCGTCGACCTTGGTGATGCCGAACGACGACCCCGCCCGGGAGGGCTTGACGAAGACCGGCAGGCCGAGGCGCTGCTTGTCCTCCTCGCTCAGGGTCATCCCGTTGCGCAGCACCGCGTACGGGCCGACCGGGATGCCCTCGACGGCGCAGAGCTTCTTGGTGAACTCCTTGTCCATCGCGGCGGCGGAGGCGAAGACGTTCGCCCCGACGTACGGGATGCCGGCCATCTCCAGCATTCCCTGGATGGTGCCGTCCTCGCCGTACGCGCCGTGCAGCACCGGGAAGACCACGTCCACGTCGGCCAGCGCCCGGGGGCCCTCGGTGGGGTCGAGCACCATCAGCCCGTTGCCGGTCGGGTCGGCGCGCAGCACGATGTCGGTGCCGGACTCGGCGGTGATCTCCGGCAGCCGGCGCGAGTTGATCCCGAGCTGCGCCGGGTCGCCGTTGGTCAGCACCCACTGCCCGGCCCGGGTGATGCCGACCGGGACCACCTCGAACTCGTCCGGGTCGAGCGCGCCGAGCACGCTGCCCGCGCTGACGCAGGAGATGCCGTGCTCCGGGCTGCGGCCGCCGAAGACGATCGCCACGCGGGTCTTGCCTGGGGTGCTCACTCCGGTCACCTCTCCGTACGCGACTGCGGGCTGGCGCTCACCCGCTTGACCTTACTGTGCGTGGCGGGGAACCGATGCCGATACCCGGGGAGAGGCGGCGGGGTGCGGCAATCGGTCACCGCGTGATTTACGGTGCGTAACCGGGTGGCCGGTCGCCGGCGGGATGAGGGTGCGCGGGCCCGGTGCCACGCCCACTACGCTGCTCGTCCTATGAGCCCTGATCCCCTCATCGACTCGCTCTCGGCGGCCCTCGACGCCCGCCCGGACGACCTGCCGCTCCGACTGCACCTGGCCGCGCTGCTGCTCGACGCCGGCCGGGCCGGTGAGGCGATCGCGCAGATCGGGCAGGCGCTCGCCCGGGATCCGGGCAACGGCGAGGCGCAGGCGCTGATGCAGCGGGCGCTGGCCGGCTCCGTACCCCCGCCGCCGGCGGCTCCGCCCGCGCAGCGACCCGCGCCGGCCGGGCCGGACGCGCCGCCCGCGGCCGACGGGTCGGACCCGCTCGCCGCCTACGAGCAGGAACTGGCCGACCTCGTGCCGCCGCGCTTCGCCCGGGCCGGCGACGAGCCCGAGCCGGTGGCCGGCGAGGCCGACCGGGTGTACGACGTGGAGACCTCGGGGATCCGGCTGGCCGACGTGGGCGGCATGGCGGCCGTGAAGGAGCGGCTGGAGCTGGCCTTCCTCGGCCCGCTGCGCAACCCGCAACTGCGCAAGATGTACGGCAAGAGCCTGCGCGGCGGGCTGATGCTCTACGGGCCGCCCGGCTGCGGCAAGACCTTCCTGGCCCGGGCGGTGGCCGGTGAGATGGGCGCCAAGTTCATCTCGTTGTCCATCGTGGACGTGCTCGACATGTGGATGGGCAACTCCGAGCGCAACCTGCACGAGCTGTTCGAGGCCGCCCGCCGCAACGCGCCCTGCGTGCTCTTCCTCGACGAGATCGACGCGCTCGGCCACAAGCGCTCCCAGGTCAGCTCCAGCTCGATGCGGACGCTGGGCAACCAGCTGCTGGCCGAGCTGGACGGGATGGAGGGCAACAACGAGGGCGTCTTCGTGCTGGCCGCCACGAACACCCCGTGGGACGTGGACCCGGCGCTGCGCCGCCCGGGCCGGCTCGACCGGGTGGTGCTGGTGCTCCCGCCGGACGCCGAGGCGCGGCGGGCGATCCTCGAGTACCACCTCCGGGACCGGCCGATCGCCGGGATCGACCTGCGCAAGGTGGTCGCGGCGACCGAGGACTTCTCCGGCGCCGACCTGGCCCACCTCTGCGAGACGGCGGCCGAGTTCGCGATGGCCGACTCGGTGCGCACCGGCGAGGTGCGGATGATCGAGCAGCGGGACCTGGAGCGGGCGTTGAAGGAGGTCCGGCCGTCGACCCGGCCGTGGATGGCCACCGCCCGCAACGTGGCCATGTTCGCCAACGAGGGCGGCGTCTACGACGACCTGGTGGCGTACCTGAAGCGGCGCAAGCTGCTCTGAGCCGGGACGGCCCGGCGGGGCGCCGGGCCGCGCCGCCCGCCGGGCCGGGCCTCAACCGCCCGCGTGCCGCCGGCCGATGGCGATCACCTTGACCCGCTGCCGGCCGGCCCGCACCATGCCCAGCGCCATGAACGCGCCGGCGATCCGGTCGGCCGCCTCCCGGCTGCTCGCGCCGACCACCTGGCGGCGCCGCTCGGGGCAGGTCCGCTCGTTGCGCCAGCTGCCGTCGATCGGGCGGACGTCGGTGAGCACCACCAGGAACCGGGTCATCGCCGGCCGCCGGCGCGCTCGGCGGGATCCTGCTGACCAGTACGCACGTCGAGTCCCTTCCGGTGTGCCGGCCCGGTGGCGTGGCACGCGGCGATCGGGTACGGGGGAGAAACCCGACCGCCGCGCGCCCCATCCCCTCCGGTCGCTCACCGCCGCCGTCGCCACGACAACCGGCGGTGAGGACGCGATGACAGATTGACACCTCTACAGCCATGAATGCAACTCTCATCGGCGTTCTCTCATGTACTAATTCCCGATACGTGTGCGACCATCGATGCATGGCCCCCAAGACCGCGCGCGCCCGCCGGCTCGGCATCGCCCTGCGCACCCACCGGGAGGCCGCCGGGCTCACCCTGGAGGCGGCGGCCGACGAGATCAACAGCACCCGCAGCACCCTCTCCCGCTACGAGAACGCCCAGACCCTGGTCAGTCCGGCCACCGTGCGCGCCCTGCTCACCCTCTACGGGGTCGCCCCCGACGAGGTGGCGGCGGCCGTGCAGCTGGCCAAGGACGCCCGCAAGCCGGGCTGGTGGGTGTCCTACTCGTACCTGCTGGACCGGCGCACCATCGACTTCATCGCGCTGGAGGCCGAGGCGACCGGGATCGCCAACTTCGAGCCCTCGGTGGTGCCCGGGCTGCTGCAGACCGCCGACTACATCCGCGGCGTGATGCGGGGCGGGCCGCACACCCTCGGCGACGACCAGGTGGAGCAGCGGGTCCAGCTACGCCTCGACCGCCAGCAGCGGCTCACCGCCGACGAACCGCCGATCCTCGACGCGATCATCGACGAGGGCGCGCTGCTCCGGCCGGTGGGCGACCGCGGCGTGATGGAGGGGCAGTTGCGGCACCTGCTGAAGATGGCCGAGCTGCCCAACATCACCGTCCAGGTGATCCCGCTGGCCGCCGGCTACCACCGGGGCACCCGGGGCTCGCTGCACATCCTGGAGTTCGCCGACCCGGAGGATCCGATCATCGCGTCGGTGGAGACGGTCGCCGGGCAGATGGTCCTGGACCGGCCCGGCGACCTGCGTACCTGCACCAAGATCATGGAGCACCTGCGGACCGTCGCGCTCAGCCCGGCGGACAGCCGCGACCAGCTCGTCCAACTCCTGAAGGGACGGTAGGATCATGACCCCGACGATCAGCGCGGCGCTGGCCTCGGCCGGGTGGCGCAAGAGCAGCCACAGCGGCGACGAGGGGGCCTGCGTGGAGGTGGCGGTGATCCCCGGCACGGTGGCCGTCCGCGACTCCAAGGACCCGGCCGGACCGGCCCTGCTCTTTCCGCCCACGGCCTGGGCGGCCTTCGCCACGGCGCCGCCGCGGCGCTGACCGCGCCGGCACGCCGGGCCTCCGGCGGCGCCGCCCGGTCGGCCCGCCGGCTCAGCCGGCGACCAGCGGCCCCGGGGCCGGCTCGGCGCGCAGCGCCTCCAGCGCCGCGATCGCCACGCCCCGGGCACCGGCCATGTCACGCTCGGGCACCAGGGCGAAGGTGGCCACCGCCGCCTGCTCCGCGCGCAGCACGGTGTGCTCGCGTACGGTCGCCAGGAACCAGTCCCGGAACTCCGGCTCCGCCTCCACCACGCCGCCCCCGACGAAGTACGCGTGCGGGTCGGTGAAGTTCGCCGCCACGGTGAAGAGCCGGCCGAGTGCCGTCGCCTGCTGGGTGAAGATCTCCCGGGCCAGCGCGTCGCCCCGCTCCCCGTAGCCGCGTACCAGCTTCGCCGCCCGGGCCGGCGGCTCGGCCGCGAGCGGATGCCCGGGATACCGGGTCAGCCAGTACGGCAGCAGGTTGCGGACGATCCCGGTCAGCGAGGCGACGCTCTCCACGTCCCCGGCGAAGCCGCAGGCACAGGTCGGCACGGGCTGGTCCGGGGCGAGCAGGCCGGTGAGCGGGATGTGCACGTGCCCCAGTTCGCCCGCCATCCCGGCGGCGCCGGCCACCACCCGCCCGTTCTCCACCACGCCGCCGCCCAGGCCGGTGCCGACGATCGCCGAGACGGACGAGCGCCGCATCGCCTCGCCGCCGAAGTGCGCGTGGTGGGCGTAGAGCGCGGCCGCGTTCCCGTCGTTGTGGTAGACCACCGGCAGCCCGAGCCGTTGCTCCAGCGCGCCGCGCACGTCGAAGCCGCGCCAGGCCGGCTGGGAGAAGTTCGTCGAGCCCCGGGAGGAGATGACCCCGGTGGCGCTGGCCGGGCCGGGGGTGTCCAGGCCGACCGCGCGCACCAGCCCGCGCGGCACCCCGGTCAACGCCAGCACCCCGTCGAACGCGCGGGCCAGCGCCTCGATCGCCGCCTCCGGGCCGGCCAGCACCTCGCTGGGGATCTCCACCAGCCCGTCCACCAGGAACCGGCCGTCCACGGTGAGCACCGTGGCGTTGTTGCTGGTGCCGCCGTTGTCCAGGCCGACGACCACCGGCACGTCCACGCTGCCCACCGCACCCGCCTCCCGTCGTGGTGACCTGCCGGAAGGCTAGTTCCCGTCGCCCGGCTCCGCCATGCCCGCGTCCGCACCACCGGTGGAGGACTCGAGCCGGTGCCGGTGGGGGCCGGACACCGACAACCGCCGGAGCGCGTCGCGCTCCGGCGGCCGGTGCCGTCCGTCAGCCGTTGTCGATCAGGCTGGCGATCTCGTTGTAGATCAGGTGGGCCTTGGCGCCCTGGTTCGACGGACAGCCGCCGAGGTGGTGCAGGGCGATCACGCGATGACTGCCGTTGAGCACCGGAGAGCCCGAGTTGCCGCCCGAGGTGTCACAGCTGTAGCTGATGTTGTAGGTGTTGTAGTTGGCGTTCTTCACGGTGCACAGCGCGCCGCCCTGGGTGTCCTCGTAGATCGACAGCCGCTTCGGCCTGCCGTCGCCGTGCCCGGGGATGTACATCCGGGTGCCGGTGGTGGTGGCGGTCGTCGCCAGGTACAGCGTGCCGAACCCCTGGATGCTGGCGAAGTTGTTGACCGAGTACAAGGTGTAGTCCAGCTGGCTGGAACCGCCGGCGCTCACCTTGTACAGGGTGGCACCGCTGACCTTGGTGCCGGCGCCCGGGTTGTTGCCGCCGCAGGTCGCGCACTGGTAGTTGAACTGCATCTCGCTACCACTGACGGCGGACTGCGTCGAAAAACAGTGCTTGTTGGTCAGCATCCGGTTGGTGTTGCCGACCCGCCAGGTGGTGCACATCCCGCCACCGCTGATCAGCAGCCGGGCCACGGCATTGCCCCGGGCGAATTCGGTGGGGTGGCTGCTCTGGTAGCAGACCACGTCGCGGCGGGCGTCCGTGCTGCAGACGGACTGCGTGGTGAAGTTGTGCTGGGTGATCTCCGCGCCGTCGTACCCGCGCCAGAGCCGGTCTATGGTCGCGGCCTCGCCGCCCGACCGGCGGCTGCTGTGCAGCTTCACCACCGCGGTGTCGCCGTCCACGGACATCGCCCAGAAGCCCGGCTGCCCGTCGGTGGTGTAGTCCGAGCCGGTCGCCCGGTTCAGGGAGCGGTCGTACCGGTAGCTCTCCCGGCCGTCCGGGCTGGACACGGTGACGTAGTCGCCGTGGGCCAGCCGCAGTGAGCTGAAGTGCACCTTCACGTACGTCGCACCGGGGTGCCGGATGATCTGCGTGCGGCCGTTCCGGGCGTAGGACAGTGAACTGTCGACCGTGCGCAGTTCACCGACCGTGGTGACGCCCTCCGCGGAGAACTGTTCCGACTCGGGAGCCCGCTCGGACTGTGGTGCCAGGGGCTGATCCGGGTCCGCCGCGACGGCGGGCGCCGACACCAGGGTCAGCCCGAGCGCGCAGGCGGCGAGTACGACCGCCGCCGTTCGCATGCGGAGTCGGGAATGGTTCATCGTCGCTCCTCCCCAAGGAGGCGGCCCTGCACCGCCCTTGCGGCCTTCATACACGAAGCAATAGATACATACAAGATTATCTATGTGGTGCTATGCACCGCACCGGCTGGGCGGCGGCTGACGGGCGGAGCGCGGCGTCAGGCGGGGCGGCGGGCGGTGACCGCGGTGGCCTCCAGGTCGTCGTCCCGCACCACCGTCGGGACCAGACCGGCGGCGGAGAGCGCCGCGCACAGCCCGTCCGCCTGCGCGGCGCTGGTCTCCACCGCGAGGTGCCCACCGGGGGCCAGCCAGTCGACGGCGCCCTCGGCCACCCGGCGCAGCACGGCCAGGCCGTCCGGCCCGCCGTCCAGCGCCACCGGCGCCTCGTGCAGCCGCGCCTCGGGCGGCATCAGCGCCACCGCCGCCGTCGGCACGTAGGGTGCGTTGGCCACCACCAGGTCCAGCCGCCCCCGCCACTCGGGCGGGACCGGAGTGAACAGGTCGCCCTGGTACACCTCGACGCCGGTGTCGGCGAGGTTGCGCCGCGCGCAGGCCACGGCCGCCGGGTCGATGTCGGTGCCGGCGAGCCAGCGCGGCGCGAGCCGGTGCGCCAGCGCCAGGGTGGTGGCGCCGGAGCCGCAGCAGAGGTCGACCACGGCGGCCGCCGGACCGGTCACCGCGACGGCGGCGTCCACCAGCAGGGCGGTCCGCCCGCGCGGCACGAACACGCCGGGGTCGACGGCGACCCGCAGGCCGTGGAACTCGGCCCAACCGAGCAGGTGCTCCAGCGGCAGCCCGGCGACCCGACGTTCGACCAGGTCAGCCAGTGCCGCCGGCGAGTCGGCGGCGGCGATGAGCAGGGCTGCCTCGTCCTCGGCGTAGACGCAACCGGCGGCGCGCAGCCGGGCGATGAGAGCGGGAAGGTGGGGATGTGACGGTGCCATGGGCATGCCTTTCGGAACGCTCGTCGGCGCTCCCGGCATCGCCTAGCAGGTGGGCGACGCGGACGCGGAGGGAGCGCCGGTCCTTCGCTGATGGATCGGTCTCACCTCCTCCGGTCGGGGCCCGGGCGGGCCGTGGCCGCCGCTCACGATAGCGGAACCGGTGCCACCCCGGCGCCCGGCGTCCGGCCTGGCGTCAGTCGCGGCTGGCGTCGAGCGCGGCGGTGACGTCGGCGACCAGGTCCACGGTGTCCTCCACCCCGCAGGAGAGCCGGACGAAGCCGGGCGCGGTGTCGTCGCCCCACTGGGCCCGCCGGTCGGCGCTGGTATGCAGGCCGCCGAAGGAGGTGGCCGCGGCGACCAGCCGGGCGGCGTCGAGGAACCGGGCCACCCGGTCGGCGTCCCCGAGGTCGAAGGAGAGCACCCCCGGCATCCGGCGCATCTGCGCCGCGGCCACCGGATACGCCGGGTCGCCCGGCAACCCGGGCCAGCGCAGCCCGGTCACCTCCGGACGGCCGGCGAGCAGCCGGGCGAGCGCCTCGGCGTTCGCGGTCTGCCGGGCCAGCCGCAGGTCCAGGGTGGCCAGCGAGCGGTGCGCCAGCCAGGCGTCGAACGCGCCGGGCACCGCCCCGGTGGTGGTCCGCCAGCCGGTGATCTTCTCGATCAGGTCGGCCGACCGGCTGGCCAGGTAGCCGAGCAGCAGATCGGAGTGGCCGGTCAGGGCCTTGGTGCCGGAGGCCACCACCAGGTCGGCGCCGAGGTCGAGCGGGCGCTGCCCGAGCGGGGTGGCGGTGGTGTTGTCCACCGCCAGCAGCGCGCCGGCGGCGTGCGCCCGGTCGGCCAGTGCGGGCACGTCGACCACGTCCAGGCCCGGGTTGGCCGGGGTCTCGACCAGCACCAGGCGGACGCCGTCGAGGGACGGGTAGGGGCCGGCGGTCGGCACGAACCGCACCCGCACGCCCAGCTCCTCGAGGGTGCCGGTGGCGAACGCCCGCACCGGGAAGTAGCCGTCGGCGGGGAGCAGCACGGTGTCCCCCGGCCGCAGCACCGCCAGCAGCAGCCCGGTGATCGCGGCCTGCCCGCTGGCGAAGACCCGGCAGTCTCCCCCCTCCAGTTCCCCGATCGCCGCCTCCAGCAGCCGCCGGGTCGGGTTGTCCGGGCGGCCGTACCCGTTCGGCGCCGCCGCGGGGCCCTGCCACGGGTCGAGGTGGTACGGCGCGGCGAAGACCGGCCCGGGCAGGAACGGCTGCCCCGGTGCCGGCTCGGGCAGGCCGGCGTGCACGCAGCGGGTGCCGTCGTGGTGGTCGGTCATGTCCCTCACTCCGGCTTGGTGGTGCGGCTCATCAGGGCGTCCACCGCCAGCCGGGGGTCGACCCCCTCGTGGCAGACCAGTTCGACCTGCTCGGTGATCGGCATCTCCACCCCGTGCGCCCGGGCCAGGTCGCGGATGGCCAGCGCGCTCTTGACCCCCTCGGCGGTCTGCCGGGTCGCCACCCGGGCCTCCTCCAGGGTCGCGCCCCGACCGAGGTGCTCGCCGAAGGTGCGGTTGCGGGCCAGCGGCGACGAGCAGGAGGCGACCAGGTCGCCCATCCCGGCCAGGCCGGCGAAGGTCAGCGGGTCGGCGCCGAGGGCCACCCCGAGCCGGGCCGTCTCGGCCAGCCCCCGGGTGACCAGCATCGCCCGGGTGTTGTCGCCGAACCCCATCGCGGTGGCGATGCCGTACGCCAGGGCGATCACGTTCTTGACCGCGCCGCCCAGTTCGCAGCCGATCACGTCGTCGTTGGTGTAGGGCCGGAAGTAGGGCGTGGTGATGGAGCGTTGCACCAGCGTGGCCCGGCCCGGGTCGGTGCCGGCGACCACGGTGGCGGCCGGCTGCTCGGCGGCGATCTCCGGAGCCAGGTTGGGACCGGAGACGACCACCACCCGGTCCGCCGCCACTCCGGCGGTCTCCACGATCACCTCGCTCATCCGCCGGGTGGTGCCCAGCTCGATGCCCTTCATCAGGGAGACCAGGGTGGCGTCCGGGTGCAGGTGCCCGGCCCAGCCGGCGAGGTTGCCCCGCAGCGTCTGCGAGGGCACCGCCAGCACCACCAGTTCGGCGCCGGTGATCGCCTCGACGGCGTCCCCGGTCGCGGTCACCCCCGGCGGCAGGACCAGGTCCGGCAGGTACTCCGGGTTGCGCCGCTCGGCGCGGATGGTGTCGGCGACCGGCTGCCGGCGGGCCCAGATGGTGACGTCCCGGCCGGCATCGGCGAGGATCTTGGCGAACGCCGTCCCCCACGAGCCGGCCCCCAGCACCGCCACGTGCCCGCTCACGCCGCCGCCTCCGGCCGCTGCTCGTGCCGCCGGGCGGGCCGGGCCGGCCGTTCCCACAACGGTGGCGGAGTGCCGCCGCGGATCTCGGCGAGCAGGTCCCGCAGCCGCAGCATGATGGCGTCGCTCATCTCCTCCAGGGTGGCCCGGGTCGGGGTGGCGCCCGCCCAGGCGCTCAAATCCACCGGCGGGCCGGCCGCCACGGTCACCGGGATGCGGGGCCGCAGGCTCAGCCGCTTGGTCCGCGGGTCGAAGATCCGTTCCGGGCCCCACATGGCGACCGGGACCACCGGGGCGCCGGTGGCCAGCGCCAGCCGGGCCGCGCCGGTCTTGCCCTTCATCGGCCACAGGTCGGGTTCCCGGGTGGTGGTGCCCTCCGGGTAGATCACCACCGCGCCGCCCTCGGCGAGCGCGGCGATCAGGGCGTCCAGCGACTTCACCGCGTCGACCGTGCCCCGCTCGACCGGGATCTGCTTGCAGCGGTGCAGGATCCAGCCGATCACCGGGACCCGGAACACGCTGGCCTTGCCGAGGTACTGCGGCCAGCGTCCGGAGTCGTAGATGAAGTGCGCGGAGACCAGCGGGTCGGCGTGCGAGAGGTGGTTCGGCACGATGATCACCCCGCCGTCGCGGCGGAGGTGCTCCATGCCCCGCCAGGTACGCCGGGTCCAGACGGTCATCACCGGCTTGACCAGCACCACGGCGAACCGTTGCCAGAACCCCAGCCTCCGCCGTCCCACTGCGCCTCCTCCTGCCGCCCCGACCTGCGCACCGGACCCCACCGGTGACGCCCGCCGCGGAAATCATGCCTGGTCGCCCTCGGTACGGCCAGTGAGGGTACCGCCGCCCGGCTGGCAGGATTGCGGTGTGAGTCAGCCGACCTGGACCGTGGTGGTGCCGGTGAAGCGCCTGGCCGCCGCGAAGAGCCGGCTGCGCGGCGCGCTGGCGGGCGTACCGCACGAGGAGCTGGCGCTGGCCCTGGCGGCCGACACCGTCGCCGCGGTGCGGGCCTGCCCGGCGGTGGCCGAGGTCCTGGTGGTCACCGACGACGCCCGGGTGGCCCGGACGGCCCGCGACGCCGGCGCCCGGGTGCTGCCGGACCGGCCGGGCGCCGGGCTCAACGCCGCGTTCCGGCACGGCGCGTCCGCCGCCGCCGGCGGGTGGGTGGCCGGGCTCACCGCCGACCTGCCCGCGCTGCGCCCGGCCGAGCTGGCCGAGGCGCTGCGCGCGGTCTGCGCCGGCCCGCCGGGGGTACGCCGGTTCGTGGCCGACGCCCCGGGCGGCGGCACGGTGCTGCTCGCCGCGCCGCCGGGCGTACCGCTGGACCCCCGGTTCGGGGTCGGCTCGGCCGCCGCGCACGCGGCGAGCGGGGCGCTGCCGCTGACCGGGAGCTGGCCGAGCCTGCGCCGGGACGTGGACACCGCGGACGACCTGGCGGCGGCGGCCCGGCTCGGGCTGGGGCCGCGCACGGCGGCGCTCGCCGCGGCCCGCTGCCCGGCCTGACCCACCCGGTGTACGGTGCTGGCATGCAGGGCACGGTGGCCACCTTCGACGCGGCGACCCGCGGCGGCGTGCTGCTCCTCGACGACGGCACCGAGCTGGCCTTCCCGGCCCGGGCGTTCGACGCCTCCGGGCTGCGGCTGCTCCGCCTCGGCCAGCGGGTGCGGATCGACCGGGACGCCGCGGGTGAGGTCGTCCGGGTGACGTTGCCGACGATGGCCTGACCCGACCGCGCCAAGTTCATTTTGCGTTAACCCGGGTCGGGTGATTATGAGCGGGTGAGCACCCCTCGCGAGCACCCCGCCCGCCCACCGCACGCCGTCGACCCGGCCGCCCCCCGCAACGGCACCCGCCCCCGGGGCGCCGACGGCCGCTTCCGGCCCACCGGCCCCGCCGAGGCCGCGCACGCCGGCGCCGACGCCCCGGCGGACGCGCCCGGCACCGACGCCGGGGCCGCCTCGGCCGGGCTGGAGGAGGTGCTCGACCCGGAGGTCGGTCGACCGGCACCGGTCCCACCCGACGAGGAGGCGCCCGCCCCGCAACCGCTGCCCGAGGACCGCTTCTTCAACCGGGAGCTGTCCTGGCTCGACTTCAACGCCCGGGTGCTGGCGCTGGCCGAGGACGCCCGCACGCCGCTGCTGGAGCGGGCCAAGTTCCTGGCCATCTTCGCCAGCAACCTGGACGAGTTCTACATGGTGCGGGTGGCCGGGCTGAAGCGGCGGCTCCAGGCCGGCCTGCCGGTACGCGGCGGCGACCGGATGCCGCTGCGCACCCAGCTGGAGCTGGTCGCCGAGAAGTCCGCGACGCTGGTCGCCCGGCACGCCGGCTGTTTCGTCGAGGACGTGCTGCCGAAGCTGGCCGCCGAGGACATCCGGATCCTGCGCTGGGCCGACCTGGACGACGCCGAGCGGGAGCGGCTGCGGGCGTACTTCCGGGAGCAGATCTTCCCGGTGCTGACCCCGCTCGCGGTCGACCCGGCGCACCCGTTCCCGTACATCTCCGGACGGTCGCTGAACCTGGCGGTGGCGGTCCGCGATCCGGACGGCGGCTCGGAGCTCTTCGCGCGGGTGAAGGTGCCGAACAACGTGCCCCGGTTCGTCCGCGTGCGCCGCGACCAGCCGGGCATGCGGATGCTGCCGGTGGAGGACCTGATCTCGGTGCACCTGGGGCAGCTCTTCTCCGGCATGCAGGTGGTGGAGTGCCACCTGTTCCGGGTCACCCGCAACGCCGAGGTGGAGGTGGACGAGGATCGTGACGAGGACCTGCTCCAGGCGCTGGAGCGGGAACTGGCCCGGCGGCGGTTCGGCCCGCCGGTGCGGCTGGAGGTGGCCGCCTCGATCTCCGAGCACATGCTGGACCTGCTGGTCCGGGAGCTGGACATGGCCGACCAGGACGTGCTGCGGGTACCGGGGCTGCTCGACCTCTCCGCGCTCTGGCAGCTCTACAACGAGACCGACCGGCCGGACCTGAAGGACCCGCCGTTCGTGCCGGCCACCCATCCCCGACTGACCGAGGGCGAGGTGCCGCGCAGCGTCTTCGCCACGCTGCGGGACGGGGACGTGCTGGTGCACCACCCGTACCACTCGTTCGCCACCAGCGTGCAGCGCTTCATCGAGCAGGCCGCGGCCGACCCGGACGTGCTGGCCATCAAGCAGACCCTCTACCGCACCAGCGGCGACTCGCCGATCGTGGACGCGCTGGTCGACGCGGCGGCCGCCGGCAAGCAGGTGGTGGTGCTGGTGGAGCTGAAGGCGCGCTTCGACGAGGTGGCCAACATCGGCTGGGCCCGCACCCTGGAGCGCGCCGGCTGCCACGTCGTCTACGGCCTGGTCGGACTGAAGACGCACTGCAAGACCGCCCTGGTGGTACGCCAGGAGGGCAACCAGATCCGCCGCTACTGCCACATCGGCACCGGCAACTACCACCCGAAGACCGCCCGGCTCTACGAGGACTTCGGCATGCTCACCGCCGACCCCGAGATCGGCGCCGACCTCACCGACCTGTTCAACGTGCTCACCGGCTACAGCCGGCAGACCGGGTACCGGCGGCTGCTGGTGGCCCCGCAGGGCATCCGCAGCGGGCTGATCGAGCGGATCGAACGGGAGATCGCGCACGTCCGGCTCGGCATGCCCGGCCTGGTGCAGTTCAAGGTGAACGCGCTGGTCGACGAGGAGATCACCGACGCGCTCTACCGGGCGTCGCGGGCCGGCGTGCACGTGGACCTGCTGATCCGGGGCATGTGCACGCTGCGGCCGGGGGTGCCGGGGCTGTCGGAGAACATCCGGGTCCGCTCGATCCTCGGCCGGTTCCTGGAGCACTCCCGGATCTTCCGGTTCGGCAACAACGGCAACACCGAGTTCTGGATCGGCTCGGCCGACCTGATGCACCGCAACCTGGACCGCCGGGTGGAGGCGCTGGTGCGGGTGAGCGACCCGGTCGCCCGGGCCGAGCTGGACCAGGTGCTGACCGCCGCGATGAGCCCGGAGGTGGGCGCGTTCGAGCTGGCCGCGGACGGCAGCTGGACCCGGCGGACCGACACCCCGGACGGGCCCCTGACCCACCTGCAGGAACTCCTGCTGCATCGGGTCGGCGGCACCGCGGGCTGACCGCGGCCCGCATAGGCTGACCAGATGCTGGATGAACCGGGTTCGACCGGCGTGAGCCGGAGCGGGCCGGCCGACGACCCCGGGGACGGAACGGGGATCCGGGCCGCCGGCGGGGTGGTCTGGCGCCCGTCGGGTGGCCCGGACGGCCCGGCGGTCTGCCTGGTGCACCGCCCCCGGTACGGCGACTGGTCGCTGCCCAAGGGCAAGCTGGAGCCGGGGGAGCGCCCGTTGGTGGCCGCCGTCCGCGAGGTGGCGGAGGAGACCGACGTCCGGGCCGTGCCGCAGGTGCGGCTGCCCACCGTGCGTTACCGCAGCGAGGGCCGGCCGAAGGTGGTCGACTACTGGTCGATGCGGGCCGTGGCCGACGGGGGCTTCGAGCCCGGCACCGAGGTCGACGAGGTGCGCTGGCTCGGCGTCGACGAGGCGATCCGGCTGGTCAGCTACCCGCACGACGCGGAGGTGCTGGCCGCGTTCGCCGCGCTGCCGACGGTCACCGGAACGATGGCGCTGGTCCGGCACGCCCACGCCGGCGAGCGGGGCACCTGGTCCGGGCCGGACACCGGCCGGCCGCTGGACGCCCGCGGCTGGTCGCAGGCGCACGCGCTCGTCCCGCTGGTGGCGCTGGTGCGGCCGGCACGGCTGGTGTCGGCCTCGGCGCGCCGGTGCGTGCAGACCCTCGACCCGTCCGCGGCGGAACTCGACCTGCCCATCGAGGTGGTCGGCGACCTGGACGAGCCGCGGCCGGGGCAGCAGCCCGACGAGTGCGCGCTGGCCGCCGCCGCCCGGCTGGTCGAGCTGGCCGCCGCCGGCGGGCCGGTGGCGGTGTGCAGCCAGGGCAAGGTGATCCCGAGTGCGCTGGCCCGGCTCACCGGGCGTACGGACGACTTCACCACGCCGAAGGGCGGCGGCTGGCTGCTGGCGTTCGCCGGCGACCGCCTGCTCGCCGCCGACCGCCTCTGAGCCGGCGCCGGCCCGGCCGACCCGGGGACGCCGCCGCCGTCCCCGGCGCCGCCACCGGCCGGTGCGTCGCCGGGGTCCAGGGCGCCGCTGCGGCCCGCAGCGCCGCCGGCCCGGGTCAGGGCAGGGTGAGCGTCACCGCGACCGGCAGGTGGTCGCTGGCCTCGCTGCGCGGCGCCACGGCGTCGGCGGCGGCGAGGCCCGGCGAGACGAGGACGTGGTCGATCTGCTGGCGCGGATCGTCGGCCGGGCTGGTGGCCAGCGGGCGGGCCGCGGCCAGCGCGTCGACCAGGCCGGCGCGGGTGAACTCGGCGAAGGCGTCCTCGCCCGGTTCGGTGTTCAGGTCGCCGGCCACCACCAGCGGGCGGCCGGCCGCGTACCCGGTGGCGAACCCGGCGACCGCGCGGGCCTGCACCACCGGCCCCCGACCGGGCGGCGGTTGCAGGTGGGTGCTCACCACCGCGAGCCGGACGCCGCCGCCGAGGTCGAGGCCGACCGCGAGGGCCTGCGCCCCGGTGGGCGCCCCGACCGCCGGCAGCGCCAGGGTGCGGGGCGCGGTGGTCGGCCAGCGGCTGAGCACCGCGTCGCCCCAGACCGGGTCGGCGGCCGGCGCGAAGACGTACGGCATGCCGAGCCGCTTCGCCAGCAGGGTGAGCGTGTCGTGGCCGCCGTTGAGCAGCCAGGCCCGGTCCACCTCGCTGAGCACCACCACGTCCGGCAACTCGGCGCGCACGACCCCGGCCAGGCCGTCCAGGTCGAACCGCCCGTCCAGGCCGAAACCCATCCGCACGTTGTAGGCCACCACCCGGACCGTCTCCGGCGGGCCCGGCCGGTTGCCCGACGCCAGCCACGGCCCGTGCCCCCACGCGGCGAGCAGGGTCACCCCGGCGAGCAGGGCGGCCGTCCGGGCCGGCGGCAGCGCCGCCGGCGGGCGGTGCGCCGGGGCCGGGGCGGTCCACGCCACCCCGGCGACCAGCACGGCGACGGCGACCGGCGCCCAGCCGTTGGGGTAGCCGAGGTCGTAGGCGGCGTAGTAGCCGACCGCGGCGATCGCGAAGACCAGCATCCCGGTGACGGCGGCGTATCCCCGCCGGACGTCCGGACGGCCACGCCGCCCGCCGGCGACATCCGCGGGCGTGGCGGCGGAGATGGCCTCCTCGGCCGGTGGCGCCCCGGCGGCGGGTGCGGGCGCGTCGGTGCGGGCCAGGCAACCGCCGAGACCGGCGGCGGTCAGCAGGACGGCCGGGGCGAGCAGCGCCGGCCGGTCGAGGGCGAAGAGCAGCGCGCCGAGCACCAGGGCCACGGGCGCGACCGGCCACCAGCGCCGCACCGGTGCCAGCGCGGCGAGCACGAAGAGCCCCACCGCCGCAGCGGCCAGCGCCAGGCCCAGCGGCGGTGGTTCGGCGATCGCGCCGCCCGGGCCGTGGAAGTAGGACATCGCCGTCCCGGCGAGCGCCGGGGAGAGCGCCACCATGCCGGCCAGCAGCAGTCCCGGGCCGGCCAGCAGCCAGGCGCGGGCCCCACCGGCCGCCGCGTCCGGTGCGGACGACCCGGTCGACGGGCGGCGCAGGGACGCCGCGGCCAGGAAGAGCACGACCAGCGCGCCGCTGACCAGCCAGGCCTCCCACCGCCCCCACCAGACCAGGTCGTACGTGTCGAGCAGGGCGTGCCCGACCGCGCCGAGGGCCAGTCCCAGGGCCAGACCGGGCAGCGGCCGGGGCGTGCCGGCGGCGGCGCCGGCCAGCCACAGCAGACCGGCGAGCAGGCCGGCGGTGGCCAGCCAGAGCTGGGCCCGGCCGCCCGGCGCGGCGGTGAGGACCAGCCGGGTCCCGGCCAGCAGCACCGCCGCGGCGAGGGTGACCGGCCGGGCGCCGAGCCGCCGGACCAGCGCCGGCACGGCCAGGGCGAGCAGGAACCAGCCGAGCGCGAAGGCGCCCATCAGCTCCGCCGGGGTGGACGCCGCCTGCCCGAAGATGGTGATGATCGACGGGAGCCAGACCCGCAGCACGTCGGTGAGGAGGACGAGGCCCAGGGCGAGCGCGGCGGTGGTGAGGTGGCGGTTGCGCACCGGCGCCCTCTTCTCGTGACCGGCGGGGGTGGGTCGGCACGGCGATTGTCCGTGCCCGGCCGGTCCGGGTCAACGTCACCCGGTTCCCGCGTCAGCGCCCCGGATCAGCCCCTCGGAGCGCACCGGAACGCCGAGGGGCGCCCACCACGACGGTGGACGCCCCTCGGGTACGGACCGGGTCAGCGGCGGGTCGCTGCCTTCTTGGCCGGGGACTTCTTCGCCGGCGCCTTCTTGGCCGCCGCGCTCTTGCTGGCCGTGGCGGTCTTCTTCGCCGCGGCCGTCTTGGTCGCCGCGGCGCTCTTCTTCGCCGGGGCGGTCTTCTTGGTGGTGGCGGTCTTCTTCGCCGCGGCGGCCTTGGTGGCCGGGGCGGTCTTCTTCGCCGCGGCGGCCTTCTTGCCCGCCGCGGTCGCCTTGGCCCCGGTCGCCTTCGCGCCGGTGGCCTTGGCGCCGGTGGTCTTGGCGGCGGCCGCGGTGGTCTTCTTCGCCGCGGCCGTGGCCTTCGGCACCTTGCCGCTGGCCACCATCTCCTTGAACCCGGCGCCCGGCCGGAAGGTCGGCACGGATGTCTTCTTGACCTTCACCGCCTCACCGGTACGGGGGTTGCGCGCTGTTCGCGCGCCCCGGACGCGCTTTTCGAACGCTCCGAACCCGGTGATGGCCACCTTCTCGCCCTTGGTTACCGCCGCCTGGACCTCAGCGAGGACCGCGTCGAGCGCGGCCGTCGCCGTCTTCCGGTCCCCCAGGCGAACGGCGAGCGCCTCGATGAGCTCGGCCTTGTTCACGACTTCCTCCCGATTGTGCAACTGACTCGACGCGAGCCATTCTGCGCGCACGGTATGCCCTGTGCTGCCGGGACACAAACATTCGGTGGAAAAAAGCCCTTGTGTCGCAACGGATTCGCCCCCACCGGCGGGACCGGTGGGGGCGGAAACCGATGCCCCGGTGGGGCGTACGGCTATCCGACGGTCGGCAGGAACGCCGGCCGGCGGGTCTCGAAAGCGCTGATCTCCGCCTCCTGCCGGAGGGTGAGTCCAATGTCGTCCAAGCCCTCCATCAGCCGCCAGCGGCTGAAGTCGTCCAGCGGGAACGACCAGGTGGAGCCCCCGGCGCGGACCTCGCGGGCGGCCAGGTCGACGGTGACCGCGGCGGCCGGATCGGCCTCGACCAGAGTCCAGATCTCTTCGACCGCTTTCAATTCCAGCTCGACCGGGAGCAGACCTTCCTTGAGCGCGTTGCCACGGAAGATGTCGCCGAAGCGCGGGGAGATCACGGCCCGGAACCCCCAGTCGCGCAGCGCCCAGACGGCGTGCTCGCGGGAGGACCCGGTGCCGAACTCCGGACCGGCCACGAGAATCGACGCCCCGGAATACGCGGCATCGTTCAGCACGAATTCCGGATCTTCCCGCCAGGCGTTGAACAAGCCGTCGGCGAATCCGGTCCGGGTCACCCGCTTGAGGTACACGGCCGGAATGATCTGGTCGGTGTCCACGTTGGACCGGCGCAGCGGCACGGCGGTGCCGGTGTGGGTGGTGAACCTCTCCATCTGCGGTGTGCCCTTCTACAGATCGGCGGGAGCGGCCAGCCGGCCCACCACGGCGGTGGCGGCGGCGACCGGCGGGGAGACCAGGTGGGTGCGTCCGCCCCGGCCCTGCCGCCCCTCGAAGTTGCGGTTGGAGGTCGAGGCGCAGCGCTGGCCGGGCCGGAGGGTGTCCGGGTTCATGCCCAGACACATCGAGCAGCCGGCGAAGCGCCACTCGGCGCCGGCGTCGGTGAAGACCTTGTCCAGCCCCTCCGCCTCGGCCGCCTCGCGGACCGCGGCGGAGCCCGGCACCACCAGCATCCGGACGCCGTCGGCGACCCGGTGCCCGCGCAGCACGTCGGCGGCGGCCCGCAGGTCCTCCAGCCGGCCGTTGGTGCAGGAGCCGACGAAGACCACGTCGATCGGCAGCTCGCGCAGCGACGTGCCGGGACGCAGGTCCATGTACTCCAGGGCCCGCCGGGCGGCGGCCCGCTCGCTGTCGGTGGCGAACTCCTGCGGGTCGGGCACCGACGCGCCCAGCGGCGCACCCTGGCCCGGGTTGGTGCCCCAGGTCACGAACGGGGTGACCAGGCTGGCGTCCAGGGTCACCTCGGCGTCGAAGCTCGCCCCCTCGTCGGTGGGCAGCGTCCGCCACCAGGCCAGCGCCGCGTCCCAGTCGGCGCCGCGCGGGGCGTTCGGCCGCCCCTTGAGGTACGCGAAGGTGGTCTCGTCCGGCGCGATCATGCCGGCCTTGGCGCCCCACTCGATGGACATGTTGGCGATGGTCATCCGGCCCTCCATGGACAGCGACCGGATCGCCTCGCCGCGGTACTCCACGATGTGGCCGCGCCCGCCCCCGGTGCCCACCTGGGCGATCAGGGCGAGCACCAGGTCCTTCGCGGTGACGCCCGGGCCGAGTTGCCCGGTGACGTTGACCGCCATCGTCTTCGGGCGGGACTGCGGCAACGTCTGGGTGGCCAGCACGTGCTCGACCTCGCTGGTGCCGATGCCGAAGGCGAGCGCACCGAACGCGCCGTGGGTGGCGGTGTGCGAGTCGCCGCAGACGATGGTCATGCCCGGCTGGGTGAGGCCGAGCTGGGGGCCGATCACGTGCACGATGCCCTGGTTGTCGTCGCCCAGCGGGTGCAGCCGGATGCCGAACTCGGCGCAGTTGCGGCGCAGCGTCTCGATCTGGGTGCGCGAGGTCGGGTCGGCGATGGTGAGCAGGTCGCCGCGCCGCTCCCGGAACGCCGGCTCGGCGTACCCGGTCGGGGTGTTGTGGTCCTCGGTCGCGATCGTGAGATCGGTGCGGCGCACCCGGCGGCCGGCGAGCCGCAGTCCGTCGAACGCCTGCGGGCTGGTCACCTCGTGCAGCAGGTGCAGGTCGATGAAGAGCAGATCCGGCTCGCCCTCGGCAGACCGTACGACGTGCGCGTCCCAGACCTTCTCGGCCAGGGTCCTGGGCGCCGGCTCGGGAGTGACTCCCACCATCTGGACATCCTAAATTCTGGGAGGTAAATTTCGGCTTGTGGGACACAGTATGAGCGGTGTCGGCGTTCTCGACAAGGCGGTGGTCATCCTGGCCGCCTGCGTCGACGGCGCCAGCCTGGCCGAACTCGTTGAACGCACCAAGCTGCCGCGAGCCACCGCGCACCGGCTGGCGCAGGCACTGGAGATCCACCGGATGCTGGTCCGGGACACCCAGGGCCGCTGGCGGCCCGGCCCGCGCCTGGGCGAGCTGGCGAACGCCGCCCCGGACGTGCTGCTGACCGCGGCCGAGCCACTGCTGGCCGCGCTGCGCGACGCCACCGGCGAGAGCGCCCAGCTCTACCTGCGCCGCGCCGACGAGCGGATCTGCGTGGCCGCCGCCGAGCGGGCCAGCGGCCTGCGGGACACGGTGCCGGTCGGCTCGGTGCTGCCGATGACCGCCGGGTCGGCGGCGCAGATCCTGCTCGCCTGGGAGCCGCCGGAGGCGGTGATGCCGCTGCTGCCCCGGTCGAAGTTCACCGGCCGCACGCTGGCCGAGGTCCGTCGGCGCGGCTGGGCGCAGAGCGTCGCCGAGCGGGAGGCGGGTGTGGCGAGCGTCTCCGCCCCGATCCGCGACCGCACCGGCCGGGTGATCGCCGCGATCAGCATCTCCGGCCCGATCGAGCGCCTCGGCCGCCGCCCCGGCGAACGCCACGCCATGGCCGTCGTCCGCGCCGGCCAACGCCTCTCCGGCCTCTAACCCACCCCACCCGACCCGGCCCAACCCGGCCCCGACCCCACCCGGCTCGACCCCCGCCCACCCGGTTGATCATGAGGTTTGCGTCAGGATCCGGGCGGCGGTTTCTGACGCAAACTCATGATCAACGGCGCGGGAGCGGGGAGGCGCGGGAGCCGGCGGGGGGAACGGGAACGGCCCGCCTGGCGGGAGCGAGGCGGGCCGTCGTGGTAGCCCCGACCGGATTCGAACCGGCGCTACCGCCTTGAGAGGGCGGCGTCCTGGGCCGCTAGACGACGGGGCCAGGCACTTTCCTGCTTTCACCGCCCTGCCGGGCGGCTGCCGCTGTAGTGTAGCGGCGTCCCCGCACCGGGTGTGGACCGGGTCGGGGCGGGTAGACCCCGCAGAAGCGGAACGGCCCGCCTCGCCGAAACGAGACGGGCCGCACCCGGATGTAGCCCCGACCGGATTCGAACCGGCGCTACCGCCTTGAGAGGGCGGCGTCCTGGGCCGCTAGACGACGGGGCCAGAACCTTCTTCCCTCGCCGCTCCTGCGAGCGGCGCCGCTGAACCCTATCAGAGACCCGCCCGACCCCTTGCGGGGACGGGCGTGGACTCCAGCAGAATCCAGCGACCGACATTCTCACGAACACCGGTTTGCTGGGGTACCAGGACTCGAACCTAGACTAACTGAACCAGAATCAGTCGGGCTGCCAATTACCCCATACCCCATTGGCCCCTTGCGGCGCCGGGGACAAACTTTACCCTCCCGGTGCCGGCAGGCCAAATCGAGCCCCCCGAAACCGCCCTTGAGCTGCGGAAACGGGCTCTCGATGCGGTTCAGGCGACGGGCACCACCGGGTTGGTGAGCTCGCCGATGCCCTCGATCCGCACGGTGACCGTATCCCCGTCGGTGAGCGGGCTAACCCCCGCCGGCGTGCCGGTCAGCACCACGTCCCCGGGCAGCAGCGTCATCACGTGCGAGATGTACGACACCAGCGCCGGCACGTCGAAGACCATGTCCCGGGTGCGGCCCAGCTGCCGGACCTCCATCTCCTCCGGGCCGCGCCCCACCTCGCACCGGATCTCCAGGTCGCTGACGTCCAGCCCGGTGGTGATCCAAGGCCCGATCGGGCAGAACGAGTCAAAGCCCTTGGCCCGGGTCCACTGGCCGTCGGAGCGCTGCAGGTCCCGGGCGGTGATGTCGTTGGCGCAGGTGTAGCCGAAGATGGCCCGCTCCGCGGCGGCCCGGTCGGCCCGGCGGGCACCCGGCGCGCCGATCACCACGGCCAGCTCCGCCTCGTGCTCGACCTGCTTGGAGAAGATCGGCAGCCGGATCGCGTCCCGGGGGCCGATCACCGAGGTGGACGGCTTGAGGAAGAGCAACGGCTCCTTCGGCACCTCGCTGCCGTGCTCGGCGGCGTGCTCGGCGTAGTTGCGCCCGACACACACCACCTTGCTGGGCAGGATCGGCGAGAGCAGCCGGACGTCGGAGAGCGCCCAGCGGGCGCCGCTGAAGGTGAGCTGGCCGAACGGGTGGCCCTCGATCTCGGCGATCGTGAGGCCGGCCCCCGGCTCCCCCTCGACGACCCCGAACGACATTCCCTTGGCATGAGCGAAACGAGCGATACGCACCAGGCCAATCTATCCCCCGGCCGGCGCCACGACCGGCGAGGCGGAACCGGGGCACGGCGGGGCACGATACCCGTTCCGCCGGCCGTCGGGGCGTTATTCCACGCTTCGTACCCGCACGACGTCCGGCCGCCCCTAGCGTCGGCTGCGGAGGTTCGTTCGTATGCCTGCATCGACACGACACCACAGAGCCCTCGCAGTGTTCGTCCACTGCCTCGGCGTCCTCGCCGCCCTGCCGGCACTGCACCCGTCGGCCCCGGAGGCCACGGCCGCGCAGCCCCGGCCGGTGGCGGCCACCCAGCCGCGACCGGCGGCGGCCCCGGAGGCGGCCGCACCGGCGATGCCCTCCGCGCCACCGGCGGTGCCGACCCCGACCCGGGCCGCGCCGCCACCGGCCCCGTCACCCGTCACCGTGGCGGTGGCGCCGGAGAGCACGCCGGCGCCGCGCTACCGGATCCAGGTGCGCAACACCGCCAACGCGCCGGTGGACACCACCGTCCGGCAGGAGCTGCCGGCGGGCTCCTCGGCGACCGCCATCTCCCCCGGTGGCCGGGCCACCCGCGCGGGGCAGTCGGCGGCCACCGAGGTGACCTGGCGGCTGCGGTTGCCGGCGAAGAGCACCACCACCCTCGGCACGGCGCTCACCATCGCCGCGCCGGGCCGCCCGCTGACCGCACCGGCCTGCGCCTTCGCCGGTGACGGCGGCCGACCGTACGACTGCGCGACGGCGACCTGGAACGCCGCGCCGGTGCCGGCCGCCGAGGTGACCGAGGCACCGGTGTGGCGCCGGCCACCCGTGGTGCTGGCGGGACTGGTCGCCGTGCTGCTGCTCGCCGCCGGCGGCGTGCTCTGGGCCTGGCGCCGCCGGCGGCGGCCGGTGGCCGCGGCGCTGGCCACCGACGGGCCGGGCACCGTGTACCCGCGACCGGCCGCGCCACGGCCGCCGGAGCGGCGCCGCACGCCGCCGGTGTGGCTGCTGGTCGGGGTGGCCGCGGCGGTGCTGGCCGGCACGATCGGCGCGGCCGGCTGGACGGCCACCCAGCGGGTCGCCGCGGTCGACACCGACAGCCAGCCGACCAGCGGGGCGTGGATCGGCCGCGGGGTGAACGGCCCGGTCGGCGTGCCGCTGCGCGAGTCGGCCTTCGAGTTCACCGTCTACCGCATCGCCTGCGACCCCGGGGTGGGCGGCCGGCGGTGCCAGGCCACCGTGGGCGTCCGCAACCTCACCCCGGAGCAACAGAGCTGGCACGGCCGGCTGCAACGGGCGTACCTGCCGGACGGCAACTTCGTCAGCACCGACGAGCTGGCCACCCGGGCGGCCAACCAGGGCCGGGACGTCTTCGCCCAGCCGATGGCACCGGGCACCCGGATGGTGCTGCCGCTGGTCTTCACCGTGGCCGGCTGGAAACCGCCGACCCAGTTGGAGCTGCGCAGCGGGGTCTTCTCCGCCGGGGTGCGGGTGGACGTGCCCTGACCGGCCGGCGGGCGGCGGTCGTACCCTGGGGTCCGTGACCGCCGCCCTCGCCCCCGCCGCCGCGCTCGACGCCGCGGACTGGCAGGCCCGGCGGCGGGCGCACGAGGAGCGGGTCGACGCCTGGCTCACCCCGCACCTGGCCCGGCGCCGCCGCGGGGAAAAGCACCCGGTGGAGGACTTCCTCTTCACCTACTACTCGCACCGGCCGGCTCAGCTGCGCCGCTGGCACCCCGGTGCCGGGGTGGTGCTGCGGGACGCGGACCCGGCCGAGTTCGGCCGGGACTACCGCGCCACCGCCGCCGGGGTCACCCTCGACACCGCCGCGGTACGCGCCCGCCGGGCCGACTCGGTCGACTGGATCCGCTCGCTGCTCGCGGCGACCGCCGGCCGGCCGGCGCACCTCGGCTGCTTCGGCATGCACGAGTGGGCGATGGTCTACCGGCAGACCCAGGCGGAGGTACGGCACAACGCGTGGCCGCTGCGGCTGAGCCCCGAGCAGACCGCGCGGACGGTGGAGGCGAACCGGATCCGGTGCAGCCACTTCGACGCGTACCGGTTCTTCACCACGCCGGCCCGGCCGCTGAACCTGCTCACCCCGGCCCGGGAGACCCAGCACGCCAACGAGCAGCCGGGCTGCCTGCACGCCAACATGGATCTCTACAAGTGGGCGTACAAGCTCTCCCCGCTGGTGCCGTCGGAGCTGGTCGCGGACTGCTTCGCGCTGGCCCGGGAGATCCGCGCCCTGGACATGCGGGCCAGCCCGTACGACCTCGCCGCGCTCGGCTACCCGCCGGTGCGGGTGGAGACCGCGGAGGGGCGGGCCGAGTACGTGGCAGCCCAGCGCGGTTTCGCCGAGCGGGCCGCGCGGCTGCGGGAGCGGCTGCTCGCGGCCGTACCGGACCAGCGAGCGGAGCCCGGCCGGACCAGCGCGGAGGTCAACCGGCCGGGCGGGCGCGCAGGCCGTCCAGCAGGAGGGTGACCACCGCGTCGAAGTCGTCGTCGAGGTCCGGTTCGGCCCAGTCGGCGACGTGGGCCGGGTGGTGGAACCGCGCGGTGGCCTGGAGCAGGGCCCGGGCGGCCAGGGCGGGGTCGGCGACGGCGAACTCGCCGGCCGCCACCCCGTCGGCGACGACGGTCGCGAGCTGCCCGGCCAGCTCGTCCAGGTGTCTCCCGACGACCGTGCGGGACTGGGTGGCCAACTGCTGGAAGTTGTCGAACAGCTCCGGGTCCTCGCGGGCGATCCGACGCTTGGTGCCACTCAGCTCGGCCAGCCAGCGGCGCAGCCGGGCCGGGGCGGGGTCGTCGGCGGTGGCCACCGCGACCAGCGGGGTGGAGACCCGGGCCAGCCACCGTTCGGCCACCGCGTCGCGCAGCGCGGCCTTGCTCGGGAAGTGCCGGTAGACGCTGCCGTGGCTGACCCCGAGCGCCCGGGCGACGTCCAGCACGGTCGCCTTGGCCGGGCCGAACCGGCGCAGCACCTCCTCGGCCGTGTCGAGGATGCGCTCGGCGGTGAGGATCGACGGGTCGGTCATCAGCACAGCCTCCCTGACGGCGTGACCGGCCGGGACGCGACCCCCGCCCGGGGGCCGCGTCCCGGCCGCGGGCTCACGCCTGCTCGCTGTCCAGGTGCGCCATCTGCGCCTCGTCGTACCGGCTGCCGGCCACCTCACCGACCGGCACGGCGGCCTCGATCGCGGCGAGGTCGTCGGCGCCCAGCCCGACCTCGAGCGCGCCCAGGGCCTCGGCCAGCCGGTCCCGACGCCGGGCGCCGACCAGCGGCACGATGTCCTCGCCGCGCGAGAGCACCCAGGCGATGGCGATCTGCGCGACCGTGACGCCCTTGGCCTCGGCGACCTTGCGCAGGGCGTCGACCAGGGCCAGGTTGCGGTCCAGGTTCTCGCCGGTGAAGCGGGGCAGGTAGCTGCGGAAGTCGGTGGGCCCGGTGCCCCGCCCGGCCGTCCAGTGCCCGCTGATCAGGCCCCGGGACAGCACCCCGTACGCGGTGACCCCGACGCCGAGTTCCCGGGCGACCGGGAGGATCTCGGTCTCGATGCCCCGGGAGATCAGCGAGTACTCGATCTGGAGGTCGGCGATCGGGTGCACGGCGTGCGCCCGGCGTAGCGTCCCGGCGCCCACCTCGGAGAGGCCGATGTGCCGGACGTGGCCGGCGGTGACCAGGTCGGCCAGCGCCCCGACGACGTCCTCGACCGGGACGTCCGGGGACATCCGGGCCGGCCGGTAGATGTCGACGTGATCGGTGCCGAGCCGGCGCAGGGTGTACGCCAGGAAGTTCTTGATCGCGGCCGGCCGCAGGTCGATGCCGTTCCAGCCGCCGTCGGCGTCGCGCAGCGCGCCGAACTTGACGCTGATCACCGCGTTGTCCCGGTTCCGGCCGCGCAGCGCGTCGCGGAGCAGCATCTCGTTGTGGCCCATGCCGTAGAAGTCGCCGGTGTCGAGCAGGGTCACGCCGGTGTCGAGCGCGGCGTGGACGGTGGCGATGCTCTCGGCCTCGTCGGCGGCGCCGTAGAGGTCCGACATGCCCATCAGGCCGAGCCCGAGGCGGGAGACGGTCGGGCCGGTGGTGCCGAGCGTGCGGGTGTCCATGGGTGCGTCCTCTCACCGTGGTGGTTGACGCCCTCAACGCTACATCGTCGGAGTAACAGATTCCAGATTCTGTCATTACAAGGCATGGGAGGCCGCTCACAGGCGGTGCTCACGAGGTCGTCGACCGGGGCCGCTACTCGCCGTCGACGCGGCGGTCCCGCTTGCGCTGCGACTGGCGCTTCTTCTCGGCCAGCCGGCGCTCCTTGGCGCCCCGGGACGGCCGGGTCGGCCGGCGCGGCGGGGGCGGTGGGGCCACCGCCTCGCGCAGCAGGGCGGTCAGCCGCTCCCGGGCGGCCTCCCGGTTGGCCAGCTGCGCCCGGTGCTCGCTGGCGGCGATGGTGAGCACCCCGTCGACCAGGCGGTTGGCCAGCCGCTCCAGGGCCCGCGCCCGCAGCGACGCCGGCACGCTCGGCGACGAGGCGAGGTCGAAACTCAGCTCGACCCGGGAGTCGGCGGTGTTCACCCCCTGCCCGCCGGGGCCGGACGAGCGGGAGAACCGTTCCCGCAGCTCCCCGGCGGGGACGACCCACCGGTCGGTCACCCGCAGTCCGTCGTCCACCCCCTGAGGCTAGCGCCCGGGCGGGTCGGCGGGCGTGGCACTCGGGGTGGGCGACGGTTGCGCGGCCTCGTCGTCGGCGCCGACGGCCGCGTACGCGACCGCCCCGACCAGCAGCAGGGCGATCACCCCGATCTTGGTGGTGACCGCCCGGACGAGCAGCCATGCGGCGCGACGCGCGCCGGGCACGGACTTCTTGACGGTCTGGTAGTCGGCCCAGCCGCGCCGGGCCCGGGCGTACGCCGACCCCACGCCGCAACCGATGATCAGGCCCACCAGCAGGAGGACCGCGATGAGAGGACGCTCCACCCACGCCAGTATCCATACTCAGCGTAATATTTCCATGGCCCGATCATTCCGCGCCGGGTATCCGACACTTCCCGCCTTCCCAGCGGGACGTGTCGGCAGCTCAGCCCCCCTTGCCGATGATCGTGTCGGCGGTCTGCTGCACCTGGTCGATCGGGATCGCGAAGCCGATGCCGATCGAGCCGTTGCCGTCGATGGTGGCGATCGCCGTGTTCACCCCGACCACCTCGCCGCGCGCGTTGACCAGCGGGCCGCCGGAGTTGCCCGGGTTGATCGAGGCGTCGGTCTGCACCGCGGAGTGCCGGTTGTCGCCGAGCCGGACCTGCCGGTCCAGCGCGCTGATGATGCCGGCGGTGACGGTGCCGGGCAGCCCCAGCGGCGACCCGACCGCCAGCACCGGCTCGCCGACCCGGGTGGATCCGGGCTTGGCCAACGGCAGCGCCGCCAGCCCGGCCGACGGCGGCACCTTGAGCACCGCCAGGTCGCTGCGCGGCTCCCGGCCGACCACCTCCGCGGCGAACCGCCGCCCGTCCGGCAGTTCCACCGTCACCGAGCCGTTGCGCCCCTTGGCCAGAATGTGGTCGTTGGTGATGATGTGCTGCTCGTTGTCCACGGCGAAGCCGGATCCGGTCGCCGACGCGCCGCCGGCCCCGCCGACCAGCACCGACACCACCCCCGGCACGGTCTTGCCGGCGGCGGTGACCAGCTCCGCCGGCACCGGCGCCGCGGAGGCCGGCGCCGCCCCGGGCGCGCCGTCCCGGCCGGCCACCCAGCCGCCGGCCACCGCGCCCGAGGCGGTGGAGAGGGCGACCACCGCCAGCGCGGCCAGCAGCCGGGTCCGCCAGCGCCGCCCCGCCGGGCCGCGACCCGCCCCGGTCCCGTCCCATCCGCCGCGCCCGTCCGGGTCCAGCTCGGGCGAGATGAACCAGGGGCCGCGGGGCTCGCCCAGTCCGGTCTGCACTGCCATGCGTACGCTCCTCACTGTCGGTCCGCCGGTCAGGGCAGGCGCGAGAACCAGCGCATCGAACCGGCCGCCGCACCCATCGCGAACACCAGCCCGAGGCCGATGAAGCGGGCCGACACGTCCTGCCGCTCGGTGCGGTACCCGACCGAACTGCCGATGTCGTCGTAGACCGCGCGCAGTTCGTCGGTCGTGCTGGCCTCGTGGAAGACGCCGCCGGTCTCCTCGGCGACCGCCCGCAGGGTCTGCCCGTCCACCGGCACCTGGATCGGCCGGCCGCCCCGGTCGACGAACCCGGTCGGGGTACCGAAGGAGATGGTGTGCACCGGGACCTCGACCGCGATGGCGTCCGCCGCGGCCTCCATCGGGTCCATCCCGGAGGTGTTCGCCCCGTCGGAGAGCAGGATGATCCGGGCCGGTGGCGGTTCCTTCGCCGCCTGGCTGTCCAGGCCCTTCACCGCGCCGAGCGAGGTGCTGATGGCCTCCCCGATCGCGGTGCCCTGCACGCCGGTGGTGCCCTCGGC
Organism: Micromonospora sp. R311; assembly: GCF_056780015.1. Classification (NCBI taxonomy): domain Bacteria; kingdom Bacillati; phylum Actinomycetota; class Actinomycetes; order Micromonosporales; family Micromonosporaceae; genus Micromonospora; species Micromonospora sp. R311. The sequence continues at coordinate 91,804 of NZ_JBSWCE010000009.1, forward strand.
GAGCCGGTCGATGCCGTCGTGCAGCGACTCCCGGTCGGTGCCCGGTGGCACCAGCACCGCGGCGCTGCCGGCGAAGGCGACCAACCCGACGTTGAACTCGTCCGGCAGGCCGTCGACGAACCGGCGGGCCGCCTCCTTGGCCGCGCTGAGCCGGTCCGGCTCGACGTCGGTGGCGAGCATCGAGGTCGAGACGTCCACCGCCACCACCACCGTGGCGCGCTCACGGGGGACCTGCACCTCGGCCGTCGGCCGGGCGAAGCCCACCACCAGCAACGCGAGCATGGCGAGGAAGAGTCCGGCCGGCACGTGCCGTCGCCACGCCGGCCGTTCCGGGGCCACCCGGTCGAGCAGCCGCAGGTTGGTGAACCGGACGGCGTACCGGCTGCGGCGGCGCTGCATCATCAGGTAGCCGACCGCCAGGGCGAGCACGCCGACGAGCAGCCAGAGCCGGACCGGGGACTCCCAGATCACGCGGCACCTCCCCGGGCCGTGCCGGCCGGGGCGGCCACCAGCCGACGCTGGGCCTGCACGTGCCGCACGATGTCGGCGCCCCAGTCCCGGTCGGTGCGCAGCGGCAGGTGGGTCGCCCCGCTGCGGCGCACCGCCTGACGGACCTGCTCGCGCTGGGCGGCCGCGGCCGCCGCGTACCGCTCGCGCAGCGACCGGTCGCCGGTCCAGACCTCGCGGTGGCGGCCGGTCTCCGGGTCGACCAGCGTGATCAGGCCGACGTCCGGCAGCTCCAGCTCACGTGGGTCGGTGATCTCGACAGCGAGCGTCTGGTGCCGGACGGCGAGCCGGCGCAGGGCGCGTTCCCAGGGTGGTTCCCGCCGGGGATCGTCGGGCAGCCCGTCGAGGAAGTCCGAGACCACCACCACCAGGCCGCGCCGGGTGGCCACCCGGTGCACGGCGTCCAGCGCCTCGGCCAGGTCGGGCGTCGCCGGGGGCACGTCCGCCGGGTCGTACCCGCCGGTGCGGGGTGCGGCCAGCAGCGCGCGGAGCAGCCCGAGCAGGTGGGTACGCCCGCTGCGGGCCGGATACCGGCGCAGCCCGTCGGGGCCGAGCACCTGCGCGCCGAGGCGGTTGCCGAGCCCGGCGGTGAGGAAGCCGACCGCCGCGACCGCCGCCACGGCCAGCTCCCGCTTGTCCAGCTCGGCGGTGCCGTACTCCATGCTCGGGCTGGCGTCGACCAGCAGCCAGGTGGTCAGTTCCCGGTCGGCGTCGACCTCGCGGACGTGCGGCACCGTGGTGCGGGCGGTCACCGCCCAGTCCATCCGGCGTACCTCGTCCTCACCGGGGCGGTACTCCCGACTGCCGGCCGGCTCGCTGCCCGGGCCGGGCAGCAGTCCCCGGTACTGCCCGTGCAGCAGGCCATCGAGCCGACGGGTGACGGTCAGCTCCAGCCGGCGCAGCCGCCGGTCGGGGGCGAGATCGGCCAGCCCCGGATCGGTCGGCGCGGGCGTGGTGGCGGCGCGCCACCTCATGCCGCCGCCAGGTCGGGCGCGTGCTCCGGACGGTTGTTGGCGATCCGGGGTGGCGGCACCGCGTCGACCAGCCGGCGGACCACCGACTCGGCGGCCACCCCGTCGGCGATCGCGTCGAAGGAGAGCACCAGCCGATGGGCGAGCACGTCCACGGCCAGTTCCCGGACGTCCTCGGGCAGCACGTACTCGCGGCCGCGCAGCAGCGCCTGGGCGCGGGCGGCGGCCACCAGGCCGAGGGTGGCCCGCGGGCTGGCTCCGTACGCGAGCAGCGGGGCGAGTTCCGCCAGCCCGAACCGGCCCGGGTCCCGGGTGGCCAGGATGAGCCGGACCACGTACTCGGCGATGGCGTGGTGCACGAAGACGTGGGCGGCCCGGAGCTGCAACCCGCGCAGCCGCTGCGGGTCGAGCACCTGGCGGGCCCGCGGCCGGTCGGTGCTCATCCGGTAGAGGATCGCCAGCTCGTCGGTGTCGCTCGGGTAGTCGACGACGATCTTCATGAGGAAGCGGTCGCGCTGCGCCTCGGGGAGCTGGTAGACCCCCTCCGACTCGATCGGGTTCTGGGTGGCCAGCACCAGGAACGGCTCGGGCACCTCGTAGCTGCGCCCGCCGATCGAGACCTGCCGCTCGGCCATCGCCTCCAGCAGCGCCGACTGCACCTTCGCCGGCGCCCGGTTGATCTCGTCGGCGAGCACCAGGTTCGCCATGATCGGGCCCAACTCGATGTCGAAGGTCTCCTTCGAGGCCCGGTAGATCCGGGTGCCGACGATGTCGGACGGGACGAGGTCCGGAGTGAACTGGATCCGGGAGAAGGTGCCACCGACCACCGTGGCGAGGGTCTGCGCGGCCAGGGTCTTGGCCACGCCGGGTACGCCCTCCAGCAGGCAGTGGCCGTCCGCGACGAGGGCGGTGAGCAGTCGGTCGACGAGCCGATCCTGCCCGACGATCACGCGTTTGACCTCGAAGAGGGTCTGTTCCAGCTCCGCAGTCGTCGCGTCGGGATCGACCGGGCTGGGCACGCTGGCCAGGGTGTCCGAGATGTCCGTCACGGTGCTTGCTTCCCGTGGCGGTGGTCGGACAAACGTCGGAATTACCGGCCCTGAGCAGCCCATACGGCACCGCCGACGCGGAACGCCTCAGCCCGGCAGGAACCGGAGAAGCCGGCCCGCACGACTGGCGTGCGGGCCGGCTCCCCGGCGGGGGTCAGAGGTGTACGACGAGGTGGAACGGCAGGTCGGCGGCGACGCCGGCCGAGTTGCGGGTCTGCACGAAGACCCCGTTCGGGGTCTGCAGCCGGGGCGCCACGGCGACCTCGCCGCCCGCCGGGATGCAGCAGGAGTCCGGCCGGCCGATGGTCGCCACGTAGACGCCGAAGCTGACGGTGTAGGGGAACTGGACCTCGTACTGGCCGACGCCGTACTTGATCACGGTGCCGGTGCCCCGGGCCCGGGTGCCGTTGGCGTTGACGATGATGGCGTAGTGGGTGCCGGCGGCCGCGGTCGCCTGCACGCCGGTGGCCAGCGCCGCCTTCGCCTTGCGCGCCGACTCCGCGGTCACGGGTGGCTGGGTGCCGCCGCCGGCGCGGGCGGCCGGCTGGGTGCCGTCCGGGGCCTGGGCGACGGCGACCCCGCCACCGGCCAGGGTGAGGGCCAGGACGGCGAACGCCACCGCCACCGCCTTACGTCTGAAGATCTTGGTCATGACAGGTCTCCCTTTTGTGACCGTGGTGATACGGCCGACCCGCGCTGCGCGGGACGGTTCCTTCCCCTTTTCAGCCCGGGACGGTAATTGACCGTAGCCAACCCAAGAATGGTCCCGGTCGCACCTGAAACGTAGAAGTCTTGTTAACTCGCACCCTTGCTGAGCAGCGATAACTACTCACAGTTTCGACGCCTCAACCACGTGGAACGTAACACCATAAAAAGCTGGACGTCAATAGTTGATCACGCTTTTCGGGGTTGCCGTATCGGCATCCTGAAACTGTGAAAGGCGAATGCTTCGGTATTCGTGAAATCCGTTCGCCGCAGTTGGCCGGGCCCCGACGCCGCAGCTGGCCGGATAGTCTCCAGCCATGATCACGCAGACCGCGCCGCACCCGGCCGGCACCCGCGCCGACCGGATCCGGACCGCGCTCTGCTGGGTCGCCGTGGCCCCCGGGGTCACCTGGGCGGTGGCGCGCCTGGCCGGGCTGGACCGCGGGCCGCTGGTGCAGGCGCTCGCCTTCACCCCGTACGTCGCCGCCGGGAGCCTGGTGCCGTTGCTGCTCGCGCTCGCCCTGCGGCGCCGCTGGCCGACGGTGGTCGCGGCGGTGACCACGGTCGCGCTGGTCGCCGTGGTGGCGCCCCGGGGGCTGGGCTCGGCGCAGCCGGCGGCGGCCGGGCCGACGCTGCGGGTGCTCACCGCGAACCTGCTGGCGGGCGCCGCCGACCCGCGCACGCTGGTCGACCTGGTCCGCACGCACCGGGTCGACGTGCTGGCCGTGCAGGAGTTCACCCCCGGCGCGCAGGCGGAGCTGGACCGGCTCGGCCTCGACCGGCTGCTCCCCCACCGGCGGCTCAACCCACAGGTGGGCACGCCCGGCTCCGGGCTCTACGCCCGCCACCCGATCGGCGACAGCGGCGTGCGGCAGCTGCGCGGCGGCTGGGGCTTCACCCAGGCGTACGGCACCGTGACGCCGCCGGCCGGCCCCCCGGTGCGGGTCGAGTCGGCGCACCCCGCGGCACCGTACGCGTGGACCAGGTCGGCTACTGGCGCGACGACCTGGCAGCACAGCCGCCGGCCACTCCGGACGGCCCACTGGGGATCCTGGCCGGGGACTTCAACGCCACCCTCGACCACGCCCCGCTGCGCGCCCTGCTGGCGACCGGGTACGTCGACGCGGCCGACGCCGCCGGTGCCGGCCTGACCGGCACCTGGGGCCCGTACGACGGCGACCCGATCCCCCCGGTGACGATCGACCACGTGCTGGTCGACCGCCGGATCGCGGTCCGCTCGGTGGCGGTGCGCCCGCTCCCCGGCAGCGACCACCGCGCCGTCCTCGCCGTCCTCACCCTCCCCGCCGCCTGACCCGCCCCTCGCCCGGACGCTTCCGGGCCGGCCACGCCGCCGGTCCGTCCCGCACGAGCGAGGTCAGACCCGGGTGCGGTCCAGGCCGTAGGTGAGGGCGTCGACGAGGGCGTGCCAGCTCGCCTCGACGACGTTGGGGTGCACGCCGACCGTCGTCCAGTCGCGGCCGTTGCCGTCGACGGTCTCCAGCAGCACCCGGGTCACCGCCCCGGTGCCGCTGCTGCCCTCCAGGATCCGCACCTTGTAGTCCGCCAGCTCGAAGTCGCGCAGCTCCGGGTAGTGCCGGGCCAGCCCGACCCGCAGCGCCTCGTCCAGCGCGTTGACCGGACCGTTCCCCTCGGCCGTGGCGATCACCCGCTCCCCGCGCACCCGGATCTTGACGGTCGCCTCGGAGACCACCGCGCCGTCCTCGCGGTGCTCCACCAGCACCCGGTACGACTCCAGCGCGAACGGGCGCACCGGGGCGACGTCCGGCAGCTCGGAGCGGACCAGCAGCTCGAACGAGGCGTCCGCGGCCTCGAACGACCAGCCCCCGGCCTCCAGTTCCTTGACCCGGCCGGTCACCCGGGACAGCGCCTCCGGATGGCCGGCCAGGTCCAGGCCGAGCTCACGGCTCTTGAGCTCGACGCTGGCCCGGCCGGCCATCTCGGTCACCAGGATCCGCATGTCGTTGCCCACCACCTGTGGGTCCACGTGGTTGTAGAGCAGCGGATCCACCTTGATCGCGCTCGCGTGCAGCCCCGCCTTGTGGGCGAAGGCCGCGGCCCCGACGTACGCCTGGTGGGTGTCGGGGGCGATGTTGGCGATCTCGGCGATGGCGTGGGAGACCCGCACCATCTGTTCCAGGCAGCCCTCCGGTAGGACGGGCAGCCCGAGCTTGAGTTGGAGGTTGGCGACCACCGCGAAGATGTCGGCGTTGCCGGGGCGCTCGCCGTAGCCGTTCGCGGTGCCCTGGACGTGGCGCACCCCGGCCTCGACCGCGGCGACGGTGTTGGCCACCGCGCAGGCGGTGTCGTTCTGGGCGTGCATGCCGAACAGTTCCGGCCCCACGCCGAGCCGGTCGGTCAGGTCGGCGATCGCCGCGGTGACCTGCGACGGCAGCATCCCGCCGTTGGTGTCGCAGAGCACCACCCGCTCGGCGCCCGCGGCGAGCGCGGTCTCCACCACCGCGGCGGTGTACGCCGGGTCCTGCCGGTAACCGTCGAAGAAGTGCTCCCCGTCGACGAAGACCCGCCGCCCCTGCCCGACCAGGTACGCCACGGTGTCGTGGACCATCGCGAGGTTCTCCGCGGCGGTGGTGCGCAGCGCGCGTTCGACGTGCCGCAGGTCGGCCTTGGCGACCAGGGCCACCGCCGGGGTCCGCGCGTCGAGCAGGCCGCGCACCTGCGGGTCGTCGGCGACCGCCACGCCGGCCCGCCGGGTGGCGCCGAACGCGACCAGCACCGCGTGCTTCAGGTCGAGTTCGCCGTACGCCCGGCGGAAGAACTCGGTGTCCTTCGGCACCGCGCCCGGCCAGCCGCCCTCGATGAAGCCGACCCCGAACTCGTCGAGCAGCCGGGCCACCGCGAGCTTGTCGACCACCGAGTAGCTCAGCCCCTCGCGCTGCGCGCCGTCGCGCAACGTCGTGTCGTACACCTGGAACGTCATGCGGAGTCCTTTCGGGGAGCAACAAAAAGACCCCCCGCGGATGCGGGAGGTCTGCGCGCTCGGCGGACGGGGAGCCGGCGCGCTAGCTGCGAATAATCAGGACGGTGCTGGTCACGATCGGTACTCTGCCACTCCCCCCTGGTTTTGGGAGGCAAAATCCATATGTCGGGACGGTGACGGAGGGTTGCGGTAGCCCACCCGCCTGGCACTTCCGGACAGAACCCGCCGTTCGTGATCGACTTCACAAGTCACCCCGGTCGCCACCAGCCGGAAACACCGCTGCGGAAGTATCTGGAACAGATCCAGTTACCGGCCTCGTGCCGCTGTCAAGGAGGACCTGTGCTCACTGTCGGTGACCGCTTCCCCGAGTACGAACTCACCGCCTGCGTGTCGCTGGAGGCCGACAAGGCCTTCGAGACCATCAACCACAAGTCCCACGAGGGCAAGTGGCGGGTCGTCTTCTTCTGGCCGAAGGACTTCACCTTCATCTGCCCGACGGAGATCGCCGAGTTCGGCCGGCTCAACGGCGAGTTCGCCGACCGGGACGCCCAGGTCCTCGGCGTGTCGGTGGACAACGAGTACGTCCACTACGCCTGGCGCAAGGACCACCCGGACCTGCGCGAGCTGCCGTTCCCGATGCTCAGCGACATCAAGCGCGAGCTGACCAGCGCCTGCGGCGTGCTCGGCGAGGACGGCGTGGCCCAGCGGGCGACCTTCATCGTCGACCCGAACAACGAGATCCAGTTCGCCATGGTGACCGCCGGCTCGGTCGGCCGGAACGTCTCCGAGGTGCTGCGGGTGCTGGACGCGCTGCAGACCGACGAACTCTGCCCGTGCAACTGGAACAAGGGCGCGGAGACGCTGGACGCCAACGCGCTCCTCGCCGGCGCGGGAGCCTGAGCATGGGCCTGGACGCGGTCAAGGCGGCTCTGCCCGAGTACGCCAAGGACATCAAGCTCAACCTCGGCTCCACCATCGGGACCAGCACGCTGAACCCGGTCCAGGCCTGGGGCACCGCGCTGGCCTGCGCGGTCGCCGCGCGCAACCCGGTGGTGCTGCGGGAGATCGCCGTCGAGGCGGCCGGCCACCTCAAGCCGGAGGCGGTCGAGGCGGCCAAGGGCGCCGCCGCGATCATGGCGATGAACAACATCTACTACCGGTCCAAGCACCTGATCGGCGACGAGCAGTACCAGTCGATCCCGGCCCGGCTGCGGATGCAGATCATCGCCCGACCCGGGGTGGAGAAGGCCGACTTCGAGCTGTGGTGCCTCGCCGTCTCGGCGATCACCGGCTGCGGCGTCTGCCTCGAGTCGCACGAGAAGACGCTGCGCGCCGCGGGCTTCAGCCGCGAGCAGGTGCACGAGGGGCTGCGGATCGCCGCCGTCGTGCACGCCGCCGCGGTCACCCTGGACGCGGAGGCCGCGCTGGCCTGAGCAGTCTCCTGAGGGCCGGCCGGTCACACCGGCCGGCCCTTTTCGTGGGTACGGGACAGGTGTACCGATCTCGACACCGGGTAGGACATGGGGCTGACAGGGCACCAACCCCCGATCAGTCGAGTAGAGGAGTGAAACGCCATGGAGCGGCTCGACCCTCGGACGACCAACGGGACGCCGGACCCGCTCGTGCCCGATGGCACCGTCATGGGCGGCGCGCCCGGCGGTACCTTCGACCCGTGGCGCTACCGGGACGACGCCGGGATGACCGGCGCCGACCTGGTGGGCTACAGGGTGGAGGCGAGTGACGGCGGCATCGGCAAGGTGGACCGGGCCAGCCACGAGGTGAACTCCAGTTACCTCGTGGTCGACACCGGCCCCTGGATCTTCGGCAAGAAGGTCATGATCCCTGCCGGCACCGTCAACCACGTCGACCACGACGAGCGGAAGGTCTACGTCGACCGGAGCAAGGACCAGATCAAGGCCGCGCCCGAGTACGACGAGACCGCCGACACCGACCCGGCTTACCGGGACAAGCTCGGTGGTTACTACGGCGACACGTACTCGGCGATCCCGCCGGGTACCGCCAGGTAACGGTTGATCCTGTTTGGACGGCCGGTGGGGCCGCGGCCCCACCGGCCGTTACCGTGTCAGGGTGGACGCCACCGAGGTCAACCGCCGGATCCCGTTCTCCGCCATGTTCAACTTCCGCGACGTCGGTGGCTATCCCGGCCACGACGGCCGGACAGTGCGCCCGGGACGGCTGTACCGCTCCGACTCGCTGCACCGCATCGACGAGACCGACCGGGCCGCGTTCGCCGCCCTCGGCGTCCGGACCGTCATCGACCTGCGCCGCCCGTACGAGGTGGAGCGGGACGGCCGGGTGCCGGACTTCCCCGGCCTGACCTGGCGGCACGTGCCGCCGGAGCACGCCGAGTGGGACCTACGGCCATACCAGCCGGGCAGCGACCTGGCCCGCTACCTCGCCGACCGGTACGCCGACCTGGCCGACACCGGCACCGCCGGGCTGGCCCGGGCGGTCGGGCTGATCGCCGACGCCGGCAACGCCCCGGTGGTGGTGCACTGCGTGGCCGGCAAGGACCGCACCGGCATCGTCTGCGCGCTGACCCTCGCCGTGCTCGGGGTCGGCGACGAGACCATCGGCGCCGACTACGCGCTCAGCACCGAGGCGGGCGAGCGGTTCCTCGCCTGGTTCGCCAGCACCGGCAAGGAGATGCGGCCGGGCCTGCCGCCGCTCACCTGCCCGGCCGAGGCCATCACGCTCTTCCTCGCCGAGCTGCGGGAGCGGCACGGCTCGGTGGAGGACTACCTGCGCCACGCCGGCGTCACGGACGCCCAGCTCGCCGCACTCCGCGACCACCTGCTGGCGTAGCGGGCGGCGCGGGGCGGCGCCCGGGCGGCGACGACCCGCGCACGGGCCGCCGCGGCGGCCCGGCTCAGAGGACGCGGGTGACCCAGCCGTGCGGGTCGGCGACCTTGCCGCGCTGAAGGTCGACCAGCTGCTGGCGCAGGGCCATGGTGACCCGCCCCGGCTCGCCGCCGCCGACCAGGAACTCGCCGTCCGGGAACCGGACCTCCCCGATCGGGGTGATCACGGCCGCGGTGCCGCAGGCGAAGACCTCACGCAACCGGCCGCTGGCCGCGTCCGCCTGCCAGTCGGCGAAGGTCACCGGCCGCTCCTCGACCCGGTGTCCGGCCTCGGCGGCCAGGGTGAGCACCGACTCCCGGGTGATGCCGGGCAGGATGGTGCCGGTCAGCGGCGGGGTGACCAGGGTGTCGTCGTCGTAGACGAAGAAGACGTTCATGCCGCCCAGCTCGTCGACGAACCGGCGCTCCACCGCGTCCAGGAAGACCACCTGGTCGCAGCCGTGCTCGATGGCCTCCGCCTGGGCGACCAGCGAGGCGGCGTAGTTGCCGCCGCACTTCGCCGCGCCGGTGCCGCCGGGCGCGGCCCGGGTGTAGTCCGGCGAGACCCAGACCTTGACCGGCGTGACACCGCCGGCGAAGTATGCCCCGACCGGCGAGGCGATCAGCACGTAGAGGTATTCGTTGGCCGGCCGGACGCCGAGGAACACCTCGCTGGCGAACATGAACGGCCGCAGGTAGAGGCTGCCGTCCGCACCCTCCGGGATCCATTCCCGGTCGACCTCGATGAGCCGGTGCAGCGAGTCGACGAACGCCTGCGGCGGCAGCGGCGGCATCGCCATCCGCTGGGCCGAGGCCACGAACCGGGCCGCGTTGGCCTCCGGCCGGAACATGGTCACCCCGCCGTCGGCGGTGCGGTAGGCCTTCAGCCCCTCGAAGATCTCCTGCGCGTAGTGCAGCACGGCACTGGCCGGGTCCATCGGGATGGGGGCGCGGGCCTCGACCCGGGCGTCGTACCAGCCCTTGCCGTCGGCGTACCGGATGGTCACCATGTGGTCGGTGAAGACCCGGCCGAACCCGGGGTTGGCCAGCAGGGCAGCCCGGTCGGCGGCGGATACCGGCGCGGGATTCGGACGGATCTCGAAGTCGAGCTTGTCACCACCGCTCATCGCGCTGACCTCCCTGCGGGACAACGGCATGCGGGACCGCACGCCGGAGGAACTGGTGCCAGAAACTTACCCCGAACGGTCGTTCGGCCGGAATGCGGCCGGGAGCAGCTCTGACACGGGCACGTCGAGCGCGTGGGCGATGCGCTGGAGGTCGTTCAGGTCGATCGCCTGCGTGCCGGTCAGCCGGTAGTTCAGCCAGGCCGGTGACACGCCGAGAGCCTGCGCGAGCTGCCGCTGGCTCATCCGGCGCCGGGTGAGGAGCACCCGGATTTCCTCGGCGACCTGGTCGCTGAGCGTCCTCATGGTGTCCGTAGCCGCGTTCGTCATGCGATAAGGCTGACACCGTTTCGGTATCAAGTCAACGGTTCGTGACTCACGGAAACAGAACCCTTGACACTGTTACGCTATCCGTGACACCCTTCCGGCATGACGAACGATGTTCGCGCCAAGATCGCCGCCGAGGTGCGCGCCGAGATGGCGCGGCAGAACAAGACGCAGCGGGACCTCGCCGAGCGCCTCGGGATCACGCAGCCGTCCGTCCAGCTGCGGCTGTCCGGGCAGCGGCCGTTCCGCGCGGAGGAGCTGCCGGTCATCGCCGACTGGCTCGGCGTACCGGCCGCGCAGCTCCTGCCGTCGCTCAGCCCGGCGGCGTGAGCCCGTTCCCGTGGCAGAAGCCGAACGGCGCGCCACGACCGGCGACCGCACCGAAGCCGCGGACGCCCGGCAAGCCACCCAAGCCCGCGAAGCCACCGAAGGGGAAGTGATGTCGCACCCGACCGGACCTGCTGGTCCTGGCCCGTGTGGTCCTGGTGGTACGGGGCCGGGCCGCGTGGTGGCGATGGTCGCGCAGGCGGCCGTGTTGGTCGCGGTCGGCCTGGTCCTGATCGTCGCCGCGCTGACGGCGCCCGCCCCGGCCGTCGAGCCGGTGCCGTGGCGGACGGCGACCGAGCAGGAGCGGCGGGACCACGACGCCGGCCAGCTCGCCGAGGCCCTCGACGCCGAGTGGCGCAGCGGCCAGCAAGAAGGGGCCACGGCTCTCGACAAGCCGTGACCCCGGATCTCTACCCGCACCAGCCAGCCAAGAAAGGAACGGTCGAGATGACCAACGTACCGAACTTGCCCGAGGTCGCGCAGCAGCCGCAGACCCAACCCGCCCCGACGCCGGGCAACCCGTTCCCGGCGCCGTGGCCCGGCAAGCCCGGCCCGTCAGTGGAGGACCAGGCGGCCGAGCACTACCACGTCGGCGGGTCGGCCGGCGGTGCGGGTGACAACGAGGCCGTGTGCGCGTGCGGCGTCACCTACGCCGGGTTCGACACGCACGCCGCGGCGGTGGCGCTGCTGAACACGCACATCACCGCGGCGAACGCCAAGCCTCGGCCGGCCGAGCTGGTGTCGGCGGCCGCGGCCGGCCAGCCGGCGCTGGTCCGGATCGCCCGGACCAACATGCTGCGGGCGATCACCCGGCTGTCGTTCGCCGTCGAGCGGTCGGCGCTGCCCGCGCCGGTGGCGGTGGCCTTCCTGCGCGGCCGGCAGGCGGTGGAGTTGGAGTTCGACACGATCGCCGAGGCGGAGGCGTGGGCGGTCGAGCTGCGCGTGGACCGCGAGGCCCAGCTGAGCGAGAGCCGTGACCGCACCGGCGTGCTGTACCGCGGGTACCTGGCGACCGCTGAGTGGCGCGGCTTCGAGGTGACCCTGGGCGCGGTCGAGCGGGCCACCGAGCAGACCTCGGCGGTGCCGGCATGATGGCCGGGATCCTGGAGGGCGTCCGGGCGGCGGCGCCGGAGGTCGGCGGTCTGCTGCTGACCGTGCTGCTGGTGCTGCTCGCGTACCGGGCCTGCGAGGCGTGGGACCGGGCCGCGGACGGCCGCGTGATCGGCGTGCGCTGGCGCGGCCGCCTGGACGACGCCGACGGCCAAATGGCCGAGCTGAAGTCGATGATAGTCCGCTCGCGTCGGGCGGGTGTCCGGTGACCGCCGCGGCGACCGCCGTCCGGGTGCCGGCGCAGGCCGGCCCGCCGGCGGCCGAGGTGGACCAGGGCGCGCTCGACCGGTGGGCGCTGGTGACCGCAGCGCAGGCCGGTGACCGGCAGGCGTTCGGCCGGATCTACGAGCTGTACGCGGACACGGTGTACCGGTTCGTCTACTACCGGACCAACGGCAACCGGCTGCTGGCCGAGGACCTGACCGCCGACACGTTCGTGCGGGCGCTGCGACGGATCGACAGCGTCACGTGGCAGGGCCGGGATCTCGGGGCGTGGCTGGTCACGATCGCCCGCAATCTGGTGGCCGACTACTTCAAGTCCGGCCGTTACCGGCTGGAGGTCACCACCGGCGACGTCCTCGACGCCGACCGGGAAGACCGCAGCGCCGAGGGCGACCCGGCCCGAGCGGTGGCCGATCACTTCACCAACCTGACCCTGCTCGCCGCGATGCAGCAGCTCAACCACGAGCAGCAGGAGTGCATCCGGCTGCGGTTCCTGGTCGGCCTGTCCGTGATCGACACCGCGCGGGAGATGGGCAAGCAGGAGGGCGCGATCAAGGCCCTGCAGTACCGGGCGGTCCGCGCGCTGCGCCGGCTGCTGCCCGACGGCTTCGAGGCGGTGCTCAAGTGCTGACCCCAGTGATCGTGATCGCAGCGTTGGTGACCGGGCTGATCATCGGCATCATCATCGCCGGCCTCGCCGCTCGCACCCGCCAGCTCGACGAGGACGAGCGGGCCGGCACTGCCTGGCGGGACCTGCTCGCCCTCGCGCAGGACTGCGCCGACCCGGCCCACACCGCCCGGCTGATGCGCGAGGCCGGGCACATCTGGGACCGTTGGACGCCGGACGGCATGCACCTCGAGGTCCTCGACCGCGCCCGGACCGCCGGCGGCGAACTGACCCCGACGTACGCGCACCGGCTGGTCGACGCGATCGCCACCGGCCGGCCGGTGGACCTGTCCGGCTGCTGGGTGCCCCCGGACATCCGCGGCCGGCTGCGCGCGATCCTCGCCGGCGCCGCCGACCGGACCACCACGCTGCCCGACCGGTACGCCGCCGGCGGCCCGGTGACCACCACCCCGCCGCTCACCGGCGAGCACCGGGTGATCCGGCCGAGGTCCAGCGATGGATGAGACGACCACGTGCCAGGACTGCGGGCGGATCCTGCGCACCCCGGAGAGCCGGCGGCGCGGCCGCGGCCCGGTGTGCGACGCGAAGACCCGCCCGAGCCCGCCCGCGCTGCCCGGCCTCACCGGCCGGCCGGGTAGCGCCGGCCAGCCCGGCCCGGACCTGCTCGCCGACGTCGACCAGCAGGCCGAGGACGAGGACGGCCCGCGATGAAGACGCCGCGCTACTGCCCGGCCTGGGACCCGGACCCGGACGTCCCGCCGGACTACAGCGGCCGCGAGACGTGCCGCAACTGCCACCGGGTGGGCGAGGCCAGCGACGCCGGCCACACCGCCCCCGCACCGCCCCCCGGCCCGAAGCCGATGCCGGCGGCGCTCGCCGCGGCCGCCCGGGCCCGCGACGCCGCAGTGCTCGGCGAGACAGACCGAGAGGAGTACCGGTGAACGACCGCATGACCGACGCCCAGCTGCGCGCCGCGGCGGCGCGCCGGCCGAACTACGCGACCTATCCGGAGTACCGGCCGGGCCAGCCGGAGCGCCTAGCCCCGTACTGGCGAGGCGGGGAACACGCGGCCCCGGCGATCCCCGACCCGGGTCGGGGCCTATCGCCCGTCGCCCGGGTCATGGCGGGCCTGGACGCCCGGGCGCCCCGACCGGTCGGTCTCCTCGAGTCCGCGCTGCCGATGTCGGATCTGGAGGCGGCCGCGCTGCGGGATGCCATCAAGGCCAAGGTGGCGGAGGGCTTGAAGCTGGCCGTTCTGCCCCCGTCGCCGGTGTTCGAGTTCCAACCACACCGGTCGTCGGGCCGGCCGTGGTGGCGGCCGCGGTGGAACTGGGCGGTCATGCCGGCCAAGGGCCCAACCGCGTGGGGCTACTGCTGGACCGAGGCCGGCGCCCGCCGTCGGACCGCCCGGGCCACCCGGAAGGCGGAGCGGCGTGGCTGACAAGACCGCGATCGAGTGGACCGACGCCACGTGGAACCCGGTGACCGGGTGCACGAAGGTGTCCCCGGGCTGCGATCACTGCTACGCCGAGACGTTCGCCGAGCGGTTCCGGGGCAAGCCGGGCCACTACTTCGAGCGCGGCTTCGACCTGGTGGCGCGCCCGGCCAAGCTGGACCTGCCGCTGCGGTGGACGCGCCCCCGCCGGATCTTCGTCAACTCCATGAGCGACCTGTTCCACGACCAGGTGCCCACGGAGTACATCGCCGCGGTGTTCGCGGTGATGGGCCTCGCCGGCCGGCACACCTTCCAGCTGCTGACCAAGCGGCACGGCCGGATGCGGGCGCTGCTAAACAGCGCCGACTTCCGCGAGGCCGTGGCCGAGCAGGCCAGCGACCTGATCGGGTCCCGGCCGTGGCGCCGGGACCAGCTCAGCGTGGACGGCTGGACGGCCACGCCGCGTCCAGCTCGCTGCTCGGCGCGCGGGACGCTCACCGAGGCCGGCACGCTGTGGTCGCCGCCGTGGCCGCTGCCGAACGTCTGGGTGGGCGTCTCGGTGGAGGACCAGAAGCGGGCGAACGTGAGGGTGCCGGCGCTGCAGAGCACGCCGGCCGCCGTACGGTGGCTGTCCTGCGAGCCGCTACTCGGCCCCGTCGACCTGTCCAGCTGGCTGCCCCGGCTGTTCGAACGTCAGCAGGGCGGCTACTGGCTCTACGGGCCCGAGACCGACGTGTACGGCAACGGCAAGCAGTGGATGCCCGGCCTGGCTCTCCATTGGGTGGTCGTCGGCGGGGAGTCCGGCCGGCAGGCGCGGCCGATGCACCCGGACTGGGCACGACAGCTGCGGGACCAGTGCAACAAGGCAGGGGTCCCCTTCTTCTTCAAGCAGTGGGGCGAGTGGGCGCCGCTCGGCCCGCTCTACGAGCAGACCGACGACGACCCGGAGGCGGACGAGGCGCGGATGGAGGCCGCCGCCCTGGAGCTCAACGGCGTGCGGGTGGCCGAGATGGAGCGGTCCGGCTACGTGGTCGACGGCCACCAGGCCGGCGACTCGCGCACCTGGCTGATGGCCCGGCTCGGCAAGCGGCAGGCCGGCCGCGAGCTGGACGGCTGGACCTGGGACCACTACCCGATCGCCGCGATCGGCGGGGAGGCCGGCCGTGGCTGACCAGGTGCTGCCCGGCTACCAGGGCTGGCGGCAGGTGCCGCCCGGGCTGTACTCCAAGACGCAGCTGGCCGACCTCGACCTTCCCCGGGTACCGGGCGGGCCGGTCCGCGCCTACGTGGAGACACGCGACTGGCGGTACAAGAAGACCACCGTCCAGCTGTACCGGCTCGCCGAGTCGCTGCCGTCGCCGGCGACGGCCGGCCAACTCGAGGCGGCCCGCCGCCGCGGCGGCACCGGCCGGGTCTGCGACGGCTGCGGCGCCCGCCCCGACCGGCCCGTGGCCGGCGGGCTGTGCCCGGCGTGCGCCCGGATCGAGCGGCTGCGCGACGCGGTGACCATGGTTCGCCGCGATCGTGCCGCCGAGGTGCGGTGGGCGCGCGACGTCCTCACGCCGGAGCTCGTGCCGGCCACGGTGTTGCGCATCGTCCAGGTGCTGAGGCCTCCGGCACCGTCCGGCCGGCAGAACCAGGAACCGGTGGCGCTGCGCGTCGACGCCGTGGACACGACCGGCCGGCGGCTGCTCGACACGACCATCCGGCTGGCCGGTGCGCGGGTCAAGGCGGTGCCGGCCGACGCGGTCCCGGCCGACGATGTCACCGACCAGGTGCGGGCGGCGTTCGCCGCTCCGGTGATCGTCACCTGGTACGAGCGGGGGACGTGGCTGCTGCGCGACCTCTACGGGATCGAGCCGCCCGAGGGCTGGTACGGCGGCAACCCGAACGCGCTGTCCCTGCGGGCGGCGCGGTGGCGTGGCGAGGTCGACCCGGACACCCTCCAGCTGCGCTCGGCGATCGACCCGGGCACCGCCGAGCGGATGCTGCTGCTCCTGCGCCGCATGGCCGACACCGACCTGCCCGAGACCGGAGCGGCGCCGTGATCCGGCCTGGGGAGTGGGCAGTGGCCAGCGTGGTGCTCGGCCGGCCGGTGCCGGTCGCCGAGCGGTACCCGCACATCTGCGGGGTGACCGTCCACGCCACCCGCTCCGGCACCCCGTACCGCTACAGCGGCCGCGACTGCGCGGCCTGCCACGAGCAGCTCGCGAAGGACCATGGCGGCCGCGCGGCCGTCTCGCACACCGCACGATCGGAGACACCCTGATGCAGATCAGCCTGGACGCCGAGCAGGTCCAGCTGCTCGCCGCGGTCGAGCAGAAGCGGGTCCACAGCGACCCCCGCTACACCAACCCGGACTTCGAGAAGAATCCCGAGTTCCCGTTCGGCCAGCGCAAGGCGACCCAGCGGCTGCGGCCGTTGAAGAAGGCCCGCCTGGTGGAGCTGGTGCCGGAGGACGAGGCCGGCCCGTACGGCGTGCGCCCCTACAAGCTGACCGCCCGCGGCGAGCAGGTCCTGGCCGAGGTGCGCGAGCAGGAGGCCGCCGCCCGGGCCGAGGCCGGCGCCTGATGGCCACCACCACGGCGCCCGCCATCACCACCCGGGCGCAATACGAGGTGCTGCGGTTGTTCGCCTGCCGCAAGACCGACCAGCAGATCGCCGACCAGCTCAAGCTGGGGCGGAACGTGGTCACGCCGATCATCAACGACCTGACCGGCGGCGACCACGGGATCGCCGCCGGGCTGGTGGCCGCGTACGAGAACCGGGCCCGCGCGGTGGCGGCCGCGCAGGGCAAGCCGGGCGTGCCCGGTGTCCCCCGCATCACCACGGTGCCGCCAGCCGGCACCCTGCGCCCGCCCGCGGCCGCGCCGGCGGTGGCCCGGGCGACGGACGTCCTGGCCGACCTGCTCGCCGCCGCGTCGGCATCGCCGCACCAGCGGACCCGCTCGCTGGGCGCGAAGCTGTCCGCCCTGGCCGAGGACCTACGCACCCGGCTGGCCGACGAGCGCCGAGCGGCCGAGGCCGCCGAGGCCGCCGCCCGCGCCAAGGCCGAGGCGCAACGCCGGGTGGACGAGCTGGCCGCCGAGCTGGCCAAGGCCCGCGCGCAGCTGCGCGCCGCCGGCGGCGGCCAGCCCGCCCGCCGGGACGCCGGGAAGAACGACAAGCCCGTCGGCGACGTCCCGGCCAAGACCGTCCGCGCGTGGGCCCGGGAGAACGGCATCGAGGTGCCGGCGCTCGGCCGGATCCCGCACGACGTGATGGACGCCTACCGACAGCACCACGCGAAGGAGCAGTGAGCGATGGCCACCAAGCTGAAGGCGACCCTGCCGAAGTGGGAGGACAACGGCCTAGCCGCGATCCGGCAGCAGCTGCTGGAGTACCCCGAGGGCCAGCACGTGGCCATCGTGGTGCTCGACTGCGTGCGGATCCAGCACGACGTGGTCGACGGCGACCTGGAGGCCACCCCGACGGTCCGGATCCTGCGGATCGAGCCGGAGACCGACCCGGACGAAGCGGCCCGGCTGCTCGCCCACGCCAAGCGGCTGACCGACAAGCGGATCCCGCCGCCGGTGAAGCCGGACCCGCTGCCGGGCATGGACCTGCGCGACGGCACCGGCGTCCAGGTCAGCGGCCTGCGCTCGGTGGGCCGCCCTGACGAGCCCGACGAGCCACCGGATCCACCGGCCGGGTAGACCGGGCAACCGTCCGCTCTGCTGTTCCAACCCTCCGGCGCGGCTGCCTTGTTGGTGGCCGCGCCGCTCCGTACCGGGAGATCCATTGACCATGATCGCTAAGGCGGGCGTCTAAGTGGCGTGGCTGAAGTCCAGCGACAACAGCAACCAGCACCCGGCGGTGCTGGCCCCGCTGGCGTGGGACAAGGGCCCGGACGACGACCTGGACGGCTGGGAGCTGCGCCTCCCGGCCGTCGCCGGTCTCGCCTGGCTGTGCGCCACCTACTCCGCCGGGCAGGAGACCGACTACGTGGTCCCCGACGCCACCGTGGCCCTCTACGGCGGCCCGCAGTGGCGGCGCCTCGCCGACTGGGTGGCCCGCGCCGGCCTCTGGACCCGCGTCGCCGGCGGCTGGCTGCTCACCGACGACTCCGAACACCTGTTCCACATCCGCCTGAAGGCCGAGATCGAGTGGGAGCGCCAGCGCAAGAACGACAACGGCAACCCCGCCCTGACCATCCCGGTCCGACTGCGCGACGGCGACGCCTGCCGCTACTGCGGCCGCGTCGTCAACTGGGACGCCCGCAAGGGCGGCCTCGCCGGCACCTACGACCACCGCACGCCCGGCCGCGGCGCCCAGGGCCCCGATGACCTGGTCGTCGCCTGCAACCAGTGCAACGGCCGCCGCGGCCGCGACCCACACCCGGAGCGGTGGCAGCTGCTACCCGCCCCGGGCCAGCCGTACTACGGCGAGATCACCGTGACCCACCTCGCCAAGCACGGCTACGAGGTGCCGCTCAGCACCACCCCGCGACCCTCCGGCCTGCCCGGCGGACCCCGCATCACCGACCCGCGACCCGGCGACCAGCCGGACCACGCACCCGAGCACCCTCGGCGACCCGGCACCCGGCCGGACCACGCCACCGGCGACCCGGCACCCGGCCGGACCACGCCCACCCACCGTGACCCGGCCACCAGCCGGACACCACACCCCAGCGCGACCCCGCCACCGGGACACCGCGCACAGCGCGACGCGGCCCGCGACCGCACCCCGCGCACAACCCCGGCCCAAGATCAACGGACCGGCCGATCATCGGCCGATCCGGCAGACACCCAGCCTCCAGGATCTGGAAAGCCCGGGTCGGGTCGGGACGGGTCGGGCGCTCCACCCCGACCACCCCACCACCGCAAGCGTGGTAGGCGAGGCCGCGGTGGACGACCTCACCAGCCACCACGACCAGACCAACCCGAGGACCACCGCCATGGCTGACCCCACCCACCACCAGCACCACACCCAGACAGCTGCCGTGCCGCGTCCCCAGCGTCCCTGCGACACCTGCCGCCGGCCGGTGCCCGACGGCGTGTGCCCGGACCATCCGCGCGACCGAGGCGGGTACCGACCGGGCCGGCCCGACCTGGCGCTGCGCCGGCGCACCGCCCGGCTGTTCCGCGCGATCCTGGCGACCGGGCCTCGCTGCGCGTACTGCCAACTGGTGCGGGCCACCACCGTCGACCACGTGCACCCGCTCAGCCGGCGCGACGTCGAGCCGGACCCATCGCTGCCCCGCTACCTGCCGGCCTGCCGCCCGTGCAACACGAGCAAGGGCGACCGCACGTTGATCGAGTGGGTGGCGACCGGACTCGCGCCGGCCGGTGCCCGCGAGGTGCTGGAGGGTCGCTGCACGTGAAGGCAATGACTGTCGTCAATGTCCGTTTTTTCCCAACAACGGGGCGGGCGGAAGATCCGCGTACCTCCAAAAAACTCTTGTGTACGGTGTGCCGAAACCTGGCCCGACCTGCGCAAACACTGACCGCGAGGGGGTGTCTTGGTGTCGAATCCAAAGCCGATTGAGGACCGCCAGCGGCGCAATTTGCCCGACGTCATCGACAATTCTCCGCCGCCCGGCCTGCAACCGCCGCCGGCGCCGTCGTTCCTGGCGCCAGCGCTGCTCGCCACCTGGGACGGCCTGTGGACGTCGCCGGTGGCGCGGCTGCTCGACCCGGTGAGTGACCTGCCGGCGGTGACCAGGCTGTTCCGGCTGTACGTGCTCGGCGAGCAGCTGGACGACGCGGTGGCCGCGCACATGGACGCCCACCTGGACGCGCTGACCCGACCGGGCGGGGAGGACGCCAGCGACGGCCAGGGCGACGGGCACGCCTTCAACGACAAGCTGCTGGCGATGCGGCTGCGGGTGGCCAGTGAGACGCGGCTGATCGAGGCGCAGCTGGGCCTGTCGCCGCGGTCCCGGCTGGCGCTCGGCCTGGCGCTCGCCGCCGGGAAGAAGGCGGCCGGCAGCCTCGACGACATCGCGGACGACGCCAATGACTGAGCGACTGACCAATCGACCGCACGTCACGCTGGATGACGCCCCCGCCGTGATCAGCCGCGTTCTGCGCGAGCACCTGCCCGCCATCGGTCAAGCCCTGGCCGAGGTATGGCCCGCCGACGGGTGGCGGCACGAGGCCGACGTGTACGCCGAAGCCGGGCAGACACAGCCGGCGTGGGCTGACTCCGAGGCGCTCGGGCTGTGCCCGATGGTCTGCCCGGACCACCAGCGGCACTGCGACGCCGGCGACGGCGGCCACCCGGGCCGGCACGCGTGCAGCCTGTGCGAGCACTGGAGACCGCGCCGCCCGGGCGGCCCCTGGGTGGTCGTGATCGGCGAGGGCGGGCGCCACCATGACGGCTGACCGACCGGGCTACTACGACACCGACCCGCGGATGGCGTGGCTGGCCGAGGTCGACCCGCGGTTCCTGGCGAAGCTGACCGAGCGCAACGGCCCGGTCCCGCCGCCGGAGCGGACCCTCGGCCCGCAGTGGTGCCGGTGGATCGAGCGCAACTGCGTCATGGGTGAGGGCGACGCGTACGGCCGGCCGGTGCGGATGGCGCCGTGGCAGCGGGCTCTGTTCTGGAAACTCGGCGAGATCCGCGACGACCTCAGCCGCCGCTTCGCCTTCGCGCTGATCTCGCTGGCCAAGGGGTCGGGGAAGAGCCCGATCGGCGGGTGGATCGGCTCGCTCGACCTCGCCGGACCGAGCGTCGCCTGCCGGGGCACCGACGCCAAGGGCGAACCGTGCCCGAAGTGCGACGGCGGGTGGCTGCCCGACGGCACCCCGCACGCCGTGCGGCGGACGTCGCCGGACGTGCTCAACATGGCCAGTTCGTACGAGCAAGCCGACCTGATCCTGGACGAGATGCGGGTGACCTTCTCCGAGGGTCCGCTGGCGGAGTTCGCCCGGGCGATGAAGGGCCTGGTGGAGCTGAAGGGCAGCCGCGGCAAGGCCCGCCGGATCCCGGCCACCCCGAAGAAGGCGGACGGGTCCAAGGCCACCACGCTGCTGGCCGACGAGGTCCACGAGATGGTGTCGGAGCGGCAGGAGAACGCCTACGACGTCGCCGCCGGCGGTACGGCGAAGCGGGAGGACGGTCTGGTCGTCATGCTCTCCACCGCCGGCTTCGACCTGAACACCCTGTTCGGCCGTCAGGTCGCCCGCGGCCTGGCCGGCGAGTTCGGTGAGGACGAGTTCTTCCTGTACCTCCAGGCGGACGAGACGCTCAACCCGCTGGACGACGACGACGTGGCCGAGGGCATCCGGCAGGCCAACCCCCTCGCGGCGTGCGGGATCGCGAACGTCGCCGCGCTGGTGCGCAAGTTCCGGGGCATGCCGCTGTTCCGGGCGAAGCGCTACTACTGGAACCAGTGGACCAACAGCGACGAGTCGTGGCTGCCCGCCGGCGCCTGGGACGCCTGCCAGGCCAAGCCCGGCCGCGAGATGGTCGTCGACCCGTCGCTGCCGACGTGGGTCGGCGCGGACATGGCCCTGAAGCGGGACAGCGCCGCCGTGGTGGTGCTCCAGCGTCGCCCGGACGGGCTGCTGCAGGCGTCGTCGCGGATCTGGTTCCCCGACGGCGGCCTGGTCCCGCAAGAGGAGTGCGACGAGTACATCCGCTCCGTGTGCGCCAGCCACAACGTCCAGTGGGTGGCGGCGGATGAGGCGTGGTGGCCGACCCTGGTCAACCTGGAGCGTGGTGACGAAGAGCAGGGCATCCCGCCGCTGCCGATCTTCCGGATGCCGCAGCAGGGCCGCAACATGGTCATCGCCTACGCACAGACGTACCGGGTGATCGTGCACCGGCTACTGGTGCACGACGGCGCTCCTGACTTCGCTGATCAAATTGCCTCCGCCGCTCCGCATTCCAGCGATCGTGGTTGGACGTTGAAGAAAGGGAAGGCCAAGCGGCGGATCGACTCCTGCCCGGCGCTCGCCGGCGCGGTGTTCGCGACGACGATCCCGGCGGAGGAGATCGAGAAGCCGCTGCCGCGTAGCCAGGTGTTCTGAGATGAGGGCCATGACGAAGCGACTCACCGCCGCGGCCGGGTGTGCCCGGCGGGCGATCGGCGCGGGCTGGTCCCTCGCCGCGCAGCTCGCCGGCGCCGGCGCGGCACTGGCCGGGCTCTACCTGCTGACCGGCCTGGCGGTCACCCTGTGCGTCGGCGGCCTGGCGCTGCTGACCGTCGGCACGCTCGGCGAGCTGGCCGACCAGCCAGCGCGGAAGGGCGGCAACTGATGGGGCTCGGGCGGCTGCTCAACCGGTCCACCAAGTACGTGGCCACGAACACCCAGACCGGCGAGGTGCAGACGTTCACCATCGTGGACAACATCGCCCCGGACTGGCCGAGCTCCACCTACCGCGGCGGCATGGGCATCCCGGGCGGCTGGCGGGCGGCGGTGCTGCTGTCGGACCTGCTCGGCGAGGTGCCCTGGGACGCCTACCGCTCGCTGGGCGGCGACACGATCGACAAGCTGACTCCGACGCCGCTGCTGCTCGAGCAGCCGAACCCGCCCGACACCCGGATGACCACCTTCTCCAGCTGGGGCCTGGACCTGATCTGGCACGGCAACGCCATCGGCGTGATCGCCGCCCGCAACCACCGCAACATGCCGACCGCCGCCATCGCGGTGCCGGCCGACCAGGTGGGCGTGCGGCGGATCACCGAGCCGTGGCAGTCGTCCAGCCTGCCGGTCGGCGCGATCGAGTACAACATCGGCACACTGACCCTCGGCTCCCACGACGTCGTCCACATCAAGGGCCCGTGCGCGCCGGGCGCGTTGCGCGGGATGGGCGTGCTCGAGGCGCACCTCAACAGCCTGAACCTGGCCCACGAGCAGAACCGGCAGGCCCGGTCCCTGTCGCAGCACGGCGTGCCCACCGGCTTCCTCAAGTCCGAGAACCCCGACCTCACCGAGGACGAGGCCAAGAAGGCGAAGGCCAAGTGGCTGGAGGCCCAGCGGGACCGCACCATCGCGGTGCTCAACGCGACCACGTCGTTCGAGCCGCTGTCGTGGAACCCGGAAGAGCTGCAGCTGGTGGAGGCCCGCCGGTTCACCCTCACCGAGCTGGAGCTGATATTCGGTCTGCCGGTCGGGTGGCTCGGCGGGCAGAACAGCGCCCGCCAGTACTCCAACATCGAGCAGGACGCGGTGAACCTGCTGAAGTTCTCCCTCGGCGGGCACCTGGCCCGGTTCGAGCAGACGCTGTCGCTGCACATGCCGCGCGGCACCGTCGCCAAGGCCAACCTCGACGCGGTGCTGCGCGCGGACACCCTGACCCGCTACCAGGCGTACGCCATCGGCCTGAAGAACGAGTTCCTCGACGCGGACGAGGTGCGTCGGATGGAGAACCGTCGGCCGCTGCCCCGCCCGGCCAAGCCACCCGCTCCGCCGGCGCCCGGCCCGGGCGCCGGCGACGACACCGATCCGGAGGACCAGCCATGACGTCGACCAGCGACCAGACCACGCCCGCCAAGCCCGCCAAGGCCACGAGGGCGGCCGCGAAGTGCCGGGTGGAGGACTGCCGGCGCAAGCCGACCACCCGCGGGCTCTGCCCGGCCCACTGGCAGACCCACCGCGGCCTGGCCACCCCAAAGGAGGACAGCCCCGATGCCTGACCTGCTGCACCGGTCGTTCACCCCGGACCTCGAGGTCCGGTCCGGTGGTGACGGCCGCACCATCTACGGCATCGCCGTGCCGTGGGCGTCCCCCCAACGCATCGACGACTCCCTGGTGGAGCAGTTCGCCCGGGGCGCCTTCAACCACCAGCTGCGCGCGGCGAACCGGGTCCGGTTCTCCCGCGAGCACGTCACCCTCGGCGGGTCGCTGATCGGTCGGATGGCGCTGATGCGCGACGACGCCGCCGGGCTGTACGTCGAGCTGCGCGCCAGCAAGACGCCACTCGGGGACGAGACGCTGGAGCTGGTGCGCGACGGCGCGCTGCGGGACCTGTCGATCGGGTTCCGCGAGCGGCAGAACCGCCGCCTGCCGGCCGGCATCCTGGAGCGGGTCACCGCAGATCTGGCGGAGGTCGCGGTGGTGGTGGAGGGCGCCTACGGCGAGCTGGCCACCGCGGCGGGCGTCCGCTCCGCCGGCGGGACGACGTCGGCGGAGTGCACCCGGCCGTGCTGCCGCGCGGCCGGGCTCGAGGAGGCCCGCCTGGTCCTCGCCGGCCTGCCAGCTCTGTCGTGACTCGCCGCCGCCGGTCGGCGGCGAGTCCACCACCAACCCGGTACATTCGATCTCAGTTCGACACCGACACCCCGGTATCGGCCGCCGCACCTCCGCCGCTCGACGACGCGGACACCCGGCACGGTCAGGTAGACGGCACCTCGGTCACTCGCGGAGAACCCGTTCGCATTGACCGAAGGACACGTCATGAACCCGTACCTCAAGCGGCTGCGTGAGCAGTACGAGGCCCTGCGCTCCGGCATCGAGGGCCTGCAGACCCGCGCCGCGGCCGAGAACCGCGACCTGACCGAGACCGAGCTGCGGTCGGTCACGGAGCAGGGCGAGCAGGGCAAGGCGCTGCTCGCGCAGATCGAAGAGCTCACCGAGATCGAGACCCGCAACGCGAAGGTCTCGGAGATGAACGCCACGATCGACCAGGCCCTCAACGGCGGCGGCGACGCCGGCGGCCAGGGCGATCAGCAGACCCGGTCCACCCGGGTCGCTGGCGGGGCGACCACGAAGGACCGCGACCCGGGCCACTACACCCGGTCCAGCAGCAACTCGTTCTTCCGTGACCTCCACCTGGCCCGCACCAACTCGGACGAGCAGGCGCAGCGGCGCCTGGTCGAGCACAACCGGGCGCTGTCCACCGGCGCCCACGGCCCGGGCATCGTCCCGCCGAAGTGGCTGACCGAGGAGTTCGAGGAGCTGGCCCGGCAGGGCCGCGCGCTCGCCTCGGCGGTGCGGAACATTCCGCTCGGCGACGACCCGCGGCCGATCACCCTGCCGAAGCAGACCGCCGGCACCGACGCGGTCGTGGCCGAGCAGGCGTCGGAGAACACCGCCGTCGGCGGGGCCGACGCGTGGGACTCCGACGTCGACACGGTCACGCCGAAGCCGACCGCCGGCAAGCAGACCGTCTCCCGGCAGATGCTCGACATGTCCTCGCCGGCGGTCGACGCGCTGATCTACGGCGACCTGATGTCGGTCTACAACTTCCAGATCGAGGCGAAGGTCGGCACCGCGATCAAGGCCGCCGGCGTGGCGCTGACCGCGCTGGCCACCGAGGCCGCGTTCGACAGCGGCGGCGCCGACTCGGTGGTTGACCTGGCGATCGGCGTGCGGAAGGCCCGCAAGCTGCCGGCGAACATCCTCGCGATGACCATCGAGCGGTACGGCGAGTTCCTGAAGCTGAAGGACTCCAGCGGCAGGCCGCTGATCGCTGAGGAGACCGCCGGGCAGGCGATGAACGTCATCGGCGTCGGCTCCGTCGCCGTCGACGGGCGGGTCCGCGGCCTGGGAATCATCGCCACCGAGGGCATGGGCACCGGCGCCTACCCGGACACCTACGCCGCGGTGCGCGCCTCGGACGTGCTGCTGTTCGAGACCGGCACGATGCGGTTCCGGTTCGAGGAAGTGGCCGGCCCGGAGTCGATCGTCCTCGGTATCTGGGGCTACGCCGCGGTGCTGGTCCGGCAGGGCACCCGGTCGGTGCGGCGCATCAACGTCACCGCCGCGGTCTGACCGATGGCCACCTGGCCGCCGGAGCTGGCGGAGTTGAAGCACGAGATGAAGCTGCCCGCCGCCGACAGCGCCGACGATGACCGCCTCCAGGCGTACCTGGACGCATCCGTGGCGTTCGTGCAGCGGGTACGCGGCTCGGCCTTCAACTTCGCCGGCGACGTCGGGTCGGACCTGCCCGACCCGACGGCCGACCTGCGGCTGGGCACGCTGCGTCTGGCGATGCGGTGGCAGATCCGCCGCCGCTCGCCGGACGCGCTGATTCAGCTGGCGGAGATGGGCGCCTCCCGGGTGCCCAGCTTCGACCCCGACATCGACCGGCTGCTGGGCATCGGTCGTTTCGCCGGGCCGGTGTTCGCGTGAGCGCCATCGCCGACGCCGCCGCCGCGGTCGTCGCCCGGCTGACTGGGCTCGACGGTGTCCTGCCCGAGACCGACCCTGGCGCGTCGATCAGCCCGCCGGCCACCGGGGACGGCGCCGGCGGCGCCGTCGCGGTGCTCGGGCCGCCCGCGCTGCTGTGGGAGTCCGGCTGCCCGGGCCCGACCTCGGCGCGGTTCCTGGTGTACGTGGTGGTCGACGCCAGCGACCGGGCCCAGCCACGGCTGTGGGAGCTGGTGCCGGTCGTCGCCGCGGCGCTCGACGGCGACCCGGACACCGCGGTGCTGCGGGCCGACCCCGGCGCGTACCTGACCGGCGGCGTGGAGCTGCCCTGCTACGAGATTCAGATCGAGGTGTCGCTGTGAGCGTGCACAGTCGGAAGATCAAGCTGATCGAGTTCTCACTCGGCGCGGTCAGCTTCGAGTGCCAGGTGCAGAACTGGCAGGTGCTCAACAACACCCCCGACGGGGAGCGGTACTACACGCAGTGCCCGGCCGGGGAGTTCCGAGAGGACCCGGAACCGGACTACGCCCTGGAGCTGACCGCGTTCGCGGACTGGCGTTCCGACGGCCTGTCGGACTGGCTGACCCAGCACGACGGGGAGCGGGTGGCGTTCACCCTCGACCACCACCCGGACATTCCCGCCGAGCACGTCCAGTGGTCCGGGTTCCTGACGGTGAAGGCCCCGTCGGCGGGTGGTGATGCCCGCACCACCGAGCAGACCGAGGTGACGATGCAGATCGAGGGCAAGCCCGTCTACACCCGGGTCGGTGCGTGATGGCACGGGCTTCGCAGGCCACGCAGCAGATCATCCGGGACGGGCTGGTGCCGGCGTTGACCGCGCCGACCGTGGACGGGGACATCGTCGACTGCGGCGCAGTGGCGCTGATGGTCACCAACGCCTCCGGCGCACCGGTCACCGTGACCGTTCAGGCGACGGCGTCGCAGGACGGCCTGGACGTCGAGGACCTGGCCGTTGCGGTCGCCGCCGGGACGACGGCGCTGGTCGGTCCGCTGCCCGCGCGTACCTTCGGCCAGCCGTCCGGGTCAGTGGACGCCGGCCGCGCCTACGTCGACTACTCGGCGGTCGCGTCGGTGACCCGAGCGGTGGTGAGTTTCTGATGTTCACCTTCACCGTGAGCCCGGACGGCGGCGAGAAGTTCGAGGTGGCCGCCGGCACCCGGGACGTCCTGAAGTGGGAGCGCACCACCAAGGGCGCGTCGATGGGCCAACTGAAGGACGGCGTGCGGATCACCGACCTGTACAAGATCGCGCACATCGCCGCGGTCCGGCAACGCCTGTTCACCGGGCCCCTCGCGGAGTTCGAGGAGACCTGCGAGCTGGAGTTCGAGGAGGACGAGGAACCGGACCCTACCCAGCCGGCTCCCTGAGCCGGTACCTGGTCGCTCTGGCCATCGGCACCGGCATCCCGCCGAGCGTGTGGGCGGCCGAGGGCGAGCGGGCGATCGTCACGGCCCACGACCTGCTGGCACGCCAGCACCGACAGGCCAGCCAGGACGGCCAGCAGATGAGCGGATGAGGAGGGCACATGGCGAAGAAGGGCTTGACCATCACCCTCCACATCGAGGGTGTCCGGGAAACGCTTGCCGCGCTGCGGAAGCTGCCGAAGGATGCCGGCGGCGAGCTGCGCGACGCGTCGCTGCGGCTGTCGCAGACCCTCGCCACCCGCGTGCAGACCGCGGCCCGGGCGGAGGGCCGCCAGGCGGCGATCCTCGCCCCGACCGTCAAGGCCCGCCGTGACCGGGTGCCGTCGATCGTCGCCGGCGGCAGCAAGCGGATCGGCCGCAACCGCAAGCCCGCCTACAAGCTGCTGTTCGGCTCGGAGTTCGGCGCCAGCCAGGACGGCCGGTACAGCCTGCGGCAGTTCCGCCCGCACCTGGGCCGCGGCTCGTACTGGTTCTTCCGCTCTGTGGAGGACAACGAGGCCACCATCAGCCAGCAGTGGCGGCAGTCCGCCGACGCCGTCGTGGCGAAGTTCTCCCGGGACGGTGACTGAATGGCCGGCGAGCGGACGATCCGGATCAAGTTCGACGGCACCGCCAAGGGCCTGGCCAAGGCGGCGGCCGACGCGGCCAAGCAGATCGACAAGACCACCTCCGGGATCGAGAAGAAAGCCGGCGCGTTCGCCCGCATCGGGCAGAAGATTGGCCTCGACCTGACCAGCGGCATCTCCGGGGCGTTCAAGTCGGCGCCGCCGCAGGTTCAGGCAGGGGTGGTGGCGTTCGCGGCGTTCGTCGCGACGACCATGTCCGCCGCGGTCGGCGCCGCGCTGACCGCCGGGATCCTCCTCGCCGTCGGCGGTGGGGTGCTCGCCGCCGGGATCAAGGCCGCGTCGAACTCGCCGCAGGTGAAGGCCGCGTGGAAGCGGTTCGGTGACCGGGCGCAGAAGGTGTTCGACGGGTTCGGTAAGCCGTTCGAGGGGCCCTTGGTGCGGGCCGCGGACACGTTCGGCAACGCCATCGAGCGGATGGGGCCGACACTCAGGCGGATCGGTGAGCTGACCGCCCCGATCATCGACAAGCTGGTGCCCGGGATCACCAAGCTGGCCGAGAACGCGCTGCCCGGGATCGAGAAGTCCCTGCAGGCGGGCCAGCCGCTGTGGGACACCCTCGCCCAGCACCTGCCCAGGATCGGCACCGCGATCGACAAGTTCTTCGCATCGATCGCCGAGGGCGGGCCGGGCGCGAACAAGTTCCTCGGTGACTTCCTGACCTGGCTTGAGGGCATCATCATCGTCCTCGGCAAGGTGATCGGCTGGCTGGCGAACCTGTACGGCAAGGCCCGCGAGGTGTGGATCGGTATCGGTGGCGTGTTCGTTGCCGGGGTGCGGGTTGTCCTCGCCGTCCTCGGGAAGATCATCGGCGGGGCGGCGGCCGCGTTCGGGTGGATTCCCGGCATCGGGCCGAAGCTGAAGAACGCGGCCAAGGAGTTCGCCGAGTTCCAGAAGAACGCGAACCACGAACTCGACAAGATCACCGGTAAGACGGTGCACGTCGACGTGTCGCTGCGCGGCATCAAGAACCTGGAGGAGCAGGTCGCCGTCCGGCTCGGCCGGAGGGCGTCGGGTGGCCACACCCAGCCCGGCCGCTCGTACCTGGTCGGTGAGAACGGGCCCGAGGTCCTGACGATGGGCCGCTCGCCGGGCTACGTCACACCCAATTCGTCCCTCGGGCCGCAGGTGTTGGAGGCGCACATCGAGATCGGCGGCGAGGTCGTGCGGGTGGTGCGCACGGAGCTGCGGGAGCACGACCGGCAGTTGAAGCGGCGCGTCGGCGCCGGGGCGGGGAGGAAGTGAGGTGGCCCTGTCCCTGACCTACGACCCGCAGCTGTCCCGGGTGCGGATCTCCGCGGACGGCCTTGGCAGCGTGGTGCCGGTGCGGGTGGAGCGGTCCACCGACCAGGTGCGCTGGTCCACGGTGCGCGGCGGGTACGAGGTGCTGCCTGTGGCGGGTGTCGCCCAGGTCGATGACTACGAGTTCACGCCGGACGTGCCGAACTACTACCGGGTCGTCGGGCCGACGGCGTGGGACGAGTTCGCTCGGCCGCCGCTGAACGCGAACCCGTTCTTCGAGACGAGCGCCTCGTCGTGGACGGCGTTGGGTGGCACGGTGGCCCGGTCGACGGCGCAGGCGCATGAGGGGGCGGCGTCGCTGCTGCTCACCCCCGACGGGGTGGCGGCGAGCGCGGAGGCCCGCTCGGAGAACGTGCCGATCACGGCTGGGACGACGTATCGGGCGTCGTCGTGGGTGCGGTCGGCGGTGGCCCGTGACGTCGTGGTGGGGATCATCTGGCGTGACGGTGGCGGCGCGTTTCTGTCCTCGTCGGCGACGACGGTGGCGGTGGCGGCGAACACGTGGACGCTGATCACGCACGACGCGACCGCTCCGGTCGGTGCCGCGCAGGCGATGATGCAGGGCGCGGCTCTGTCCGGCACTCCGCCAGCGTCGAACACTGTGTACGTCGATGAGGCGACGCTGCGGCCGTTCGGGTTCGGTACCGCGCCGTCGGGGCAGCCGTGGCAGCATTTCGGGTCCGCGTCGGCGTTCGTGGCCGCGAACGGGGTCGGCCAGCACATTCACAGTGCGACGAATCAGGGCCGGATCAGTGTGATCGACGTCGGGTCGGACGCGCGGGTGCGGGTGACGTCGAGTGTGCCGGCGGTGGCGCAGCCTGCCGGTACGTCGTTGTCCGTGTACGCCATCGCCCGGTTCGTCGACGACGCGAACTTCTACCAGGCCCGGTTGGCGTACATCCCCGACCTGAACATCACCTGCTCGATCCGCCGCCGGGCCGCCGGGGTGGACACCACCCTCGCGTCGATCGTCTTGCCCGGCATCACCCACGTTCCGAACACCCGCTATGTGGTGGAGCTGGACGTGGCGGGCAGTCTGCTGCGCGGCAGGGGTTGGCGGGAGGGCGACACGCCGCCGTCAGACTGGCAGGTGGAGGCGACGGACACGACGTTGACGGCGGGCACGAAGGCGGGCATTCGCACGATCATCGACGCCGGGTCGACGAACACGATGCCGTTCACCTACACGCTCGACGAC
Source organism: Micromonospora sp. R311 (assembly GCF_056780015.1). Lineage (NCBI taxonomy): Bacteria > Bacillati > Actinomycetota > Actinomycetes > Micromonosporales > Micromonosporaceae > Micromonospora > Micromonospora sp. R311. Next base: position 122,678 of record NZ_JBSWCE010000009.1, read on the forward strand.
TTCGCGGTGGCATCGCCGGAGACGACGGTGTTCACCGGGTCGATCACCCCGTCGCTCGGTGGGCTGGTGTGGCTGAAGAGCATCGCCCGGCCGTTCCTCAACCGGCCGGTCACCGTCGCCGACTACTCCGACGTCGAGCGGCCGGCCCGCAACGGGGTGTTCGACGTCGTCGGCCGAAGCCTGCCCGTCTCGGTCAGCGACGTCCGCGGCTCCCGCCGGTGGACGCTCGAAGTCCTCACCGGCACTCCGGGGGACGCCGACGACCTGGACCTGATGCTCGCCTCCGGTGACGTGCTCTTCGTGCACGCGCCGGCCGGCACCGGCGTGCCGGAGGGGTACGTGGTGGTCGGTGACACCCGGCAGCGGCGCACGTCGCGGCTCGGCCCGCGGCGGGTGTTCGAGCTGCCCTGCGTGGAGGTCGCCGCGCCGGGCCCGGACGTGGTCGGGTCGACGGTGACCTGCCAGACGGTGCTGAACACCTACCCGACGTGTCAGGCGGTCCTCGACGCGCACGACACGATCCTGAGCCTGATGGACCTGGTCGGCTCGCCCGAGGATGTGATCGTCCCGTGAGGCCGGTCAGCGACGCGTTCCTCCAAGCGGTGCGGGGCTCCCACCAGATGGTGGCCACCGCTCGGGTGGTCGCGCCCGGGCAGATCGGCGTCAACCCGGCCGGCACGGACATCCCGATCCTTGGCGGGGACGTGCAGCTGGACGCGTCGCAGGAGACCCGGTCGACGCTGGAGCTCCGCACCGACGGTGACCGGAGGTGGCCGACCCGGGCGGTGGATCTGCTCGCCCCGTACGGCAACGAGATCCACGTGCGGCGGGGCGTCAAGTTCGGCAACGGCCGCACCGAGTGGGTCAGCCAGGGGTACTTCCGCATCTACACGGTGGAGCAGGACGACGCCCCGACGGGCCCGATCACCATCCAGGCCCGGGATCGCATGTCGGGGATCGTCGACGGCCGGCTGACGGGGCTGCGGGCGTTCTCGGCGTCGACGACGTACGGGGCGGTGGTGTCGGCGCTGGTGACGGAGATTTACCCGTCGGCGGTGATCGAGTGGGACGACGCGATGAGCGGGCAGGCGATCGGCCGGCAGATCCTCGCTGAGGAGGACCGGTACGCGGTCCTCGACGACCTGGTCACCAGCGTCGGGAAGATGTGGTGGTGGGACCACCGGGGTCACCTGGTGATCCGTACGCCGCCGGCGACCAGCAGCCCGGTGTGGGAGGTCAGCCACGGTGAGAGCGGGGTGCTCGTCTCCGTCGGCCGGCGGCTGACCCGGGACGGTGTCTACAACGCCGTGGTCGCGGTGGGCGAGGGCATGGACACGACCAGCCCGGCCCGGGCGGTGGTCGTCGACGCGAACCCGCTGTCCCCGACGTACTGGCACGGCCAGTTCGGCAAGGTGCCGCGGTTCTACTCGTCGCCGTTCATCACCACATCGGCTCAGGCCCGGTCGGCGGCCGCCGGGATGCTGGCCCGCCAGCTCGGGCTGCCGTACGCGGTGGACTTCGCGGCCGTGCCGAACCCGGCGCTGGAGCCGGGCGACCCGATCCGGGTGACCTACCCGGGCCGGTCGGAGGTGCACGTGGTCGACCAGCTGGTGGTGCCGTTGACCGCGGAGGCGGCGATGTCCGCGGCCACCCGGGAGCAGACCACCGTGCTGTTGGGAGGAGCCTGATGTCGTACCCGTCTCACGACCTGGCGCCGGTGCTGGCCGCTGCGCCGCCGCCGCCCGGGCTCGGCAAGCGGCAGGGCACCATCCGGGAGTGGAACCAGACCACGGCCGAGAACGTGGTCGAGGTCGATGGGGTGCTGGTCGAGAACCTGCCAATCCTGAACACCAGCGAGGCGACTCAGCTGAAGGCCGGTGACGTGGTGACCATCCTGACGAGCGGCGGGGCGGCCTCGTCGTGGGGGATCCTCGGCCGGTACACCATCCCGGGCACGCCGGAGGCTGCGTCCGCGCTCGCCGCCGTGTTCTCCCGGATCATCGCCGCGTCCGACCCGGCCGAGGGAACCCGTAACGCCATCAGCTTCGGCGACTTGACCGGGGCGGCTGTTGGCCCCTCCGTCACCACCGCGATCTCGTCATCGGGGCGGGCGTTGGTGCTGTGGACCGCCGACATCGGCAAGTCCGATTCGTTTCAGCGGTTCACCACCGGCGGGGTGTCGGTCGCCGTGTCCGGGGCGACCACGATCCCGGCCGATGGCGTCTACAGCCTCGGCCACTTCTTCGAGTTCCCCGGCACGGGGGCTGCTACCGACGCGCTGGTCGCTGGCGGGAATCAGGGGGCGATGATGCACCTGTTCACCGGCCTCAACCCGGGGTCTACGACGTTCACGATGAAGTACCGGAATCGGGCGGCCGACAGCGGTATCGGGCCGGTCGATTTCAGCTCGCGGGAGATCGCGGTGTTCGCGCTATGACCAGGTCAGGGGTTGGGCCACACGTTGTACGTGCAGCCGTCGCCGAGCAGGTAGTTGGTGTCGCGCATGACCGGCGCCGGGCCCGAGCCGGGGCATTCGGCGTGGTCGTGGCCGAGCACGTGCCCGAGTTCGTGGAGCACGATCCACGCCCGCTGGTCCTCGAGGGTGCCGCCCGAGGCAGCGAACCGAGGGCCGAGCGTCGTCCACGCCTCCACGGTGACGACCACCAGCTGGTCCTCGGGCCAGGCGCGGCCGATCGTGCCGGGCATGGGCTGCGTGCCGTAGTCGCCGGGTCGCACGATTCGGACGGTGACGTGTTGCAGGTCGGCGCGCCAGCCGCGCGGGTCGTTGACCATCCGTTCGACTTCGGCCTCGGCCTCGGCCGGGTCGACGTCGACCCCGGGTGCGACCTCGACGACCGGCGGCGCGTACCGCACGGGCGCCGGCGCGGCGGCGGCCGCCCGGGCGCGGTGGTCGTCGAGCACGTCGATCCACACCAGCGTGGCGGCGGCGGTCAGGGCAGCCGCCAGCACGCCGGTGGCCACGACCAGGCGTCGCATGATCACTCTCCGATCAGTCTGTTGTGGGCGATGGTAACCGCCCCTGTCCACCGGGAGGCATGAATGCCGGCCAGTACCTCGACATACGGGTTCCCCTACCTGGAGAACGCGGTGGACCCGCCGGACATCGGTGGCGCCACACAGGACCTGGCCGAGGCGGTCGAAGCGGTCCTGTCCGACGGGACCAAGACGCTGAACCCGGGTGCCATCACCAACCAGGCGAAGGTCGCGGTCACCTACCAGAACGGCTGGGTGGACTGGGGTGCTCCCTTCCAGGGCGCAAGGTACTGGAAGGACAAGAACGGTGTCGTCCACCTCGACGGATTGATCAAGAACGGCGCGCTCAACGTGGCCGCCTTCACCCTCCCTGCCGGCTACCGCCCGGCGAGCACTCTGGCTTTCCCGACCATCACCAGCTCCAGCACCCTCGGCCGTGTCGACGTGGAGTCCTCTGGAGCGGTGAAGGTGATCGTCGGAGCTACCACCCTCGTCACGCTGTCGGGCATCAACTTCAAGGCCGAGCTGTGACGCTGGCACCGCGGAATCTGCTGGCCGTCCGCCGGCTGCTGCTCGACGAGTTGGGCCCGCACGGGCTCGCGTCGGCGGAGGTCGGCATCGTCGGCGACTCCGCGCACTGGGGCGGCTATCACTGTGGCCGGGACCGGGTCGTGGCCGGCGACTACTCCGTTGTCGAGTCGAGCCGGGACCGCAACGGGCTGACCGACCACGCCGCCGGCTTGGACGTGGGGACGTTCTCCGTCCGCTCCGCCGGCCGGACGCACACCCTGATGTCGTTCTCCAACTGGTGCGTCGGCCAGTGCGCGGCGAACGCGCCGGACACCCGCGACATTCGGGAGATCATCTACAGCCCCGACGGGCGGACGGTGAAGCGGTGGGACCGGCTCGGCCGGCGCAGCTCCGGCGACGACTCGCACCTCTACCACACGCACTTCAGCTTCTTCCGCGACGCGATCAAGGCGGGCCGCGACCAGACGCCGCTGTTCCGCCGCTACCTGACCACCATCGGCCTGTTGGAGGACGACGACATGACCCCGGAAGAGCACGCCTGGTTGGAGACGATCCACCGGAACCTGACGCGGCTGGACGGCCGGAACCCGGTCGGGCAGATCTACACCCGGATGGCGATGGGTGAGGACCACACCGGCGCGGACGTCCCGGCCCACCCGACGCTGGCCAGCCTCGCCGACCAGCTGCGCCAGCTCGCGGAGCGGCCGGCTGTGGCCATCGACTACGACCAGCTGGCCGACGCCATCGTGCGGCGGGCGGTCGCCGGGCCCGCGTCGTGAGCGAGCTGTCCCCGCTGGGGCCGGTGCAGATCACCGCGCGGGAGATCTACGACCAGGTGGTGTTGCTTCGCGACACCGTCAACAAGCTGGTCGACCAGAACGTGAGTCACGCCGGCGACGTGCGGGACCACGAGTTGCGCCTGCGGTCGCTGGAGGCCCGGCAGTGGCCGCTGCCGGCCGCCGCGGTGCTGCTGTCCCTCGCCGCGCTCGGCAGCGCGGTGCTGCCCCAGCTCGTCAACTGAAGGAGGTACATCGTGCAGCCCACCATCGGCCGCATCGTCCACTACACGCTCAGCGAGACCGACGCCTCGCTGATCGCCAGCATCCGCCACGCCAGCCACGACACGTCGAAGGCCATGCGGTGGAACGCCGTCAGTCCGGGCGACACCTACCCGGCTCTGGTCGTCCGTACCTTCGGCGGGTCCGCCGCGAACCTCAAGGTGCTGCTCGACGGCGATGACACCTACTGGGCCACCTCACGCTGCGAGGGCGAGCCCGGCAAGTGGGGTCACTGGGTGTGGCCCCCGAGAGTCTGAGGAGGCTCACGCATGGAGTGGAAGCCGTACGCCAAGGCCATCGTCGCCGCCCTGCTCGCCGGACTCGGCGCGCTCGGCACCGCCCTGGTCGATAACACTGTCTCCCCGGCGGAGTGGGTGGGCGTCGCCGGCGCGACGCTCGCCGGGCTCGGCATCGTGTACGCGGTTCCGAACCGGCCCGCGCAGTAGCAGAACGGAGAGCGCCCCACCTGGCTCCGGCCAGGCGGGGCGCTTCGCTGTGGTCAGACCGGCTGGACGGCCAAATACCGGCGGACTGTCCGGGCGGACACACCGGCCGTGGCCGCGATCTCGTCCCTGTCCGCGCCCGGCTTCGCGGCCATCGCCGCGGCAATCCGGACCGCGGTATCCGGGGCGATCCCCGACCGGTTGGCCAGCGCGGTCGATCCGGTCACCGGCGCGGCCGGCACGGCGGCCAGGCTGGTGTCCGTCGCCCGCTCGGTGGCCGGACCGGCTACCGGCCTGGCTGACCCGGTCAGCATCTCAACGACCAGCAGCAGGGCCAGCGCTGGCCACGCCGAGATGACCCTGGCCACCAGGTCGTCCGGGGCGGCCAGGACGTTGGCCACGATGCTGGCCACCACACCGACCACGAAGGACACCCGGGCGGACAGCCTGGCCGGCCGGCCGGCGGCCCGGTCATCGGCCATCACCGCCGACGCGACGATCAGCATTCCGTCCACGCTGATCGGCAGCAGGTTGGCCAGCAGCGGCGACTGGCCATGGCCGGCGGCCAGGTCCCGCATGTGGGAGTAGGACGCGACGGCCGCCACGCCGGCGACGACCGCCGCCGAGCCGCCGCGTGCGGCGCGGGACGCTAGGGGCATGATGGGCATGGGTCAGACCTCCAGTGTCTGATCAAGGGCCCGGCCAGCGGTGGCGTCGCTGCGTCCGGGCCCGTCCTGATGGGGGCTTGTCGTATCCGGGTCCGGTCAGCGCACTCGCCGTAGGCGCAGCACCAGCCCGGTCAGGATCATCAGGGCTTTCGCCCACGGCGGGGCGTCCTCGTGGCGGGTCATCGGGTACTCCCTTGGGGTCGGGTGCGGGTATGAGGCTGGTCCGTCCAGTCGCCGGCCTGCCGCCGGCGGCAGGCCGGCTCGGGGCAGTCGCACCACCAGCCGAGCTCGGCGACCGGGATGCGGCTGCCGCCGCAGGTGTGGCCGACGTCGAGGATCGTCGGCGCGCAGCCGAGGCACCGGGACGCCTTCGCGGTGACCGGCGGGGCGGTCACGGCCGGCTCGACTCGATGACGCTCGCCGCGAACGCGACCGCCCACGGCCAGCAGCGGCGGGCAGTCCGGCAGAGGGGGCAGCGGCCCTCGCGCTGCCGGTGGTCGTCGAGGTCCCGGCGCCACCACGGGCGGCCGTCGGCGGTGGTCATCGGAGCAGCGTCCCGACGATGACGGCCAGGGCGACGACGACGGCGCAGACGAGGACGGGGAGCCGTTCGGCGAGGGTGGTCGGGGGCGGCAGCTCGGCCGGCGGTGGCTTGACGCGGTCACCGTCGACGATGGGCGGCGGGTCCGCGTGCGAGTAGTCGGGCACCACGACGATCACCCCATGACTGAAGATCACTGAATAGCTACTGTGTGCACCCTAGAAAGCCTAGATATCTAGGGCAAGCATGCCGTTGCCGCCACGATTCGCGGAATGGTGTGATCTGGGCGCCCAACCCAGGAGAGATCACCACATCCATGCCCGCTCGCCGGCTGACGTACGAGCAGATCGCAGACGACCTCGCAGCCCGTATCGCCGCCGGCGAGTATCCGCCGCACACACCGTTGCCGAGCATGCGTGAGCTGGCCGCCCTCTACTCGGTGTCGGTGCCGACGATTCAGAAGGCGCACATCATCCTCAGGGAGCGTCGGTTGACGTACGGCGTGCCGGGAGCGGGCGTGTACGTGGAGGAACGCACGGAACGCGATTAGTAGCGGCATCGGTGATATCCGGCAGTGGCCACAATGCGGCCAGTGACGGCGGCCGGTGTGCGGATGATCAACGGTCGGTGACTGGGCAAGCTCCCAAGCCCCGCCGGTCACTCACGCTCGGTGGCGCATAGCACGTGGAAGTTCCACCGGCCAGCCAGCCTGTACAACGTTGGCGGAGAGCTACCTCGGTAGCCGCTACCAGCCCTTCCGCCGCCCAGTCGCACGGGTGTTTCATCGGGGCTCGGTTAAGTCTCCGTTAAGGCAAGGAGCTGTGCCTTGATGTCCAACCGCGCCACCCCTGACCACGCTCTCGTGTTCGTCCCCGCCGCCGTCACCGACCCCGCCGAGTTCGCCGCCATCGCCGCCCCCTGCCTGGAGAGGGTGGAGGCCTGCGGGTACGTGTTCGCCGGCATCGTCCGTACCTGGCCGGACGCTATGCAGATGATCGACGGCGGGCGGGCGCACGTGGTGGTGGTGGCGAGCATGGGGCAACTGCCTCGCGACCGCCGGCCGCGCGTCGAGACGGTCAACGATCCGGTGCGCGTCGACGCGCCACCGCAGCAGCATGTGGTGCCGCCGGAGGTGACCGCGCCGCAGCGGGTACGTCGGCCGCGGCGTATCCGCTAACCCCCCGGGCACGACAGCGCCCCGGACCAGTAGGGGGTCCGGGGCGCTTCGTCGTCTGCCAGGGTCAGACAGGCAGCGGCAAGGCGTGCACGGCCGCCGCCTTCGCGCCGCCGATCGTCGCCACGTACACCGAGGTGGTGTTCGGCGACGCGTGCCCGAGCAGCTCCTGCGTCACGCGGATGTCGCCGCCGGCCGCCTGATGCACATAGGTGCCGTGCCAGTGCCGCAGCCGATGCATGGACACCGTCTTGTGCCCGAGCGTGGTCTGTAGGTGGTAGTTGGCGCGTTCCTGGACCTGGACGCGGTCGGCGTGTGATCCGTCCCGGTTGCGGGCGATCGGCCCGGACGGCAGGTCCTTCACCGCCTGCCACACGGCCGGGTGGGTGGGCACGATGCGTTCCTTGCCGCCCTTGCCGCGGATCCACGTCGCGTCCTCGGTGACGTCGGCTCGGTCGAGTCGGGAGATCTCGACGCATCGGAGGCCGTTGCCGGCGGCGAGTAGGTACCAGGTGCGCATGGGTTCGCGGGCCCGGCGGAGGATGTCGGCGAGCTCTTCGTTGGTGACGGGTCGGGGCCGGCGCGGTCGGACCTTGGCGCGGGGCAGGTCGGTCGCGGGGTTGAAGTCCAGGTACGGGTCGGACGGGCGGGTCGCCCATGCGTAGAAGCCGACGACGGCGGCGGTGATCTTCGCGATGTGGGCGGGGCTGCGCTGCCCGTTGTGGATGGTGTCGCGCAGCTCGTCGGCGCACGCGAACTCGAGGCCTTCGGGTAGCTGTCGGTCGAGGCGGCAGAGTTCGTCGGCGTAGGTGTCTCGGGTGGTTTCGGCGCGGCCGAGGGCGGCGAGGTGTCGGAGGTAGGCGGTGATGAGGTCGTGGGTGTGTGGGGCGTGGGCGGTGTCGACGGGGTAGGTCATCGGATCGCCTCGGCGTAGAGGGCGTCGAGCAGCCGGCGCAGAGCGGCCATTTGCCGGTTCGCGGCGCGGAACGCCCGGTCCGACTTAGCCCAGTCGTTGCCCACGTAGCGGGCGTTCTCGTGCTGCGACGCGGCGAGCCGCAGCGCCATCTTCTCCACCGCGAACCGCAGGGCGGCGAGGCGCTCCCGCCGCTCGTACCGGCGGTCGGCTTCCTGCCAGCGCCGCTCGGTGGCCGTTAGGGTGCGCATAGGTCGGACCTCCTGTGTCCGGTCGAGCGCCCGGGTGTGCGGATAGGCCCCGCCCCCGGGCGCGTCACTGTGTTGATGCTGTGACGGGCGTGCGGGTGCGGGCTATCGGCCGGCGGCCCGGTCAATTCGGGTAGGCCGGCGGCGGGTCGGCGGAGCGGAGGATTGCGGGCGCGTCGATGCGTTAGCGGGTCGGCTCTTCGGACGAGTCGGCGCGGTGCGCGCCGGTTGAGCCGCCCCAACGGGTGAGGCGTCCGAACGGTCGTTCAGCGGGTAGCGCCGCCCGGGCGTAACGGGGCGGCCGAACCGTCGGCACGCGGGGCGGCCGCCGGACGGCGTGCGGCGACCCCGCTCAGGAGGCGGCGTGGGCCGCCAGCCGGTCGCCCACCTCGGCGGTGCGCAGCGGTACGCCCGGCGTCCGCGCGGCCAGCTCCTGACCCACCGCGGCGGTGACCCGGGCCGCGGCGTCGGCGTGGCCGAGCTGGTCGAGCAGCAGGGCGGCGGAGAGCACCGCCGCCACCGGGTCGGCGACGCCGCGCCCGGCGATGTCCGGCGCCGAGCCGTGCACCGGCTCGAACATCGACGGGTACGTGCCGTCGGGGTTGATGCTGCCGCTGGCGGCCAGCCCGATGCCGCCGGTCACCGCGGCGGCGATGTCGGTGAGGATGTCGCCGAAGAGGTTGTCGGTGACCACCACGTCGTAGCGCTGGGGCTGGGTGACCAGGAACATCGCGGCCGCGTCGACATGCTGGTACTCGGTGGTCACGTCCGGGTGCTCGGCGGCGACCGCCTCGAACGCGCGGGCCCAGAGCGAACCGGCGTGGGTGAGCACGTTCGTCTTGTGCACCAGGGTGACCTTGCGCCGCTCCCGGCGCGCGGCCCGGGCGAAGGCGTCGCGGATCACCCGCTCCACCCCGTGCCGGGTGTTCAGGCTCTCCTCGGTGGCGATCTCGGCCGGGGTCCCCCGGTGCAGCGCGCCGCCGGCGCCGGCGTAGAGGCCCTCCGTGCCCTCGCGCACCACGACGAGGTCGACCTCGCCGGGCTTCACGGTGGCCAGCGGCCCGGGCACGCCGGGCCAGAGCCGCGACGGGCGGAGGTTGACGTACTGGTCGAAGGCGAACCGGAGCTTGAGCAGCAGGCCGCGCTCCAGCACCCCGGGCGGGACGCTCGGGTCGCCGACGGCGCCGAGCAGGATGGCGTCGTGCCCGGCCAGCTCGGTCAGCACCGACTCGGGGAGCACCTCGCCGGTACGGTGGTAGCGGGCCGCCCCGAGGTCGTACTCGGTCGCCGCCACCCCGGGCAGCACGGCGTCGATGACCTTGCGCGCCTGGGCGACCACCTCCGGTCCGATCCCGTCACCGGCCACCACCGCGATCCGTGCCACGTCCTGTGCTCCTTCGCCTCGCCGTCGCCCCGACGGTACGTCGCCGTCCCGCCTCCCGGTACGCGTCTTCCAGTATCCGGGAAATGGCGATGCACAGGAGGCTCCCAGGTGGGATTCATGGTGCGGTCAACTCCGCTGGTTAGCGTGGCGCCATGCGGATCGACCAGCAGCCCCGAACCCGCTGGGTGGACCAGTCGGCCTTCTCCAGCCGCCGCCCGGACCTGCGACTCGGCCCGCGGAGCCCGCGGCTCGACCGGTCCGACACGGTTTTCGGCGGCCGGATCGCCGTCCAGTACACCCTGCGCATCTCCACCGCCGAGTACTCGCTGCTGCTCAACGCCCCGGAGTGGCTCGGCCGCCGGAACGTCGGCGAGGCGCTGCGGGACGCGGTCGCCGAACTGCGCGCGATCGACCTCACCTACGGCCCCAACCGCCCGGAGAGCCTGGTCTCCCGGCTGCGCCGGGGTGAGATCAGCCCCGAGTCGTACCCGCCGCTGGCCGACCTGGTGGACCGGTGCGCCGCCATGCGGGCGGCCACCGACGGCTGGTTCGACGCCTGGGCGGTGCCCGGCGGCTTCGACCCCGGCGGCCTGCTCGGCGGCTGGGCGGTGGAGCGGGCCGCGGCCCGGCTGCGCGCCGCCGGCATCCACGACTACGCCGTGCTCACCGGCGCCGACCTGGTGGTACGCGGGCGCGCCCCGCACGGCGGCCCGTGGCGGGTGGCGGTGCACCACCCCACCGACCGGCGCCGGGCAGCGCAGGTGCTGGAGATGACCGCCGGGGCGGTCGGCACCTCCGGGGTGACCGGCCGGCAGGGGCACGTGGTGGACCCGCACACCGGGGAACCGGCCGACCAGCTGGTGGCGGCCACCGTCGTCGGGCCGGATCTCGCGGTGGCCGACGCGTACGCCACCGCGCTCTACGCCGCCGGCCCTGCCGGCCTTGCCTGGTTCGACAGCGGCTCGGACTATCGCCCGCTCTTCGCCCACCACCGCTGAGGCCGCTTCTGCGCCCGCCGGCGACGCGCCCAGCGCCGCCACCGGACGGGACCGACGCGCGATCGGCCCCCACGGTCGCGGCAACGACCGTGGAGGCCGGTCAGCGACGAGTGCGCGTGGCTCGCGCAATCGAGGGGTGCGGGCCGGTCGGGCCGGAACGTCGACCTCGCCACCCGAAGACGGGCCAACGCCGCGAGCTCGGCCAGTGACCGCACAGGTACGCTAGCGAATCGACGCAACTCGACGCAAGAGTCTCCACAGCGGACCGTCGCGGCAGGAGCGTGGCAACTCGGGAGCCCACCTGCGGCGGGGCAGTTTCGACATGGTGAACGACTGATGGCACGCTGTGCGCCGTGAGTTTCGATCTGAGCGTGTGGGCCCTGGCGGACGGGGCGACACCCGAGGACGTCCGGGCCGCGGTGCAGCGGTGCCGGCAGGGACAGCACCTGGACCGGCACCCGGACCCGCGGGTCGTGGGCTTCTACCGGGCGATCACCGGCTCGTATCCGGACCGGCACCCCGGCCCGGACAGCCCGTGGGCGGTCAGCCCGCTGCACGCGGCGCACGACCACGTCGAGCTGAACCTGCACCCGACCTGCGAGGACCAGGTGCTGCTCGACATCGAGCGGCTGGCCGGCGAGCACGGGCTGATGCTCTTCGACGCGCAGGACGGCACGGTCTACCCGCCCCCGGCGCGACTGAACAACTGAGCGCCCCGGTACGAGGGCCCCGCTCGGCGTACGACGGGGGGCCCGGCGATCCGCCGGGCCCCCCGTCGTCGTGCCTGCGGGCTACTCGTCGCGCAGGTCGGCGGCGCTGGCCGCCACCGCCCCGATCGACTCGGCGGCCGAGGTGAGCAGGTCGGCGCCGAGCGCCTGGTCGACGGTGAGCGTCATCAGCGTCTCGCCGCCGGCCTCCCGGCGGGCCACCTGCATCGCGGCGATGTTGATGCCGGCCTCGCCGAGCAGCGTGCCGACGGTGCCGACCACGCCCGGACGGTCGACGTAGCGCAGGAAGAGCAGGATGCCCTCGGCGCCGATCTCCACGTCGAAGCCGTCGACCTCGGTGAGCTTGATGATGTCCCGGGTGCCGGCGGTGGTCACCGTGCCCGAGACGCTGACCGTGCGGCCGTCCGGCAGCGCACCGCGGACGGTGACCAGGTTGGGGTGGTCGACCGTCTCGGCCTGGGTGGTCAGGGTGACCTCGACGCCGCGCTCGGCGGCCAGGTGCGGCGCGTTGACGTAGCTGACCTGCTCCTCGACGACCGAGCTGAACAGCCCCTTGGTCGCGGCGAGCTTGAGCACCGAGACGTCGTGGTTGACGATCTCGCCGCGGACCTCGACGGTGACGCTGGCGGCGATCCCGCCGGCGACGGCGGTGAAGGCCCGGCCCAGCTTCTCGGCCAGCGGCAGCAGCGGCCGGACGTCCTCGGCGACCACGCCGCCGGCCTGCACGTTCACCGCGTCCGGCACGAACTCGCCCTGCAGCGCCAGCTTGACGCTCTTGGCCACGGCCAGGCCGGCCTTGTCCTGCGCCTCGTGGGTGGAGGCGCCCAGGTGCGGGGTGGCCACCACGTTGTCGAAGGCGAACAGCGGCGAGGAGGTGCACGGTTCCTTGGCGTAGACGTCGACGCCGGCGCCGGCGACCCGGCCCTCGGCGATCGCGTCGGCCAGGGCCTGCTCGTCGACCAGACCGCCCCGGGCCGCGTTGACGATCCGCACGCCCGGCTTGACCAGGGTCAGCTCCTTCTCGCCGATCAGACCGACGGTCTCCGGGGTCTTCGGCAGGTGGATGGAGATGAAGTCGCTCTCCCGCAGCAGCTCCTCCAGGCCGACCAGGCGGACGCCGAGCTGCGCCGCGCGGGCCGGCTGGATGTACGGGTCGTACGCGATCAGCCGGGTGCCGAAGGCGGCGATCCGCTGGGCGAAGAGCACGCCGATGCGGCCGAGGCCGACCACGCCGACGGTCTTGCCCTGGATCTCCACGCCGGTGTACTTGGACCGCTTCCACTCCCCCGCCTTCAGCGCGGCGCTGGCGCTGGCGGTGTTCCGGGCCACCGCGAGCAGCAGCGCGACGGCCTGCTCGGCGGCGGAGACGATGTTGGAGGTGGGGGCGTTGACGACCATGACGCCGCGGGCCGTGGCGGCCGGCACCTCGACGTTGTCCAGCCCGACGCCGGCCCGGGCGACGACCTTCAGTCGCGGCGCGGCGGCGATCGCCTCGGCGTCGATCTGGGTCGCGCTGCGCACGATGACGGCGTCGGCCTCGGAGAGCGCCGAGAGCAGGGCCGGGCGGTCGGTGCCGTCGACGTGGCGGACGTCGAAGTCGTGGGCGAGCACCTCGATGGCGGCGGGGGCGAGTTCTTCGGCGATCAGTACGACAGGAGTCATTGGTCCTCGTAGATGTCGTCAGAGCGGTCGGCCGGGCCGCCGGACGCCGCACTGCGCCCCGCGCTGATCCGTGCCTTTTGCCGTCAGGTGCCGGCTACGCACCTACCCGCGATCGTAGGGGGCGGGCCGGCCGGCATGTCGCGGACCGTGGGGTGAGTGCCCTCACAACCGGCGGTGACCGGCCGGTGAACGGCAGCGGTGACCGGCGGGCACGACGCCCGACGGCCCCGGCCCGGCGCCGGGGAGAGCGTCGGGTCGGGGCCGCCGGTGCGGCGCCCGGTCGTGCGGACGACCGGGCACCGCGGGGAAAGCGTCAGGCGGTCTCGGTGATCGGGCGGTCGACCCAGCTCATCATGCCGCGCAGCTTCCGGCCGGTCTCCTCGATCGGGTGCGCCGCGCCCTCGGCCCGCCACTTGGCGAAGTTGGGGCGGCCGGCGTCGTCCTCGGCGATCCACTCGCGGGCGAACTCGCCGGACTGGATCTCGGAGAGGATCTTGCGCATCTCCTCCTTGACCCGGGCGTCGATGACCCGCGGGCCCCGGGAGAGGTCGCCGTACTCGGCGGTGTCGGAGACGCTGTAGCGCATCCGGGCGATGCCACCCTCGTACATCAGGTCGACGATGAGCTTCAGCTCGTGCAGGCACTCGAAGTAGGCGACCTCGGGGGCGTAGCCGGCCTCGGTGAGCACCTCGAAACCGGTCTGCACCAGGGCCGCCGCGCCGCCGCAGAGCACCGCCTGCTCGCCGAAGAGGTCGGTCTCGGTCTCCTCGGTGAAGGTGGTCCGGATCGCGCCGGCGCGGGTGCCGCCGATGCCCTTCGCGTATGACAGGGCGAGCGCGAAGGCCGAGCCGGAGGCGTCCTGCTCGACCGCGACCAGGCACGGCACGCCCTTGCCGTCGGCGTACTGCCGGCGCACCAGGTGGCCCGGGCCCTTCGGGGCCACCATCGCCACGTCGACGTCGGCCGGCGGCTTGATCAGGTCGTACCGGATGTTGAAGCCGTGCCCGAACAGGAGCGCCTTGCCCGGGGCGAGGTTGGGCGCGATCGACTCGGCGTACAGGGTGCGCTGCACCGTGTCCGGCGCGAGCAGCATGATCACGTCGGCCTCGGCCGCCGCCTCGGCCGGGGCGACCACCCGCAGGCCCTGTTCCTCGGCCTTGACCCGGCTCTTCGAGCCGCTCGGCAGGCCGATCACCACGTCGACCCCCGAGTCGCGCAGCGACAGCGCGTGGGCGTGCCCCTGGCTGCCGTAGCCGATCACCGCGACCTTCTTGGCCTGGATCAGGCCGAGGTCGGCGTCGTCGTCGTAGTACACCTCAACGCTCATGACTTCCCTTTCGTACGGCGGCCCGGGCGGCCCGTCGTGGATCGTGCGGCTGGATGGGCGGCCCGCGGGGCCGTCCGGCGGGTGGTCAGGCGGCCCGCAGCGCCGGCCCGGCGGTGATCGAACGCGAGCCGCGCCCGATCGCCACCAGCCCGGACTGGACCATTTCCTTGATTCCGAAGGGTTCGAGGTCGCGCAGCAGCGCGTCGAGCTTGTCCGGGGTGCCGGTGGCCTCGATGGTCAGCGTGTCCGGCGCCACGTCGACCACCCGGGCCCGGAACAGGCTGACCGTCTCCAGCACCTGGGCCCGGGCCGGGCGGTCGGCCCGCACCTTGACCAGCAGCAGTTCCCGGGCCACCGAGACCTGCGGGTCCAGCTCGACGATCTTGAGAACGTTCACCAGCTTGTTGAGCTGCTTGGTGACCTGCTCCAGCGGGGAGGACTCGGCGTTGACCACGATGGTGATCCGGGAGACGTCCGGGTTCTCCGTCTCGCCGACGGCGAGGCTGTCGATGTTGAACCCGCGCCGGGAGAAGAGGCCGGAGACCCGGGCCAGGACACCCGGCTTGTTCTCCACCAGCACGCTCAGCGTGTGCATCGTCATGCCACGACCTCGCTTCGCTCGGTCGCGCTCTGACGACCACGTCGACTGAGCTTGATGATTCGTTCGCTTCGCTCACTCATGTCAGATGTCATCCTCGTCGAAGACCGGGCGGACGCCGCGGGCGAACATGATCTCGTCGTTGCTGGTGCCGGCGGCGACCATCGGCCACACCATGGCGTCCTTGCCGACCACGAAGTCGATGACCACCGGGGCGTCGTTGATGGCCATCGCGGCCTCGATGGTCTTGTCGACGTCCTCGGCCGTCTCGCAGCGCAGCCCGACGCAGCCGAGCGCCTCGGCGAGCTTCACGAAGTCGGGGATCCGGTGCTTGTGGGTGCCGAGGTCGGTGTTGGAGTAGCGCTCCCCGTAGAAGAGCGTCTGCCACTGCCGCACCATGCCGAGGTTGCCGTTGTTGATCAGGGCGATCTTGACCGGGATGCCCTCCAGCGCGCAGGTGGCCAGCTCCTGGTTGGTCATCTGGAAGCAGCCGTCGCCGTCCACCGCCCAGACCACCGTGTCGGGCTTGCCCACCTTGGCGCCCATCGCCGCCGGCACCGCGTAGCCCATGGTGCCGAGGCCGCCGGAGTTCAACCAGGTGTACGGCTTCTCGTAGGAGATGAACTGCGAGGCCCACATCTGGTGCTGGCCGACGCCGGCCACGTAGATGGCCTCCGGGCCGGCGATCTCGCCCAGCCGCTTGATCACGTACTGCGGGGAGAGGGTGCCGTCGGCCGGCTCCTCGTAGCCCAGCGGGTAACGCTTGCGCAGGTCGTCGAGCTGGGTCCACCAGTCGGCCAGGTCGGCGCCGCGGCCGGCCGCCTGCTCCGTCGTCACCGCGGTGATCAGCTCGTCGATCACGTGCCGGGCGTCGCCGACGATCGGCACGTCGGCGTGCCGGTTCTTGCCGATCTCGGCCGGGTCGATGTCGGCGTGCACCACGGTGGCGTCCGGGGCGAAGGAGTCCAGCTTGCCGGTGACCCGGTCGTCGAACCGAGCGCCGAGGGCCACGATCAGGTCGGCCTTCTGCAACCCGTAGACCGCGGCGACCGTGCCGTGCATGCCCGGCATGCCGAGGTGCTGGGGGTGCGAGTCGGGGAACGCGCCGAGCGCCATCAGGGTGGTGACCACCGGGATGCCGGTCAGCTCGGCCAGCCGGCGCAGCCCCTCGGTGGCACCGGCCTTGAGCACGCCGCCGCCGACGTAGAGCACCGGTCGCCGGGCGCCGGTCATCAGCCGGGCCGCCTCCCGGATCTGCTTGCCGTGCGGGTGCAGGGTCGGCCGGTAGCCGGGCAGGTCCAGCGCCGGCGGCCAGGCGAAGGTGGTGGCCGACTGGAGGACGTCCTTGGGGATGTCGACCAGCACCGGCCCGGGCCGACCGGTGGCCGCCAGGTGGAACGCCTCGGCCAGCACCCGGGGGATCTCGTCGGCGTTCTGCACCAAAAAGTTGTGCTTGGTGATCGGCAGGGTGATGCCCTGGATGTCCGCCTCCTGGAAGGCGTCCGTGCCGATCGACGGCCGGGCCACCTGGCCGGTGATCGCGACCACCGGCACCGAGTCCATGTAGGCGTCGGCGATCGGGGTGACCAGGTTGGTCGCGCCGGGACCGGAGGTGGCGATGCAGACGCCGACCTTGCCGGTGGCCTGCGCGTAGCCGGTCGCCGCGTGCCCGGCGCCCTGCTCGTGCCGGACCAGGATGTGCCGGACGGTGGAGTCGTAGAGCGGGTCGTAGGCGGGCAGGATCGCCCCGCCCGGGATGCCGAAGACGACGTCCACGCCGAGCGCCTCAAGGGAGCGCACCAGCGAACCGGCGCCGGAGACCTGGGCCGGGGCGGGTGTGCGTACCCCCGGGACGGCCGGGGTGGCCGCGGAGCGGACGGCGCCGGCGTGGTCGGCGTCGCTCGCCGGCTCGGCGGCCGTGCGCGCCCGCCGGGCGGAGTGGGCGAGTGTCTCTGGCGTGGGTCTCGTCATGGCGGTTCAGGCCTTCGGCTGGAGTGGGTGCGGCTCAACAGATGGTGGAACGCGGGCGGGGCCCGCTCCGACGGGTTTCGATGGCAACAAAAAAGCCCTCGTGCAGGATGCACGGGGCCAGCGCACTCTCAGCGGTGGAGAGTGCGCTCAGGTAAGTACTCGCAGCGACCGGGACATGAGGTCAAGCCTGACGCATCTCACGCGATGAGTCAACTGATCCCACATGTTGGTTCACGGATCGCGGCGCGTCGCCCCCGACGCGCCCGGGACACCCGGCCCGACCTGCCCGGACGTGGTCTGCGCGGGGCGCGGGGCGGGTGGCCGGACCGCCCCGAGGACCGGCGGAGCCGGGAACGGTGCCGGCGGCCGCGCCGGGCGGGCGCCGGGTGAGGTGGCCGCCTCCAGCATCGCCTCCAGGTGCTCGGCGGGGACCCCCCAGCCGCAGAGCGCGCCCTGGCCGAAGCGGCAGCCGGCGGCGACCACCGCGGCCAGCTCCGCCGGCGTGGTCACCCCCTCGGCGATCACCTCCAGGCCGAGCTGGTGGCCGAGCCGCATCACGATGTCGACCATCGGCGCGAACGCCGGGCCGTCCCGCCCCACCGGCCGGACCGGCTCGTGCTCGGCGACCAGGCTGTGGTCGATCTTGAGGATGTCGATCGGCAGGCGGCGCAGCTGCCCGAGCGACGAGTAGCCGGCGCCGAAGTCGTCCAGCGCGATCCGGACCCCGGTCAGCCGCAGCGCGGCCAGCCGCCGGATCAGCTCGTCGAGGTCGGTGGCCACCGCGTGCTCGGTGACCTCCAGCACCAGCCGCTGCGGCGGGACGTGGTGGGCGCGCAGCGCCTCGGCCACCTGGACCACGTATTCCGGGGCGTGCAGCTCGCGGGGCGAGACGTTCACCGACACCCACACGTCGTGGCCGTCGGCCAGCCAGCGGGAGAGCTGGTGGCAGGCCTGGTGCAGCACCCAGGCGCCGAGCCTGGCGATCATCCCGCACTCCTCGGCCAGCGGGATGAACTCGTCCGGGCGCACGTTGCCCAGCTGCGGGTGGCGCCAGCGCAGCAGCGCCTCGGCGCCGACCGGGCGCACCGAGGGCAGCGAGGCCACCGGCTGGAACGCCAGCCGCAGCTCGTCGCGCTCGATCGCGCCGCGCAGCTCGTGTTCGAGCGTGGTACGCCGGCGCAGCAACTGGTCGTACGCCGCGTCGTAGCGCTCGATCCGGTTCTTGCCGCGCTGCTTGGCGTAGCGCAGCGCCAGGTCGGCGTGCCGCTGCAGCAGTTCCACGTCCGGCTTCCCGGCCCAGCCCGCCAGGCCGATGCTCACCGAGAGGAAGACCGGCCCCTCGGGCTGGTCGTAGGCGCGGCCGAGCACGCCGAGCAGCCGCTCGGCGACCCGGTCGGCGTCGGCGGGCAGGCCGTGCAGCAGCACCGCGAACTCGTCCCCGCCGAGCCGGGCCGCCACGTCGCCCGGGCGCAGGTTGCCGCGCAACCGCCGGCCCACCTCGGCCAGCACCGCGTCGCCCACGTCGTGGCCGCGCATGTCGTTGACGTTCTTGAAGCCGTCCAGGTCGAGGCCGAGCAGCACGCACGGGGCGCCCGCCTCGGCGCAGCGGTGCAGCGCGCGCAGCAGCCCGCGCCGGTTGGCCAGGCCGGTGAGCGCGTCGGTGTGCGCCAGCTCGCGGAAGTGCGCCTCGCGCTCGGCCAGCCGGCCGGCGTAGCCGCGCACGTCGTGCAGCGTCAGGTACTGCCGGGCCACCATGGCGAACCCGACCACGGTGCCGCCGGCGACGGCGAGCGCGTCGAACCGGCCGTCCTGCAGCAGGTGGTAGATCGCGGAGGCCGCCATGGCGAGCATCGGGAGCAGGGCGTACTCGCCGTCGCGACGGGTCAGGTCCGGGCCGACCTCGGCCGGCGGATCGACCCGGTGGACCGCCAGCGCGACGGTGAGCGCGCCGCCGCCGAGCACCGCCGCCGAGGCCAGCGCCGTCGCCGGCCCGGCCTGACAGAGACCGGTCGCCAGCCCCAGCCCGCCACCGGTGACCGCGACGACCCCGGCGCCGGCCGCGACGAGCCGCGCGCGTGGAGCCGGGGCGCGGAAGACCACGATCAGGGCCAGCCCCGCGCTCAGCGCGGCGCTGACCGTGGCGATCAGGATCGGCGGGCAGGCCATCGGGGTGGCGTCGCCCAGCACCCGGGTCGGTTCGGTGCAGAGCACCCAGCCGACGAACCAGAACGCCGTCGCCATGATCAGCCCGTCGAGGGCCAGCCGGGTGGCCGCCGCCACGGTCGCGGCGACGCCCGGCAGCCGGAACAGCCCGGCGCAGTAGAGCAGCCCGGCGACCGCGGTGCCGACCGACACCACGGTGGCCCAGTCGGTGCGGGTGCCCTGCTCGTGCTCCCAGTGCGCGGCCGCGCCGGACACCGCCGTCACCCCGGTCAGCACGGTGCCCAGCCCCACCGCGCCGGCCGCGGCGAAGAGCAGGTGGGCCTGCCGGTGCGGCGCCGGCCGACCCCGGGCGGCGGCGGTCAGCAGCGCGACGGCCGAGGCGGTCACGAGCCCGCTCAGCACCGCTACCGCGACCATGCCCGGGGGGAGATGCACGTCCTCAACTGTGCCGGATGAGCGCCCCCCGTGGGGGACCGGGCGTGCATCTGTTGGGACACGTCGTACACGCCCACCGGCGGTCGCGCCGGCGGTGCCAGACTGGTAGCCATGCCTGAGCTGCGGTCGAAGACCTCCACGCACGGTCGGACGATGGCCGGTGCCCGGGCCCTCTGGCGGGCCACCGGGATGACCGACGACGACTTCGGCAAGCCGATCGTCGCCATCGCCAACAGTTTCACCCAGTTCGTACCCGGTCACGTGCACCTCAAGGACCTCGGCGGCCTGGTGGCGGACGCGGTGGCCGAGGCCGGCGGCGTGGGGCGGGAGTTCAACACCATCGCGGTCGACGACGGCATCGCCATGGGGCACGGCGGCATGCTCTACTCGCTGCCCAGCCGCGAGCTGATCGCCGACGCGGTGGAGTACATGGTCAACGCGCACTGCGCGGACGCCCTGGTCTGCATCTCGAACTGCGACAAGATCACCCCGGGCATGCTGCTGGCCGCGTTGCGGCTGAACATCCCCACCGTCTTCGTCTCCGGCGGCCCGATGGAGGCCGGCAAGACGGTGGCGATCGAGGGCGTGGTGCACTCCAAGATCGATCTGATCGACGCGATGATCGCCTCCTCCAACGAGGCGGTCACCGACGACCAGCTCGGCGCCATCGAGCGGTCGGCCTGCCCGACCTGCGGCTCCTGCTCGGGCATGTTCACCGCCAACTCGATGAACTGCCTGACCGAGGCGATCGGGCTGGCGCTGCCGGGCAACGGCTCGACGCTGGCCACCCACGCCGCGCGCCGGTCCCTCTTCGTCGAGGCCGGGCGCACCGTCGTGGAGATCGCCAAGCGGTGGTACGACGGCGACGACGCCTCGGTGCTGCCCCGCGCGATCGCCAACCGGGCCGCGTTCGAGAACGCGGTGGCCCTGGACGTGGCGATGGGCGGCTCGACCAACACGATCCTGCACCTGCTCGCCGCCGCCCGCGAGGCCGAGCTGGACTTCGGCGTGGCCGACATCGACGCGATCTCCCGCCGGGTGCCCTGCCTGGCCAAGGTCGCGCCGAACTCGCCGCAGTACCACATGGAGGACGTGCACCGGGCCGGCGGCATCCCGGCCATCCTCGGCGAGCTGGACCGGGCCGGCCTGCTCAACCGGGAGGTGCACGCCGTGCACTCCCGCACGTTGACGCGGTGGCTGGCCGACTGGGACGTCCGGGGCGGCTCGGCGACCCCGGAGGCGGTCGAGCTGTTCCACGCCGCGCCGGGCGGGGTGCGCACCACCGAGCCGTTCTCCACCACCAACCGCTGGTCGTCGCTGGACACCGACCCGGCCGGCGGCTGCGTCCGGGACCGCGAGCACGCCTACTCCGCCGACGGCGGCCTGGCCATCCTGCACGGCAACCTGGCGCCGGACGGCTGCGTGGTGAAGACCGCCGGGGTGCCCGAGGAGTGCCTGACCTTCCGCGGCCCGGCCAAGGTCTACGAGTCCCAGGACGCGGCCGTCGAGGCGATCCTCAACAAGCAGGTCGTCGCCGGCGACGTGGTGGTGATCCGCTACGAGGGGCCGAAGGGCGGCCCGGGCATGCAGGAGATGCTCTACCCCACCTCGTTCCTCAAGGGCCGGGGCCTGGGCCGGGCCTGCGCGCTGCTCACCGACGGGCGGTTCTCCGGCGGCACCTCCGGGCTCTCCATCGGGCACGTCTCCCCCGAGGCCGCCTCCGGCGGGCTGATCGCGCTGGTCCGGGAGGGCGACGAGATCGTCATCGACATCCCGGGCCGCTCGATCGAGCTGAACGTCCCGGAGGACGTGCTCCAGGCCCGCCGGGTCGCCGAGGAGAAGCGGGACCGCCCGTACACCCCGACCGACCGGCAGCGGCCCGTCTCGGCGGCGCTGCGGGCGTACGCCTCGATGGCCACCTCGGCCAGCGACGGCGCCTACCGCCGGGTCCCGGAGTAGCCGCTCCCACGCCCCTCCCCGGCGCCGGTAGGGTCCGGCGTCGGGAGAGGCGACCATGAGTTACGCGGGGCTGATCCGGCCGGTGGTCGACCGGGTGTACGTGGGCGCCCGGCAGGCCGCCCGGGCCCGGATCGCGGCGTGTGGTGCCCCGGCTCGCCGACCTGGTCGGCCGGCTGCTGGCGCACGGCTGGCCACCGGCGGGCCCGGGTTCCGGGCGATGGCCCCGGTCCACGAGCCGGCGGACGCCTCGCCGGCGCTGCGGCTGACCTCGCGGCTGGGCGCGCTGCGCCACCATCGCGGCGACGCCCACCGGGCGGCGTGGCGGGCGGCCGTGCTGGGCGCGCTGCCCGACTGAGGGACGCGCGGCCACGGCATCCCGGCCCGGTGGGCCGCACGAACGACCCTGATACCTCACGGTCATCAAAATGCCTCTCAGGTATCACGCCCGCGGGACAGCGTGCCGACCCGTGACGACACGCCCATCCGGTGGCCCGCGCATGGAGTGGATCTCGGCGGGCAGCCGCGAGTCAGCCGCCAGGGTCCCCTTCGGACCAGGATCCCCAGCCGTCAGGCGGGGTCGACGACCCGGTCGATGACCAGCTGCGCCGCGCCCATGATGCCGACGTCGGGGCCGGTGACGACCCGCTCGATGAGCAGCGCCTGGGTGGCCAGTGGCAGGCACCGCTCGTAGAGGGTGGCCCGCATGCTGGCCAGCAGCGGCTCGCACTCGGCGAGCCGGCCGCCGATCGCGACGACCTGCGGGTTGAAGAAGTTGACCACCACCGCGAGGATCTCGCCGATCGACCGGCCGGCCCGGCGGGCCAGCGCCGTGGCGTGCCGGTCGCCGTCGTCGATCAGCCGCATCACGCCGGTCAGGTCCTCGACCGGTACGCCCTGCTCGCCCAGCGCCGCGACCAGGGCCGCGCCGCTGGCCACCGCCTCCAGGCAACCGGTGTTGCCGCAGCTGCACAGCGGCCCCGGGTCGGCCACCACCCGGCAGTGGCTGATGTCCCCGGCCGAGCCCTGCGCGCCCCGGTGCAGCCGGCCGCCGGAGATGACGCCGGCGCCGATGCCGGTGCCGGCCTTGACGTAGACCGCGTGGTCGAGCTCGGCGTGGACCGCCCGGTGCTCGCCGAGCGCCATCAGGTTGGCGTCGTTGTCCACCACGACCGGGACGTCGGTCCGCCGGGCGCAGAACTCGCGCACGTCGAAGCCGTTCCAGCCGGGCATCCGGGAGGGGCTGACGATCCGGCCGGTGCCGTACTGGACCGGGCCGGGGATGCCGATGCCGATGCCGCGCAGCGCACCTCCCGCCGCGGCGGCGGGCTCCCGCTGGCCGGGCACCGTGGCGTCGGCGCCGGGCGCCAGCGCGGTGACCTCGTCGAGCAACGCGCCGAGCACGGCCTCCGGCCCGTCCTCGATCCGGACCGGCCGGGACCGGACCTCGACCACCCGTCCGGTGAGGTCGAGGGTGCCGAGCCGGGCGTGGTGCGCGCCCAGGTCGATCGCCCCGATCAGCGCACCGCCGGTGGGCACCGCGAGCTGGCGCGGACGACGGCCGCCCCGGGACTTGCCGGCGCCGGTCTCCTGGAGCAGCCCCTCGCTGATCAGCGCCTCGACCCGCTGCGAGACGGTGGACGGCGACAGCCCGGAGAGCCGGGCGAGATCCGCACGACTGACCGCCGCCCCGCTGGCCACCAACCGGAGCAGCTCCCGTGGGCCGCCGCGCAGGCCGTCACGCGGGGCGTCGTCAATCGTCACGCGAGGTTCATAGCATCCGAACTTCGTCCCGGCAAGCTGTTGACTTCGTTTGTCCTCTCGCATTAGATGGCGACGTTGATTCGGGAAGTGCTTAACTTCGTTCGGTTGGCGTAGAAAGTGAGGCGAGCTGTGGCATCGACGGCGGCACCCGACCTCGCGGGTCGGACCGGGCCAACCCGCCCGGGCCGGCCGATGGTGGCCGTCCGCGGCCTGCAGAAGTGGTTCGGCCCGCTGCACGTGCTCAAGGACGTCGACCTGACGGTGGCCGCCGGCGAGGTGGTGGTCGTGATCGGCCCGTCCGGTTCCGGCAAGTCGACGCTCTGCCGCTGCCTCAACCGCCTCGAGGTCGCCGGCGACGGCAGCATCGAGATCGACGGCGAGCCGCTGCCGGCCGAGGGGCGCAAGCTCGCCCGGCTGCGCGCCGACGTCGGCATGGTCTTCCAGTCGTTCAACCTGTTCGGCCACCGGACCGTGCTGGACAACGTCACGCTGGGCCCGGTGAAGGTCCGCCGGGTGTTCCGGGCCGAGGCGTGCGAGCAGGCACTGGCCCTGCTCGACCGGGTCGGCATCGCCGACAAGGCCGACCACTACCCGGCGCAGCTCTCCGGCGGGCAGCAGCAGCGGGCGGCAATCGCCCGGGCGCTGGCCATGCGGCCGAAGGTGCTGCTCTTCGACGAGCCGACCTCGGCCCTGGACCCGGAGATGGTCAACGAGGTCCTGGACGTGATGGTCTCCCTCGCCGCCGAGGGGATGACCATGATCGTGGTGACCCACGAGATGGGCTTCGCCCGCCGCGCCGCGGACCGGGTCGTCTTCATGGACGACGGCCGGATCGTCGAGTCCGGCACCCCCGACGAGTTCTTCGCCGCCCCGAGCACCGAGCGGGCGCGCGACTTCCTCTCCAAGATCCTCCAGCACTGACCCCCGAGGAGGGTGGCATGTCGTTTCTCCACACGAGCTTCACGCGACGCCGCGCGCTGACCGTGGCCGCGACGGCGGTGACCGTCGCGCTCGCCGCCGCCGGCTGCGGCGACGGCGGCTCCGCCCCGACCCTGCCCGGCAACGCCGGCGGCGAGAAGGTGGCCCAGTCCGTGTTCGACGCCGCCCCGGTGGCGTCGGACGCCGAGATCCCGGCCGGCTCCACCATGGACATGATCCGCAAGCGCGGCTACCTGAACGTCGGCGGCTCGCTGGATGCCCCGCTGCTGTCCCAGCAGAACCCGGTCACCGGCCAGATCGAGGGCTTCGACGCCGACATGGCCAAGCTGCTGGCCAAGTACATCATCGGCAAGCCCGAGGTGAAGACGGTGACCATCGGCACCCAGACCCGGGAGGCGATGCTCCAGGCGAAGTCGGTCGACGCGGTCTTCCAGACCTACACGATCACCCCGCAGCGGGCCACCCAGGTCGCCTTCGCCGGGCCGTACCTGACCTCCGGGCTGGCCGTCGCGGTGCGCAAGGACGAGACCGGCATCAAGGGCGTCCAGGACCTGGCCGGCAAGACCGTCATCGTCGGCGCGAACACCCCGGCGGTCACCGCGCTGCCGAGCGCCGCCCCCGGCTCGAAGCAGGTCGCCTTCGCCACCGACCCGCAGGCGGTGCAGGCGCTGCTGCAGAAGCGCGGCGACGCGTACGTGCAGGACTTCACCCTGCTCGCGTCGGGCGCCAAGGCGAACCCGGGGATGAAGGTGGTCGGCGAGCCGTTCACCACCGAGGCGTACGGCATCGGCCTCAACAAGGAGGACGCGCAGTTCAAGGAGTTCGTCAACAACTGGCTGCGGAAGATCCAGGCCGACGGCACCTGGGCCAAGGTCTGGGAGAGCACCCTCGGCTCGGTGGTGGAGGGCGGCACGCCCACCCCGCCGGCGATCGGCTCCGTCGAAGGTTCCTGAGGACCCCCAACCCGCCATGGAAGCCCTCACCGCCCACCTCGACGAACTCGGCCACGGGCTGGTCACGACGGTCCAGCTGACCGTCGTGACCACCATCGGCGCGCTGCTGCTCGGCGTCGTCGTGGCGACGCTGCGGGTCTGCCCGGTGCCGCTGCTGCGTTCCGTCGGCATGGTCTACGTCGAGGTGCTGCAGAACCTGCCGCTGCTGGCCCTGCTGGTGCTCTTCGTCTTCGCGCTGCCCACGATCGGCATCACGTTCCCGCTGTTCACCTCGGCGGCGATCGTGATCGCCGCCTACGAGGGGGCGTACCTGGCCGAGGCGATCCGGGCCGGGATCAACACGGTGGGCGTGGGGCAGGCCGAGGCGGCGCGCGCCATCGGGCTCACCTTCAGCCAGTCCCTGCGGTACGTCATCCTGCCGCAGGGACTGCGCGCGGTGATCCAGCCGATGGGCAACATCTGCATCGCGCTGCTGATGAACACCTCGCTGGCCGCCGCGGTCGGGGTGGTGGAGCTGACCCAGGCCGCCAACAACGTCAACCTCGTCGAGGCCCAGCCGATCGCCGTCTTCACCGGCGCCGGCCTCGCCTACATGCTGCTGGCGCTGCTGATCGGTCGGCTCACCGGCACGCTGGAACGAAGGTTGGCGATCGTCCGATGAAGCCGAACCAGCAGGTCCTCTTCGACGTACCGGGGCCGCGGGCGCAACGCCGGATCCGGATCGCCACCGTGCTGGGCGCGCTCGCCGTCCTCGGCGGGCTCGCCTGGGCGGTGCACCGGTTCGCCAGCTACGGCGAACTCGCCGCCGACCGGTGGCAGCCCTTCACCACCTGGCCGATCTGGCGCTACCTGCTCGACGCGCTCTGGGCCACCCTGCTCGCCGCCGCGGCGACCGCCGTGCTCAGCTCCGCGCTCGGGCTGCTGCTGGCACTCGGCCGGCTCTCCGCGCACCGGCCGGTACGGTGGCTGGCCGGCGCGTACGTGGAGATCTTCCGGACCGTACCCGCGCTGCTGCTGATCTACGTGACGCTCTTCGCGCTCCCCCAGTACGGCCTGAACTTCCCGCTGTTCTGGAAGCTCGTGGTGCCGCTGGTGGTCTCCAACTCGGCGGCGTTCGCCGAGATCTTCCGGGCCGGCATCAAGGCGCTCGACCGGGGCCAGACCGAGGCCGGCCTGGCGATCGGGTTGCGCCGGGGGCAGGTGATGCGGCTCGTCGTGCTGCCGCAGGCCCTGCTCCAGCTGACCCCCTCCCTGGTCAGCCAGCTGGTCGGGCTGCTCAAGGACACCTCGCTCGGTTTCGTGGTCAGCTACACCGAGCTGCTCTACAGCGGCCAGGTGCTCGCCTCGTACACCAACCTGCTGATCCAGACGTTCCTGGTGGTGGCGCTGATCTACCTGGTGGTCAACGCCTCGCTGTCGAAGTTCGCCCGCGTCCTGCAGGCCCGCAACGGGCGGTTCACCGCCCGCGGCCGGTCGGCCGAGCCGGACCCGTCCGCACCGCTGCTGCAAGGGGGTAACGCCCGGTGACCACTGTCCCGTACGCCGAACTGGCCCGGGTGACCCGCAACGGCTTCGTGGAGAGCCGGCACCTGGGCAGCGTGGTGGTGCTCGACCCGTCCGGCGCCGTCGCGCTGAGCGCCGGCGTACCCGACGAGCCGGTGCTGCCCCGCTCCACCCTCAAGCCGGTGCAGGCGCTGGCCTGCCTGACCGCCGCGGAGGCCGCCGGCGTCGGGTCTCCGGCGGCCCGGGCCCTCACCGGCCCCGCGCTGGCCATCGCCGCTGGCAGCCACACCGGCGACGACCGGCACGTGGCCGTGGTACACGACCTGCTGGGCACCGCCGGGCTGACCGAGGAGGCGCTCGGCTGCCCGGTCGACTGGCCGGAGGACGAGCCGACCCGGGACCGCCTGATCCGCGCCGGCGCGCAGCGCAGCCGGATCCGGATGAACTGCTCGGGCAAGCACGCCGCGATGCTGGTGGCCGCCGTCGCCCGGGGCTGGTCCACGAAGGACTACCTCGACCCGGCGCACCCCCTGCAACGGCACGCCGCCACCGCCGTCGCCCGGCTGGCCGGCGCCCCGGTCAGCACCGTCGCGGTGGACGGCTGCGGGGCGCCGCTGTTCGGCCTGCCGCTGACCGGCCTGGCCCGCACGTTCCAGGCCCTCGCCCAGGCGGCGCCGGGCAGCGCCGAGGCGCGGGTGGCCGAGGCGATGCGCCGCCACCCGGAGTACGTCGGCGGGTGGCACGGCCACCCGAACACCGACCTCATGCGGGCGCTGCCCGGGGTGCTCGCCAAGGGCGGCGCCGAGGGCGTGCTCGGGGTGGCGACCCCCGACGGGTACGCGGTCGCCGTGAAGGTGATCGACGGCAGCCCCCGGGCCACCACCGCGATCGCGCTGGACGCCCTGGCGGCAGCCGGCGCGGCGGTCGACGGCGCCCCGGAGCTGCGCCGGGTGCCGGTGCTCGGCGGGGGCGAACCGGTGGGCGCCGTCACCGCCGCCATCGATTGGACCGCGGGGCCGTCCCGCACGGAGAGGGAAGACTGATGACGACATTCGAGATCTGCATCGACAGCGTCGAGGGGGCGATCGCCGCCGAGGCGGCCGGCGCCGATCGGGTGGAGCTCTGCTCCGCGCTGTTCGAGGGCGGGCTGACGCCCAGCATCGGCACCATCGAGACGGCGCTGCGCAGCGTGGACCGGATCCGGGTGCACGTCATCGTCCGGCCGCGGGCCGGTGACTTCATCTACTCCCCGGCCGAGGTCGACGCGATGGTGCGCGACGTGCAGGCGGCGGTGGCGGCCGGCGCGCACGGCGTGGTGATCGGGGCGCTGACCGCCGAGGGCGACATCGACGTCCCCACCACCCGCAGGCTGATCGAGGCGGCCGGCACCGCCAGCGTCACCTTCCACCGGGCGTTCGACATGGTCCGGGACCCGTTCCAGGCGCTGGAGCAGCTCGTCGAGCTGGGGGTGGACCGGGTGCTGACCTCGGGCCAGGAGGTGAGCGTGCTGGAGGGCGCTCCCCTCATCGCCGAGCTGGTCCGCCGGGCCGGGCGGCGCATCGTGGTCATGCCGGGTGGTGGCATCACCCCGCGCAACATCACCCGGATCATCGAGGCGACCGGCGCTGCGGAGTACCACTTCGCCGCGCTGGTGACCTCGGACAGCCCCGCCGTGCACCGCAACCCGCGGCCGCTGATGGGCGGCGCCCTGCACCGTCCGGAGTACGAGCGCTCCGGCACCTCCGGCGAGCTGGTCGGCCAGGTGCTCGCCGCCGCCCGGGGCTGACCGCCCGGCCGCTGAACGCTTTACCGGACGATCCGGCGGGGAGGCGCCCCCGCCGGATCGTCGTCTTCCGGGCCTGGCACCGGCGGATCCGGCGCGAGCCCCACGGGGCACGCCGGCCCAACCGATCGCACCCGGAGGACCCGGCGTTCCGGCCGGTGGTCAGTCGTTGACGCAGCGGAGCACCGGGCGGGTGGTCAGCGCCGCCGGGTCCAGCGGCCTGGGTGAGCGCACGGTGAAGGTGGCCGACTCGCCCGGCAGCAGGGTGACCAGTGCCTCGTCCACGGTCGCCGCCGGATCGAGCCGGTCCGGGAAGAGGGTGAGGTCGCGCAGCACCGTCCGGGCGGTGACCCGGACCCGCTGCCCGTCGGTCGACGGCTCGACCACCGCGTCCCAGCGCGCCGCCGGCCAGGAGATCTCCCGGTCCTCGGCGAAGAACCAGAGCGCCCGCCCGGCCGGCTCCCCCGCCTCGGCGACCAGCAGCTCGGCCCGGGCCTCGTCCGGCCGGGCCAGCTCCGCCGGCAGGGCCAGCGTCACCGCGTCGTACGCCGGCACGTCCAGCTCCAGCGTCGTCTTCGCCCGTGGCGCCCCGCCCAGGGTCAGCCGGGTCACCGACACCGCCGCCCGCCACGGCGTGCCGCCGTCGTTGACCGCCACCAGGGCCAGCCCGCCGTCGCGGGGCTGCACGGTGAGCAGCCGGTCGGCGTACGCGCGGCGCAGCGCGTACCAGAGCGGCTTGCGCCGGCCGTCGCCGTCCACCGCCGACCAGGAGGTCACCGGCCAGCAGTCGTTGAGCTGCCAGACGATGCTGCCCATGCAGACCGGCCGCAGCGACCGGAAGTGTTCCACCCCGAGCTGGATCGCCCGGGCCTGGTTGAGCTGGGTGAGCCAGTGCCAGTCGGCGAAGTCGCGCGGTTCCGGCAGGTGCGCCACCAGTCCCCGGCGCAGCTTGCGGGAGCCGTCGATCGCCTTCTGGTGGTGCGCCATGCCCGGGGAGTCCGGTGCCAGCGGGTCGTCGGAGAGCGCCCGGCGCAGCGTGGCGTACGCCGGGGGCGCCTGGTAGCCGAACTCGGCGACGAACCGGGGCGTGTACTCCCGGTACCTGACGTAGTCGTCGGTGTTCCAGACGTCCCAGATGTGCGTGGTGCCGTGCGCCGGGTCGTTCGGGTGGATCTCCTCGCTGCCCGACCAGGGGCTGCCCGGCCAGTACGGGCGGGTCGGGTCCAGCTCGCCGACGATCCGGGGCAGCAGGTCGAGGTAGTAGCCGCGCCCCCAGGTGCGTCCGGCGAGCGGCTCCCGCCAGTTCCAGTCGTGCCAGCCCCAGAGGTTCTCGTTGTTGCCGGTCCAGAGCACCAGGGAGGGGTGGCCGGCCAGCCGGACCACCTGTTCGGCGGCTTCGGCGGCCACCTCGGTGGCGAACGGCTCCTCCTCCGGGTACGCCGCGCAGGCGAAGAGGAAGTCCTGCTGCACCAGCAGCCCCAGCGCGTCGGCCAGGTCGTAGAAGTCGGCCGACTCGTACCGGCCGCCGCCCCAGATCCGCAGCAGGTTGACGTTGGCGTCGGCGGCCTGGTGCAACCGCTGGGCCAGCCGCTCGCGGGTGATCCGGCTCGGGAACGGGTCGTCCGGGATCCAGTTGACGCCCCGGACGAAGACCGGGACGTCGTTGACCGACAGGGTGAACGCCGAGCCGTGCGCGTCCGGCCCGGTGTCCAGCCGGACCGAGCGGAAGCCGATCCGCCGCGACCAGGTGTCCAGCGTCCGCCCGTCCGGGCCGCGCAGGGTCACCTCCAGCGGATACCGGGCCTGCTCGCCGTACCCCCGGGGCCACCAGCGGGCGGGTTCGCGGACGGCGAGGGTCAGCACGGCCACGCGCTCCCCGGCCGGGATGGTCGCGCTGCCGGTGGCGCCGGCCACCGTGGCGTGCACGGTGACCGGCGCCGCGCCGGCCCGCTCGACCTCGACGTGCAGCTCCACCCGCCCGTCCGGCCCGTCGACGGTCACCAGTGGACGGACGGTGGCCAGCCGGGCGGTGGACCAGGCGTGCAGCCCGATCCGCTGCCAGATGCCGGCGGTGACCAGGGTCGGCCCCCAGTCCCAGCCGAAGTTGCAGGCCATCTTCCGGATGAAGTGGAACGGCTCCGGGTAGGCGTTCGGCCGGTCGCCGAGCCGGTCCCGGTGCGCCTCCGCGTACCGGTAGGCGGAGTCGAACCGGACGGCCAGCGTGTTGGCGCCCGGTCGCAGCAGCGCCCGCACGTCGAACCGGTACCCGCGGTGCATGTTCTCGGTGCGGCCGACCTCGACCCCGTTGAGGCTCACCGTGGCCACCGTGTCCAGGCCGGCGCAGACCAGGTCGACCCGCTCCTCGCCGCCCGGCTGGTGGCCGAACGTCGTCTCGTAGATCCAGTCGGTGCGGCCGATCCAGGCCAGCGCGCGCTCGTTGTCGTCGAGGAACGGGTCGGGGATCAGCCCGGCGGCGAGCAGGTCGGTGTGCACGCAACCGGGCACTGTCGCCGGCACCGGCCGACCGGCGATCCCGGCCGGGACCTGCGGTCCGTCAACCGCCCGCAGGGTCCAGCCCTCGTGCAACGGGGTCACGACTTCACCGCACCTTCCATGATTCCGCGGACGATCTGACGGCCACCGATGAAGAGCATCACCAGCAGCGGAACGGTGGCGACCAGGGCGCCGGCCAGCACCCGGCGGCACAGCACGTAGTTGCCGCTGGCGAGGTCGGAGAGGGCGACCATCGAGGTCGGGTAGTCGGTGCCGCCGAGGGTGATCAGCGGCCACTGGAACTCGTTCCAGGTGGCGACGAAGGTCAGCAGGCCGAGCACCGCCATCGCGGGCCGGACGGCCGGCACCACGACGCTCCAGAAGATCCGCATGGTGCTCGCGCCGTCCATCCGCCCGGCCTCGATCAGCTCGTCCGGCACCGCGTCGAGGATGAACTGCCGCATGTAGAACACCCCGAACGCGCTGACCAGGCCGGGCACGATCACCGCGAGGAGGGTGCCGTTCCAACCACCCTCGCCCGGCATGTGGCCCATCAGGATATAGAGCGCGACGACACCGAGCTGGTTCGGCACCGTCATGGTCAGGATGACCATGACCATCAGCGCGTTGCGTCCCTTGAAGCGCAGCTTGGCGAAGGCGAAGCCGGCCAGCGAGCAGAACAGGAGCACCGAGGCCGTCACCACCGACGACACGATCACGCTGTTGCCGAGCGACTGGAGGAAGAACACGTCCTGCATGGAGAAGACCTCACGCAGGTTGGTGGCCAGCTGCCCGCCGGGCAGCACCTGCGGCGGGATCTTGGCCAGCGCCTCGTCGGTGTTCGTCGCGATGACGAACATCCAGTAGAGCGGGAACGCGGAGAACGCGATCACGACGCTCAGGAACAGGTAGGTCCAGACGGTGCCGGAAGAGCGCCCAGGACATCGCGGCGGCGTAGCCGAGATTCAGGTCCCGCCAGCCCACTGACCGCGCCGACCGCGGCCGTTCTGACCCAGCGCGTCAGGGAGCGTCTCATGTCATCTCCGGGCAATGTTGGGAACGCTCCCGACATCGAGGAGCGTTGACTGAACCGGATAAGTGACGCCACCGTACGGGCCGCCCCTACCGGGCCGACGTGCAGTAGCGTTGGTCGCCGCCGGTCACCCCGGCACCGTGGCAACCCGCCCCCCGGCGGGAGAGTGGAGGAGAACGCCGGTGAAGCGGCCCACCATCGCCGACGTCGCCCGACGGGCCGGGGTCTCCAAGGGCGCGGTGTCCTACGCGCTCAACGGCCAGCCCGGCGTCTCCGAGGCCACCCGCCAGCGGATCCTCGCCATCGCCGCCGAGATCGGCTTCAGCCCCAGCAGCGCGGCCCGGGCGCTCTCCGGGGCCACCGCGGAGGCGGTCGGGCTGGCGCTGTGCCGACCCGCCCGCACCCTCGGCATCGAGCCGTTCTTCATGGAGCTGATCAGCGGCGTCGAGGCGGAACTCGCCGCCCGGTCGTACGCCCTCACCCTCCAGGTGGTGGCAGACCAGACGGCCGAGATCGCGGTCTACCGCCGCTGGTGGGGCGAGCGGCGGGTGGACGGCGTGCTCGTCTGCGACCTGCGCACCGACGACCGCCGGGTGCCCGTGCTGGAGGAACTCGGCCTGCCCGCGGTGGTGATCGGCGGCCCGGGCGGCACCGGCCGGCTGGCCAGCGTCTGGTCCGACGACGCGGCCGCGCTGGTGGAGACGGTGGAGTACCTGGTCGCGCTCGGGCACCGGCGGATCGCCCGGGTCGGCGGGCTGCCCGACCTGCTGCACACCGAGATCCGCGCCGAGGCGTTCACGCAGGCCTGCCGGCGGCTCGGGCTGGCCGACGCGGTGACCGTCCCGTCGGACTACACCGGCGAGGAGGGCGCCCGGGCCACCCGGCGGCTGCTCAGCTCCGCCGGCCGCCCGACCGCGGTGATCTACGACAACGACGTGATGGCGATCGCCGGCCTGTCGGTGACGCAGGAGATGGGGCTCGCCGTCCCCGGCGACCTGTCCATCGTGGCCTGGGACGACTCCCCGCTCTGCCAGCTGGTGCACCCGCCGCTGACCGCGCTCAGCCGGGACATCCCGGCCTACGGCGCGTACGCCGCGCGGCAGCTGCTGGCGGTGATCGGGGGCGCCGCACCGGTGACGTTGCAGGACCAGACGGCGCACCTCACCCCGCGCGGGAGCACGGCACCGCCGCGGCACCGGTGAACCGGATCAGGCTCACCGCAACGCGGACGGAAACTCCTCGAAGTACGCCTCGACCCGCTCCGCGGTGGCGGGCCGGGCCAGGGCGAACCCCTGGCCGTACCGGCAGCCGGCCCGGCGTGCCCCGTCGACGTGGGCGGGCGACTCCAGCTCCTCGGCGACGATCTCCAGCCCCAGCCGCTCGCCGACGTTCACCACCACGTCGATCAGCGGGCGCTGCGGATCCGCCGGGTCGACCAGCTCCGGGCCGACCTTGAGCAGGTCGATCGGCAGCCGGCGCAGCTGGGCGAGCGAGGCGTGCTCGGGCCGGAAGTCGTCGAGCGCGGTCCGGATGCCGAGCGAGCGCAGCCCGGCCAGCCGGGCGACCACGGTGGGCAACTCGGCGCCGACCCGCGGCTCGGCCACCTCGACCACCAGCCGGTCCGGCGGCATCCCGTACGCGTCCAGCACCGCCGCGGTGCGCGGCACGAAGTCCGGCGAGACCAGTTCGCGGACGCTGACGTTGATCGCCATCCAGAGCTCCCGGCCGCCAGTGGACCAGGCGGCGAGCTGGCGACAGGCCCGGTCCAGCACCCAGCAGCCCAGCTCGCCCACGATGTCCAGGTCCTCCGCCACCGGCAGCAGCTCGGCCGGGAGGACGGTGCCGAGCACCGGGCTGCGCCAGCGCAGCAGCGCCTCGGTGCCGACCGGCAGCCGGTCGGCCAGCCCGATCACCGGCTGGTAGACCAGGTCCAGCTCGCCCCGGGCGAGCGCCCCGGGCAGCTCCCGCTCCAGGTCCAGCCGGCGGACCAGCTGCTCCTCCAGGTAGGCGTCGTACCACTCGACCCGGTCCCGGCCGAGCTGGACGGCCCGCCGCCGGGCCAGGTCGGCCTGGCGCAGCACGTCCTCGGGGCCGGACCCGTCGATCTCGGCCAGCCCGATGCTCGCCCGCAGCCGCAGCTCCGCCCCGGGCAGCTGGTACGGCTGGGTGAGCGCGGCCAGCAGCCGGGTGCCGAGCGCGTACGCCAGCACCGGGCCGGCGGTGGTGAGCACGGCGAACCCGGCGCCGCTCGGATCAGCGAACAGGTCCCGGGGGCCGAGCACCGCGCGAGCCCGGTGGCCGGCCTCGGCCAGCACGTCCTCGCGGACCGCGTGCCCCGAGCCGTCGGCGGTCAACTCGACGACCAGCAGCGCCCCGGACGGCCCGGGCGCGTCCCGCAACGCGTCGAGGGCCCGCACCAGCTCCGCCCGGTCGGCGGGCGCCGGCGGCCGGCCGTCGGCCGGAGGCACGTCACCGGTCGGTGCCCGCCGCCGGCCGGCGGTCAGCAGCTGGCGGAGGACCAGCGGCGGTACGACGGCGAGGGCGAGCAGGACGGCGGTCGGGTCCGGCACCGCGCCGGCACGGAGCTGGTGCCCGACGGCCAGCACGACCAGCGTGAGCAGGCTGAGCGCCCCGACCACCTGGCAGCGCCCGACCCCGCCGTACCGGTAGGCCTCGGTCAGCGTGGTGAGCGCGCAGGCGGCCGACGCGCCGAGCGCCACCGCCGCGGCGAGCCGGGTGGGGCCGCCGAGCGCGCCGGGCAGCAGCAGCCAGCCGGCGAGTGCCAGCGCCACCGCCGGACCGGCCGCGTCGGCGGCGTGGCGCAGCAGGCGACGGTCCGCCGGCGGTACGTGGTGGGAGGGGTACGGAGGGGGCACGGCGATCGCCTTCGTGAGGGGGGCACGGGGCGGTGCGGGGCGCGGCGGCGGTACGAGGTGCGGGGCAGGGAGTCCGCCGCCCACCTGAGACGAACGACCCGCCAGCCGGTGGGGTGACGGGCACCGGACAGTGACCTGCGCCACTGTCGGAGTCGGCACCCGCCGGCTTCCCGCCCGGGCGGAACGGCGCCGGCCGGAGGTGGGATCATCGGGGGGTGAGCCGCTCCGACACCGTCCGCTTCCGGTACAACCAGGCGATCCTGGTCGCCGCGATCATCGCCGCCATCGGCGCCCTGCCGCTGGCCAGCGCGCGCTGGTATCTGGTGCCGGTGCTGCTCGTGCCGCTGGCGGTGGCGGTCTGGGCGTGGCGGGCCGGCACCGACGCCGATGCCCGAGAGCTGCGCCTGCGGGCGCTCACCGGGCAGCGCCGGATCGGCTGGGACCACGTCGTGGAACTGGCCACCGACCCGCGCGGGCGGGCGGTGGCCCGGCTCGACGACGGGCAGCAGGTGGTGCTGCCGGCGGTACGCGGCGCGGACCTGCCCCGGCTGGTCTCGGCCACCGGGCAGACCCTGCCGGAGTCGGCCGGCTGAGCACCGGCGAGCGCCGGCTCAGTAGCCGTCGACCACCGGGTTGATCAGCGGCTCAGCGTCGGCGAACCGCCGCACCTGGTCGCCCACCAGCCGGTACGCCCGCGGCAACAGCCCGCGCACCGAGCCGGCCACGTGTGGGGTGAGCAGCACGTTCGGCATCGCCCAGAGCGGGTGGTCGGCCGGCAGTGGCTCCGGGTCGGTGACGTCCAGCGCGGCGGAGATCCGGCCGGCGGAGAGTTCGGCCACCAGCGCGTCGGTCCGGGCGACCGGCCCGCGGGCGGCATTGACCAGCAGCGCGCCGTCCCGCATCGCGCCGAGGAACTTCTCGTCGACCAGTCCCCTGGTCTGCTCGGTCAGCGGCACCAGCAGCACCACCACGTCCGCCTCCGGCAGCAGCCGCGGCAGCTCGTCGACGCCGTACACCCCCTGGTCGGGGCGGGCGGTGCGGGCGACCAGGGTGAAGTCGACCTCGAACGGGGCGAGCCGGGCCCGCACCGCCGAGCCGATCGAACCGGCCCCGACGATCAGCACCCGCTTGCCGGCCAGCTCGTCGGTCGGGGCCACCGCGTCGTACGCCCATTCCCGACGGGCCTGGGCCCGGGCGAACGCGGGGAACGCGCGCAACTGGGACAGGATCGCGGTGACCACCCACTCGGCGGTGGACGGGTCGTGCACCCCGCGCGCGTCGCAGAGCGTCACCCCGGCCGGGATCCGGCCGACCCAGGCGTCCGCCCCGGCGGAGAGCAACTGCACCACCTCGAGGTCCGGCAGCTCACGGACCAGCGCGGTGGCCGCCGGGCCGGCCAGGAACGGCGGTACCCAGAACCGGACGTCGGCCACGCCCGAGGGGAGCCGGGTCGGGTCCTCGACCACCTCGACGGTGACGCCCGGGGGCAGCTCGCCGAGGAGCGCGCGACCGGCCTCGTGCGGGATCCATACCTTCACGCCCGCCGACGATAGGCCCCCGCGCCGGCCGCGGGGCGGTCGGGGCGGGGCCGGGCACCCGAACGGGCACCCCCGACAGCGACCGACGCGACCGTCCGGCGGCACGAGTCGGCGGCGGTCCGCCGGGGTATAACCGGTGGCCGGAGCGCCGGCCGGCCTCCCTCCGCCCGCTCCCGCCAGACAGGTGCCCGATGACCGACGGCCCCCGTGAACAGCGCACCCCGCGCGCCGTTGCGATCCCCGCGCTGACCGACCCCGACCGGCTGCGGTCGCTGGACGAGACCGGCCTGGCCGCCGCGCCGGACGAGGCGTTCGACCGGTTCGCCCGGCTGGTCGGCGACCTGCTCGACGTGCCGGTGGCGCTGGTCTCCCTGGTCTCCGCCGACCGGCAGTTCTTTCCCGGGGCGGTCGGCCTTCCGGAGCCCTGGGGCACCCGCCGGCAGACCCCGCTGAGCCACTCGCTCTGCCAGCACGTGGTCGACCTCGAGACGCCGATGGTGCTGCCGGACGCCCGCCTGCACCCCCAGGTGCGGGACAACCTGGCGGTGCCCGACCTGGGCGTGGTCGCGTACGCCGGGATGCCGCTGACCGATCTGCAGGGGCGGGTCCTCGGCTCGCTCTGCGCCATCGACAGCAAGCCCCGCGACTGGACCCCCGGCCAGCTGCGCACGCTCGCCGACCTGGCCGCCGCCTGCTCGTCCGAGCTGCGGCTGCGGATCGCGCTCGACGGCGCCGAGCAGGCCCGGCAGCGGGCGGAGGAGGCGCACGACCGGTTGGCGCTGCTGGCCGGGTTGAGCGAGACGCTGGCCGGAACCCTGGACCTGACCACCGCGCTCGGCCGCCTCGGCGACACCATGGTCCCGCTGCTGGCCGACTGGTGCCTGGTGACCCTGGTCGGCCCGGACGGGACGCCCCGGGAGGTGTTCGCCACCCACCGGGACCCGGCCCGCGCGGCGGACGTGGCCCGCTTCGCCGAGCTGATGCGCACCCGGCTCGCCCCGGAGTCGATCACCCGCGCGGTGCTGCGTACCGGCCGGCCGGTGCTGGGCAGCGACGGCACCCTCGGCGACGTCCGGCGCGGCACGATCGGGCCGGAGATGCCGGAGATCGCGGCCCGGGCCGGCTTCGCCTCCCACCTGAGCGTGCCGGTCAGCGACGCCGGGCGCGGCCGGGTGCTGGGCTGCATCACCCTGGTCAACGGCCCGGGGCGGCGGGCCTTCGACGACGGCGACCTGCTCACCGCGCTGGACGTCGGCCGCCGCGCCGGGCAGGCGATCGGCAACAGCTCGATGTACGGCGAGCAGCGGCACGTCGCCCACGTCCTGCAGCACAGCATGCTGCCGAAGCTGCCGGCCACCCGGGACCTGGAACTGGCCGCCCGCTACCAGCCGGCGGCCGACCGGGTGGAGGTCGGCGGCGACTGGTACGACGCGTTCGTCCAGCCGGACGGGGACCTCGTCGCGGCCATCGGGGACGTCGCCGGCCACGACATCGAGGCGGCGGCGACCATGGGGCAGCTGCGCAACCTGGTCCGGGGCAACGCCTTCGGCCGACCGGACGCTCCGGGCGAGCTGATGACCCACCTGGACGGGGTGATCCGGGGGCTGTGCATCCCCACCGCCGCCACCGCCACCCTGGTCCGGTTCCGGCGGGACGACGCGGGCGGCTGGTCGGTCAGCTGGTGCAACGCCGGGCACCCCGCCCCACTGGTGGTATGCGCCGACGGGAGCGTCCGGGCGCTCGCCGGCCCGCCGGAGCCGCTGCTCGGCCTGGCCCGGCCGGTGCCCCGGACCACCCGGACCACCGGGATGGCCCCGGGCGACACGCTGCTGCTCTACACCGACGGCCTGGTGGAACGCCGGGACCGCTCCATCGACCACGGCACGGCGGAACTGCTCGACCGGCTGGCCGGCACCCACGGCCTGCCCCTGGCCGAGCTCTGCGACCTGCTGCTGGCCGCGGCGCCGAGCCGCGAGGACGACGTCGCGCTGCTCGCCGTTCGGGCCCGTTGACCCGCACGGCGCGGCGTCGGGCCCGGTTTCCGGCCGTCGGCGGGCTAACCTTGGGCCGGTGAGCGCCCGTCCCCCGTACCCTCGCACCCGCCGCCTCCGGGCGGCCCTCGCGGCGCCGTGCGCGGCGCTGCTGCTGGCGGCGACCGGCTGCAGCTTCGGCGAGCCGGAGCCCGACCCGGCCGGCGAGCCGCCCAACCTCCCCACGCCCTCGGCCTCGGCCAACCAGGGCGGGGCCGGCCAGCAGGTGGTCACCACCGTGCTGGCCAAGGGGCTGCGGGTGCCGTGGGGCATCGCCTTCCTGCCCGACGGCGGCGCGCTGGTCACCGAGCGGGACACCGCCCGGATCCTCAAGGTCGGCCCCGAGTCGGGGCCGGACGGGCTGAAGGTCACCGCGGTGCAGACCATCGCCGACGTCGCCGCGGCCGGCGAGGGCGGCCTGATGGGGATCGCGGTCTCCCCCGACTACGCCAAGGACCGGGCAATCTTCGTCTACTACACCACCGAGCGGGACAACCGGATCGTCCGGCTCCGGCTCGGCGAGGAACCGACACCGATCCTGACCGGCATCCCCAAGGCCGGCATCCACAACGGCGGCGGGCTCGCCTTCGGCCCGGACGGGCGGCTCTACGCCAGCACGGGGGACGCCGGCGACCGGCCGCAGTCGCAGGATCCGAAGCGGCTCGGCGGCAAGATCCTCCGGATCACCACCGACGGCAAGCCGGCGCCCGGCAACCCGTTCCCCGACTCCCCCGTCTGGTCCTTCGGGCACCGGAACGTGCAGGGCCTGGCCTGGGACGCCGGCAAGCGGATGTACGCCGTCGAGTTCGGCCAGAACACCTGGGACGAGATCAACGAGATCACCAAGGGCCGCAACTACGGGTGGCCGCAGGTCGAGGGGCGCGAGGACGACAAGCGCTTCGTCAACCCGATCGTCCAGTGGCCGACCTCGGACGCGTCCTGCTCCGGGATGGCGGCGGTGGACCGGGTGCTGGTCACCGGGTGCCTGCGCGGCAAGCGGCTCTGGCTGGTCGAGC
Source organism: Micromonospora sp. R311 (assembly GCF_056780015.1). Taxonomy (NCBI): domain Bacteria; kingdom Bacillati; phylum Actinomycetota; class Actinomycetes; order Micromonosporales; family Micromonosporaceae; genus Micromonospora; species Micromonospora sp. R311. The sequence continues at coordinate 162,398 of NZ_JBSWCE010000009.1, forward strand.
TGACCGACACCGGCACCGTCCTCGGCCAGCCGCGGGAGCTGCTGACCAACCGGTACGGCCGGCTCCGCGCGGTGGCCGCCGCCCCGGACGGATCGCTCTGGGTGAGCACCTCCAACCACGACGGGCGGGGTGACCCGGCGCCGGAGGACGACCGGCTGCTGCGGCTGGTCTTCGCCGACGGCGGGGCGGGCCGGAGCTGACAGCACGCGGGTTTGTCAAGATCCTCAACTGGGCAGGTCGGTAACTCATGGACGGGCAGCAGAACGAGCAGCACGGGACCGGGGACGAGGAGACCCCGGCGACCGGCCGTGTCCCCGACGTGCCGTTCGGCGCGCGGCCGGGCACCCGGACCAGTTGGCGTCGCCCGCTGCGCATGCTGGGGGTGACCCTGGCCGTGCTGGCGGTCACGCTGGTCGGGGTGGTGATCGGGGTGCTCGCCGGCGGGCGGGTGAGCACCGACATCGGCCCGTTCCACGCCGACCTGCGGGTCGCGCCGGCGGCCAGCGGGAGCACCACCGTCGACATCCCGCCGCTGGGCGCGCTGCTGCTGGACAGCCACGACGGACCGACCCACCTGACCGTGGAGCTGGGCGCGCTCGACCAGGGGCGCACCCAGGCGCTGCTCGACGACCCGGCGAGCATCAACCGGGCGAGCCAGTCCGCCGTCGACGACGTCCGTGAGGGGGTGATGCGGCTCGGCCTGCGTACCGTCGCCTCCGCCGTGCTGGTCACCCTGGCGCTCGCCCTGCTGGTGTTCCGGAACACCCGGCGGGCGGCCTGGGCCGGCACGCTCGCGCTGCTGGTCACCGGCGGCAGCCTCGGCACCGCCGCGGCCACCCTACGCCCGCAGGCGATCGAGGAGCCGCGCTACGAGGGGCTGCTGGTCAACGCCCCGGCGATCGTCGGTGACGCGCGCCGGATCGCCAACGACTACACCCGCTACGCCGAACAGCTCCAGCGGCTCGTCGGCAACGTCAGCCAGCTCTACACCACCGTGTCGGCGCTGCCGGTGTACGAGCCCGCGCCCGACACCACCCGGGTGCTGCACGTCTCCGACATGCACCTCAACCCGACCGGCTGGCAGCTGATCCGCACGGTGGTGGAGCAGTTCGGCATCGACGTGGTGATCGACACCGGTGACATCACCGACTGGGGCAGCGAGCCGGAGGCCAACTACGTCGGGTCGATCGGGCTCTTGCGGAAGCCGTACGTCTTCATCCGGGGCAACCACGACTCGGGCCGGACCGCCGCCGCGGTGGCCCGGCAACCCAACGCGATCGTGCTGAACAACAGCACCACGACGGTCGCCGGGCTCACCATCGCCGGCATCGGCGACCCGCGCTTCACGCCCGACAAGAACACCTCGCCGGCCGGCAGCGGCCTCACCAAGCAGGTCGCCGAACAGATCATCGGCGTCGGCGAGCAGCTGGCGGCGACCGTACGCAGCTCGCCGCGGCCGGTGGACATCGCGCTGGTGCACGACCCGGCCTCCGCGGGTCCGCTCTCCGGGACCTGCCCGCTGGTGCTCGCCGGGCACACCCACAACCGGCAGGTGTCGAAGCTGCCGGAGCTGGCGGGGAAGATGCCGACCCAGCTGATGGTGCAGGGCTCCACCGGCGGCGCGGGGCTGCGCGGCCTGGAGGGCGAGAAGCCCACCCCGCTGACCATGAGCGTGCTCTACTTCGACAAGGACAAACTGCTCCAGGCGTACGACGACATCACCGTGGGCGGCACCGGCCAGGCCCAGGTGAACCTGGAGCGGCACATCGTGGAGGACCCGAAGGCGGGCGCCCCGGTCCCGGTCACCCCCACCCCGACCCGCTGATCCGGCCGGGGACGCTCGGTGGCACCGGACGGGCGGTCGCGGGCCGGCTGAGGCCAGGATGCCGGGCGGGCTCGCGCGGTTGCCGGAAACGTCACCGACGGTGACAACCTCCGACCACCACACCCACCACCCCGGATCCTTTGCTCTGCTTCACCATACGCACAGGTCACATAGCGTGACGGAGGTGCGACGACCGCTCCACCCGGGCCCACCGAGAAACGCTGGTCACCGACTGTTGCGTCGGTTGAAGCAGCGCAAAGCGCGCGGTGAGGGGTGGTCTGGGATGGGCTGGCGGTAACCACCGGTTACCGAACGGTCTCATCACTCTGGGCGAGCGACGGCGCAGGCCCGGCCGGACGCAGGCCCGACCGAGCGTGAGCACGGCGGGGCGTGGGCACGTCGTGCGGTGGTCGTGCGGCCCGGCCAGCGCTCGGACCACCGCCGACGGGGCGGAGCCAGGGCCCAGGTCCGGATCAGCGCAGGGAGAGAGCGGCGAGAGCGGCGTTGACGATGCTGCCGGGGAGCAGGTCGTGCAGTTCGTACAGCTCTCCGACGCTGCCGGACTGGCCGAACTCGTCCACTCCGAGCGGCACCGCCGGGGCGCCGAGCGCCGACCCGAGCCAGGCCATCGCGTGCGAGGCGGCGTCGTGCACGGTCACCACCGGCACGCGGTCGGCGAACGCGGTGCGCAGCGCGCCCGGCACGCTCGGCACGGTGGCCGTGCGGACGCCCTGGCGCAGCGTGCGCTGCCAGGCCCGGTAGAGCCGGTCCAGGCTGGTCACGTCCACCACGTGGGCGGCGATGCCCTCCTCGGCGAGCTCGGCCGCCGCCGCCAGCACCTCCGGCAGCACCGCGCCGGAGGCGGCCAGCTGCACCACCGGGGCGTCCGCCAGGTGCGGGTACGCCTGGTGCGCGTCGACCAGCCGGTACGCCCCGGCGACCGCCTGCCGGCGCAGCACCGCGTCGCCCAGCCGGGCCCGGGCCGCCTCGAAGGGCGCCTGGTCGATCGGGCGGGTGCTGAGCCGGAAGTAGTAGGCCCCGTCCTCGGCCGGGGCCGCGGTGGCCGAAGGGGTCGTCCCGCCGGCGATCTGGCCCAGCGCGTCGCAGAGCAGCCAGTCCAGGGTGGTCGCGTACGCCGGTTCGAGGAAGGTCACGCCGGGCAGTTCCAGGCCCACCGAGGCGGTGATGGTGGACTGGTGGGCGCCGCCCTCCGGGGCGAGGGTGATCCCGGACGGGGTGCCGGCGACCACGAACCGGGAGCCGGAGTACGTGCCGTACAGGAAGGCGTCCAGGCCGCGCAGCACGAACGGGTCGTAGACCGTGCCGACCGGCAGCAGCGGCTGGCCGGAGAGGTCCCAGGCGAGGCCGAGCTGGCCGAGCAGCAGGAACAGGTTCATCTCCGAGATGCCCAGCTCGATGTGCTGGCCCGCGGGGCTCTCGGTCCAGCGCAGCATCCGGTCCTCGGTCCAGGAGCGCTGTTCCGTCGGGGCGAACACCCCGGTCTTGTTGATGAAGCCGGCGAGGTTCGTGGAGGTGGCCACGTCCGGGGCGGTGGTCACCAGGTAGCGGCCGACCTGCGGGTCGCGGGCCAGGTCCACCAGCACCCGGCCGAAGACCTCCTGGGTGGAGATGGGCTTGTTGGCGCGTACCCGGGTGCTCTCCGGGACGGTGACCCCCAGCGCCCGCTCACGCGGCGCGCGGGACAGCGCCTCCCGGCGCTCGCCGGCCCGGATGCCGGCCGGGGACGCCGGGTCGAGGCGGTCCCACTCGGTCTCCGGGGTCAGGCCGTGCGCGGCGCGCAGCGCGTCGACCTGCTCGGTGCTGAGCAGCGCCGAGTGGTTGCGCGGGTTGCCGGCGATCGGCAGCCCCCACCCCTTCACGGTGTAGGCGAAGACCACGCTGGGCCGGTCGGTGACCGCGTCGCACTGGGCGTACGCGTCGAGCAGCGCCGCCAGGTCGTGCCCGCCGAGGTCGGTGACCAGCGGCCCCAGCTCCTCGTCGGGGATGTCGGCGATGAACGCCGCGATCCCGTCCGGCGCGCCGTCGAGGAACTGCTTGCGCAGCGCCGGCCCGGCGAGGCCGAACAGCGACTGGTACTGCTCGTTGGGCATCGCGTCGATCCAGGCCCGCAGCGCCTCGCCGCCCGACCGGGCGTACGCCTCGGCGAGCCGGCGGCCGTACTTCACCTCGACCACGTGCCAGCCGGCCGCCTCGAACTGCCCGCGCCACTGGTTGATCCGCACCCCGGGCACCACCCGGTCCAGCGACTGGCGGTTGAAGTCGACCAGCCACATGACGTTGCCCAGCCCGGTGGTGGCCGGGTCGGCCACCGCCTCCCAGATGTTCCCCTCGTCCAGCTCGGCATCGCCGATCAGGGCGACGAACCGGGACCGCGGGCGGGGCCCGAAGTGCGCGTCGACGTAGCGCCGGGTGGCCGCGGCGAACAGCGGCGCCGCCGCCCCCAGCCCCACCGAGCCGGTGGAGAAGTCCACCTCGTCGGGGTCCTTCGTGCGCGACGGGTACGACTGGAGGCCGCCCCGGGCGCGCAGCCGGGTCAGGTAGGAACGGTCCAGGTTGCCCAGCAGGTACTGGATGGCGTGGAACACCGGCGAGGCGTGCGGCTTGACCGCCACCCGGTCCTCGGCGTCCAGGTGCGCGAACCAGAGCGCGGTCATCGCGGTGACCAGCGAGGCGCTGGACGCCTGGTGCCCGCCGACCTTCACCCCGTCGCCGGTGTCGCGGTCGTGGTTGGCCGCGTCGACGATCCGGGTGGCGAGCCAGAGCACCCGGCGCTGGATCTCGTCGAGGACCTCCAGGTCGGTGCGGGACGGCTGGTCGTTCACGGTGGCTCCATCCAGGCGTCGCCGTTGACGCCTCGCGAGGGGTGGGGTGGCGCTGGCCGGCTGGCCGGGGTGGGTCAGGCCTGGGCGCCGAGGCGGGACAGGATCAGCTCGCGGACGGTCTTGGCGTCGGCCTGGCCGCGGGTGGTCTTCATGACCGCGCCGACCAGGGCGCCGGCCGCCGCGACCTTGCCGCTGCGGACCTTCTCGGCGATGTCGGGGTTGGCGGCGATCGCCTCGTCCACGGCGGCGGTGAGCGCGCCGGTGTCGGAGACCACCTCCAGGCCCCGGTTGTTCATGATCTCGGTCGGGCTGCCCTCGCCCGCGACCACGCCCTCCAGCACGGTACGGGCCAGCTTGTCGTTGAGCTTGCCGGCGTCCACCAGGCCCTGCAGCTCGGCGACCTGCGCCGGGGTGGCCCCGACGTCGGCCAGCTCCACGCCGGTCTCGTTGGCCCGCCGGGACAGCTCGCCGAGCCACCACTTGCGGGCGGCGGCCGGGCTCGCCCCGGCGGCCACCGTCTGCTCGATCAGCTCGACGGCGCCGGCGTTGAGCACCGACTGCATGTCCAGGTCGGACAGGCCCCACTGCTCCTGCAGCCGGCGCCGGTGCAGCCGGGGCAGCTCCGGCAGGGCGGCCTTGAGCTCGGCGACCCAGGCCGGGTCCGGCGCGAGCGGCACCAGGTCCGGCTCCGGGAAGTACCGGTAGTCGGTCGCGGTCTCCTTGGACCGGCCCGGGGTGGTGTCCCCGGTGTCCTCGTGGAAGTGCCGGGTCTCCTGGGTGATCCGGCCGCCGGCGTCGAGGACGGCGGCCTGCCGCAGCATCTCCGAGCGGACCGCCCGCTCGACCGAGCGCAGCGAGTTGACGTTCTTGGTCTCGGTGCGGGTGCCCCACTCCTGGCCGGGCAGGTTCAGCGACGTGTTGACGTCGCAGCGCAGCGAGCCCTCCTCCATCCGCACGTCGGAGACGCCCAGCGAGCGGATCACGTCGCGCAGCTCGGTGACGTACGCCCGGGCCACCTCGGGGGCGAGCGCCCCGGTGCCGGCGACCGGCTTGGTGACGATCTCGACGAGCGGGATGCCGGCCCGGTTGTAGTCGACCAGCGACTCGGTGGCGCCGTGGATCCGGCCGGTGGCGCCGCCGACGTGCAGCGTCTTGCCGGTGTCCTCCTCCAGGTGCACCCGCTCGATGCCGATCCGCACCAGCTCGCCGTTCACCTCGACGTCCAGGTAGCCGTCGGCGCAGAGCGGCTCGTCGTACTGGCTGATCTGGAAGTTCTTCGGCATGTCGGGGTAGAAGTAGTTCTTCCGGGCGAACCGGCACCACTCGGCGATGGAGCAGTTCAGCGCCAGGCCGATCCGGATGGTCGCCTCGATGGCCGCCTTGTTGGCCACCGGCAGCGAGCCGGGCAGGCCCAGGCAGACCGGGCACACCCGGGTGTTCGGCGCGCCACCGAAGTCGGTCGGGCAGCCGCAGAACATCTTGGTGTTCGTGCCCAGCTCGACGTGGGTCTCCAGGCCGATCACCGGTTCGTAGCGCGCCACGACCTCGTCGTACGCGGGCAGTGTCGTCGTCATCGGTGCTCCTGCCTCACAGTGCCGGTGGGGTGAACGTGCCGACGGCGCTCTCCAGCGCGGCGGCGACCCGGTACATCCGGTCGTCGGCCATCGTCGGGGCCATGACCTGCAGGCCGACGGGCAGCCCGTCGGAGAGTCCGCACGGCACCGAGATGCCGGGGCCGCCGTACAGGTTGGTCGGGATGGTGAACAGGTCGGCCAGGTACATCTGGTAGGGGTCGGAGGTGCGCGCCCCGATCGGGAAGGCCACGAACGGGGTGGTCGGCGAGATCAGCGCGTCGACCTTGTCGAAGGCGGCGGTGAAGTCCCGGGTGATCAGGGTGCGGACCTTCTGCGCCTGCCCGTAGTAGGCGTCGTAGTAGCCCGACGAGAGCGCGTACGTGCCGATCATGATCCGGCGCTTGACCTCGGGGCCGAAACCGGCCTCCCGGGTCAGCGACATGACCTCCTCCAGCGACCGGTTGCCGTCGTCGCCGACCCGCAGGCCGAACCGGACGCCGTCGAACCGGGCCAGGTTGGAGGAGCACTCGCTCGGTGCGATCAGGTAGTACGCCGGCAGGGCGTACCGGAAGTTCGGGCAGGACACCTCGACGATCTCGGCACCCAGCTTGGTGAGCGTGTCGACCGACTCGCGGAACGCGGCCATGACGCCCGGCTCGGCGCCCTCGCCGACGAACTCGGTGACGATGCCGAGCTTCACCCCGGTCAGGTCGCCGGTCGCGCCGCGCTTCGCCGCCGCCACCACGTCCGGCACCGGCTGCGGGATCGAGGTGGAGTCGGCCGGGTCGTGCCCGCCGATCACCTCGTGCAGCAGCGCCGCGTCGAGCACCGTACGGGCACACGGGCCGGGGGTGTCCAGCGACGAGGAGAACGCCACCAGGCCGTAACGGGAGGTGCCGCCGTAGGTCGGCTTCGCCCCGACGGTGCCGGTGACCGCGCCCGGCTGGCGGATCGAGCCGCCGGTGTCCGAGCCGATCGCCAGCGGCGCCTCGTACGCGGCCAGCGCCGCCGCGCTGCCGCCACCGGAGCCGCCCGGGATCCGGCTCAGGTCCCACGGGTTGTGGGTCGGGCCGTACGCGGAGTATTCCGTGGAGGAGCCCATCGCGAACTCGTCCATGTTGGTCTTGCCGAGCATCACCGTGCCGGCCTCGCGCAGCCGCCGCACGATCGTCGAGTCGTACGGCGGGCGCCAGCCCTCCAGGATCTTCGAGCCGACGGTGGTCGGCACGCCCTTGGTGGTGAGCACGTCCTTGACCGCGACCGGCACCCCGGCCAGCGGGCCGAGCCGCTCGCCCGCGGCGCGGCGCTCGTCCACCGCGCGGGCGGCGGCCAGCGCGCCCTCGGCGTCCACGTGCAGGAAGGCGTGCACCCGGTCGTCGACCGCGGCGATCCGGTCCAGGTGGGCCCGGGTGACCTCGACGGCGGAGGTCTCGCCCGCCGCCACCAGGCCGGCGATCTCCGTCGCGGTCATTCTGGTCAGATCGGTCTGGGTCATGACGCCACATCCTCATCCAGGATCCGCGGTACGCGGAACCGCTGCTCCTCGGCGTCGGGCGCGCCCGACAGCGCCTCCTCCGGGGTCAGGCACGGCGTCACCACGTCCTCGCGCAGGACGTTGGTCAGCGGCACCGAGTGCGAGGTCGGCGGAATGTCCGCGGCGGCGACCTCGCCGACCTGGGCGACCGCCTGGAGGATCACGTCGAGCTGGCCGGCGAAGGTGTCCAGCTCCTCCTCCGTGACGGCGAGCCGCGACAGTCGCGCCAGGTGCGCGACCTCCTCGCGGGAGATGGCGGCCATCAGTGCCCCCTTCGTGACTGTGCTGCTTCCTCCGGGCGGTGTGCCACGCGGCGGTGGAGCGTGACGCGCGGTGACCGGAGCGAGTCTATTGTTCCGCCCCGGCGGCGCGTCCCCGACTCCCCCTCCCGCCGCCGGTCGGACGTCCGCGCGGCGGGCGGGGTCACCGGGTCGGGCGGCGCGGCAGGTCACCGTCCGGGCCGCCGACCGGCCGCACCGGGCGGTAGCGGGCCAGCCAGCCGACGAGTTCCTCGGCCGGCATCGGGCGGGCGTAGAACCAGCCCTGCGCGGCGTCGCAGCCGGCCGCGTACAACATCCGCCAGGTCCGCTCGTCCTCGACCCCCTCGGCGACCACCCGCAGCCCGAGCGCCCCGGCCAGCTCGATCATCGACCGGACGATCGCGGCGTCGTCGGCGTCCTCGGCCATCCCGAGGACGAACGAACGGTCGACCTTGACCTCGGAGAGCGGCAGCCGGCGCAGGTGCTGCAACGACGAGTAGCCGGTGCCGAAGTCGTCCAGCGCGATGCCCACCCCGATCCGGTGCAGCCGGGCGATGGTGGCCAGCACCCGGCGCGGGTCGGCCATCAGGGCGCCCTCGGTGATCTCCAGTTGCAACCGCTGCGGCGGTACGCCGTACCGGGCGAGGCGGTCGGCGATCTGGTCGGCGATCTCCCCGGTGTGCAGGTCCCGGACGCTGACGTTCAACGCGGCCCGCAGCCCGATGCCGGCCGCCGACCACTTCGCGAGCTGCTCCACCACGTCGTCGACGACCCGCCGGGTGAGCAGCCGCATCACCGCGCTCTGCTCGGCCACCCGGATCAGCTCCTCCGGGTCGACCATGCCCCGCCGTGGGTGCCGCCAGCGCAGCAGCGCCTCGACGCCGACCACCTCGCCGGTGGCGATCGCGATCTGTGGCTGGTAGTACATGGTGATCTCGCCCGCGTCGGTGGCCGGCGCCGCGGCCTGGGCCGCCCCGGACGTTGGCCGGGCCGCGCCGTTGCGGCCCGGCAGCGACGCCGGGCCGCCGGGCCGCGCCCCGCCTCCCGGTTCCCGCTGCGGCCACCCGGTCTCGGCCGCCGGTCGCCGATCGGCAGTGGAGGCACCGCCCCCCCGCTCGCGCGGCGGCCGGTCGACCGAAGGGTCGGCGCCGCCTCGGCGCCGGATCGGGTCCGCGCCGGTGAGGATCCGGGCGATCAGTTCGTCGTCCTGGTGCGCCGGGTCCGGCCGGTGCCGCCGGCGCCGGGTCCACCACCGGCCGGCGGAGCGGCCGTCCGTCGTGCGGCGGGCGGTCGGCCCGGGCCCGGTCGCCGCCGGGTCGTCCGGCGTCCCCCCCACGCCGGGCACGGTCACTGCCGTGCCGTCTGGCACCGCCTCGGCGCCGGGCAGGGTCGCGGGCAGGGTGGCGCCGTCGCCGCCGCGCGCCCCGGTCGGCCCGACGGCCGATCCGGGCCCCGCCGGGCCGGCGTCGGCCCGGCCACCGGTGGACGGGCCGACGCCGGCCGGGTCACCGGTGGACGGGCCGGACTCCAGCACCCGGCGCAGGTCGGCGAGGAGCCCGAGCCGCTCGGCGGAGTTGTGGTCGGACTCGGCCGCGTACACCGCCACCGTGTCGTTGCGGTGCTTCGCGTCGTACATCGCCACGTCGGCGTGGCGCATGAGCGTGGCGAAGTCCTCGCCGTGCTCGGGGAAGAGGGCGATGCCGATCGACCCGCCGACGTCCAGCGGCAGCCCGTCCAGCGACACCGGCTCGGCCAGCGCCCGCACCACCCGGTCGGCCAGGTCCCGTGCCTGCCCCACGTCGGTGAGCCCGGTCATCACGATGGCGAACTCGTCACCGCCGAGCCGGGCGACCATGTCCGGCTCGCCGACCACCGTGGTCAGCCGGGCGCTCACCTCGACCAGCAGCCGGTCCCCCACCGCGTGGCCGAGGGCGTCGTTGACGTTCTTGAACCGGTCCAGGTCGATCAGGAGCAGCGCCAGGTGCGCGTCCGGCTCGCCACGCGCCGCCCGCTCGGCGTGCCGGTGCACCTGTTCGCCGACCTCGGCCAGCAGCGCCTTGCGGTTGGGCAGGCCGGTGAGCGGGTCGAGGGAGGCCACCTGCTGCTGCTCGACGGTGAGTCGGGCCATCCGGTACACGGCGAAGAGCGGCACCAGCACCAGCGGGATCAGCGCGGCGCTGGCCCGCGCCGCGGCGACCAGCACCGGAGCCAGCAGCAGCAGCGAGCCGGTGGACAGCAACTCGAACGGCAGGCCCTGTCGGGCGGCGGGCCACCAGCGGTCGCCGAACCGCAGCCGGACGGCCGCGCTGACCAGGCCGTAGTTGACCACGAACCAGGCCAGCGTGGCGCCACCCACCGCAGCCACGTCGGCCGCGTGCAACCGGCCGCTCTCGAAGATGCCGTCCGGGCCGAGCCGGGTGACGCCGTACGCGGCGGCCAGGGCGCAGGCGTACTGGCCGGCGTTGAAGGCGGTGCGCCACGGGGCGTGCCCCATCCGCCAGCCGGAGGCCAGCACCGCCACCGCCTGCACCGCCACGGCCGGGCCCAGCCCCCAGCCGAGCAGGATGGCGAAGGTGAAGCAGGTCGACGGGAAGACCGCGGAGGACTGCCGCCGGCCCGGCGGGACGAACGGGCGGGCATCGCAGCCGACCGCGAGCACCGCCATCGTCCAGAACGCCGCCGGCAGCCCCGACACCCGCTCCGGCAGCGCGGCCAGCGGACCCGCCGAGACCAGTACGGCGAGGGCGAGCACCGCGGCCACGAAGGCGGAGAACGGGCCCGCTCGTCCAGGTGGGACGGAGTTGCGCGGATCGGCGGTCTCCATCACACCTCCCGGGACGACGTCGCGGCGCGCGTTCACGCGCCGTGCACCAATGAAACGCCCTCGGTGCCGGGTTCCCCGGTACGACAGTCACGAATCGGTCGTACTCGTAATTAAGTTGGTATACGCGGCCAGGTGCCCGCAAGATCCCCATCCGTCCCGATGGGGGTGGCAACCGCCCCGCCGGGGCGGGTGGCGGTCAGCCCTCGACGCGGGCGACCTCGCGGGCGGCGTCCGGCCCTGCGTCGAGCAGCACCCGGAAGCCCTCCTCGTCGAGCATCGGCACCTTGAGGCTGGCCGCCTTGTCGGCCTTGGAGCCCGGGTTGTCGCCCACCACCACGAAGCCGGTCTTCTTGGAGACCGAGCCGCTCACCTTCCCGCCGCGGGACTGGATCGCCTCGGCCGCCTGGTCGCGGGAAAAGCCGGCCAGCGTGCCGGTGACCACCACGGTGATCCCCTCCAGCGGGCGCGGGCCCTCGTCCACCGCCTCCTCGGCCATCCGTACCCCGGCCTCGGCCCACTTGCGGACCACCTCGCGGTGCCAGTCGACGGCGAACCACTCGCGGATGCTGGCGGCGATGGTCGGGCCCACCCCGTCGACCGAGGAGAGCTCCTCCTCGCTGGCGGTGTCGATCGCCTCGATGGACCGGAAGTGCCGGGCCAGCGCCTGCGCGGCGGTGGGCCCGACGTGCCGGATGGAGAGCGCCACCAGCACCCGCCACAGGTCGCGTTCCTTGGCCACCGCCAGGTTGTCGAGCAGCTTCACGGCGTTGCTGCCCAGGCTGCCGTCCTTGTTGACGAAGAACGGCGACTTGGCCAGCTGGTCGGCGTCGAGCTGGAACAGGTCGCCCTCGTCGCTGATGATCTGCGCGTCGAGCAGCGCCGCCGCCCCCTTGTAGCCGAGCACCTCGATGTCGAAGGCGCCCCGGCCGGCGAGGTGGAAGACCCGCTCCCGCAACTGGGCCGGGCAGCTGCGGGTGTTGGGGCAGCGGATGTCGACGTCGCCCTCCTTGGCCGGCGCCAGCGGGGTGCCGCAGGCCGGGCAGGTGGTGGGCATGACGAACGGGCGGGCGTCGGCGGGGCGCAGGTCGACCACCGGGCCGAGCACCTCCGGGATCACGTCGCCGGCCTTGCGCAGCACCACCGTGTCGCCGATCAGCACGCCCTTGCGCTCGACCTCCCGGGCGTTGTGCAGGGTGGCCAGCGCCACCGTGGAGCCGGCCACCCGCACCGGCTCGAGCACCGCGAACGGGGTCACCCGGCCGGTACGGCCGACGTTGACGTCAATGTCGAGCAGCTTGGTGGTCACCTCCTCCGGCGGGTACTTGAAGGCGATCGCCCAGCGCGGCGCGCGGCTGGTGGAGCCGAGCCGGCCCTGGATGGAGACCGGGTCGACCTTGACCACCACGCCGTCGATCTCGTGCTCGACGTCGTGCCGGTGCTCGGCGTAGTAGGCGATGTATTCAGCGACGCCGGCCAGGTCGGGCACCACCCGCCACCGGTCGCTGGTCGGCAGGCCCCAGGCCTTCAGCGCCGCGTACGACTCGGACTGTGCCGTCGGCTGGAAGCCGCGGCGGGCGCCGATGCCGTGCACCACCAGGCGCAGCGGGCGGGACGCGGTGATCCGGGGGTCCTTCTGCCGGAGGCTGCCGGCGGCGGCGTTGCGCGGGTTGGCGAACGGCGCCTTGCCCTGCTCGACGAGCCCGGCGTTGAGGTCGGCGAAGGCCGCCACCGGGAAGTAGATCTCGCCGCGGACCTCGAGGAACTCGGGCACCTCGGGGAACTCGGCCGACGGCGTCAGCTGGCTCGGCACGTCGCGGATGCTGCGCACGTTGGCGGTGACGTCCTCGCCGGTGCGGCCGTCGCCGCGGGTCGCCGCCCGGACCAGCCGGCCCCGCTCGTAGGTGAGGTTGATGGCCAGGCCGTCGACCTTGAGCTCGCAGAGGTAGGGCACCGGGCCGCCGGCGTCCCGTTCGACCCGCTCGGCCCAGGCCGCCAGCTCCTCGTCGGCGAAGGCGTTGTCCAGCGAGAGCATCCGCTCCGCGTGGGCGACCGGGGTGAAGTCGGTGGAGAAGGTGCCGCCCACCCGCTGGGTCGGCGAGTCGGGCGTCCGAAGCGCCGGGAACCGCTCCTCCAGCGCCTCCAGCTCGCGCAACTGCCGGTCGAACTCGGCGTCGGTGATCGTGGGAGCATCCAGCACGTAGTAGCGGTACTGGTGCTCGGTCAGCTCACGGCTCAGCGTGGCGTGGCGCTCCCGGGCCTCCGGGGTCGGCTCACCACCCGCCGCCGCCTCCTGCGCCGGGCTCACCTGCTGCGGGACGGCATCCTCGGACACGGCGCCCCCTCCGAACCCGTCGTCGGTCTCCGACACGTCGCCGCTGTTGGACACGCTGCCCCGCCCGGACACGTTGCCGCTCTTGGACACGTCGTGCGACCTCCCTGATCACGCTATCCCCGCACGGTATCCGGCGGGTGGGACAATCCGCCGCCCACCCGCCGCGCCCGGCACGCGACCCGGGCCGGGTTCGTGATCGACTCGACGGACGGCACGGCACGTCCCAGTGTCCCGGCCGGCCGAAAGCCCAACCTGCCGCAACCCGAGTCGATCGTGGCCTCCGCGCCGGCTCGGCCGGCCGGGGCTTCCGGCGGCACCGGCCCGACCGTGCGAGGATCGCCGGACGGTGGACGCGCCGCCGCCGGACGAGGTCGCGCGCGCCGGACCGGCGAGAGGCAGGGGTACGGATGCCGGAGTGGCTGCTCTGGGCGGCGGCGATCGTGCTCGCCGTCTCGGCGGGTTGGGGCTGGAGTGAGCTGCGCCGGCGCTCGGGCCGCCGCGCCCCGGCCGGCCGCCGGAGCGCCGGCGAGGGCTCCGGTGCCCGGGGTGGGCCGGGCAGTCCCGGCGACCGGGGCCGCCCCGGCGACCGGCGTCGTCCGGAGCGTCCCGGTGCCCGGCCCGGTCGGGGTGCCCCGCCGCGGTCCCCGGGTCGGTCCACCGCCCCGCCCCGACCCCGTGGCGCCGGCCGGGCACCCGCCGGCACGCCCCGGCCGGGCGAGATCTGGTGGGCCGACGTCCCGTACGCCGACGGCACCGGCTCCAAGGTGCGCCCCTGCCTCGTGCTGCATGCCGACGGCCGGTCGGCCGAGGTGCTGAAGATCACCAGCCAGGACAAGAGCGACCGGGACGACCACATCCGGATCCCGACCCGGGACTGGGACCCGGACGCCGACCACGACAGCTACCTCGACATCGGCGACCCGATCCCGGTTCCCCTACCGGCCTTTCAGGACCGGGCCGGCCCCTGCGACCCCACCCTCTGGCGCCACCTCCGCACCCTCCCCCACCTCCCCACCCCCTGACCATCGGTTGCGGGCGTGGGGAAGGGGTGGGGACGGCGGGAGGGTCAGGGGTGGGGGGTGGCGAGGGTGGCGAGTTGATCGGCGTACTCGATGCGGGTGGCCCAGTCGGCGGGCCAGGCGGGCATGCCGGCGGCCGCGCCGACGAAGGCGCCGGCCAGGGCGGCGATCGAATCGGAGTCACCGGCCGTGGTGGCACCGCGGGCCAGGGCGCCGACCGGGTCGTCGGCGTGCCGGATGGCGCAGTACAGGGCCGTGGCCAGCGCCTCCTCGGCCACCCAGCCCTCGCCGGTGTGCCGGCACGGGTCGCCGCCGTCGTCCGGGCCGGCCAGCGCGGCGGCCAGCCGGTCCAGCGCCGCGCGGCACTCGTCCCAGCCCTGGGCGATGAAGTCGACCGGGGTCGCCGCCGTGCCCGGGCGCTGCCAGAGGTCGCCGAGCCAGTCCGCCCGGTACGTACGGCGCTGCTCCCGGGCCCGGTCGGTGAGCAGCCCGGGCAGCGCGGCCAGCGCGGCGCCCTCGCGCAGCAGCCGTACCGCGTACGCGGTCAGCTCGCTGGCCGCCAGGCCGGTCGGGTGACCGTGGGTCAGGCCGGCCTGGAGCTGGGCCAGCCCGGCGAGGACGTCGAGGTCGACGTCGAGCAGCCCGACCGGGGTGACCCGCATGTTCGCGCCGCAGCCCTTGGAATCGGCCACGGTCGCCTCCTGCCACCGCAGCCCCCGGTCCAGCTCGGCGCAGGCCCGCAGGCAGGTCACGCCCGGGACCCGGTTGTTGTCGGGGCTGACCGCCCAGTCCAGGAAGCGGCGGCGCAGCAGCGGCTCGACCGCCTCCGGCGTCCACGCCGGAGCGTCGTGCAACGCCCAGCCGACCGCCAGCGCCATCTGGGTGTCGTCGGTGACCAGCACCGGGTCACCGACGAGGTCCCGGGGGCCGGCCGGGCCGTACCGGCGGACGATCTCGGCGACGGTCAGGAACTCGGTCGGCCGGCCGAGTGCGTCACCGTAGGCGAGGCCGAAGAGCGAACCGGCGGCCCGCTGGAGCGAGGAGTCGATCACACCCGCGATCATGCCCGGCGCCCGCCACACCCGCCGCACCCCGCCAGCGGCGGGGTGCACGGTGAGAACGGCGCCGGCGGCCCGTGCGGTCGCGGGAGCCGGCGCCGACCCGAGCCGGTGCCGACCGAGCCGGCGTCATCACAGCCGGCGCCGACCCGAGCCGGTGCGCCCGGGTCAGTCCCAGCAGAGGCAGAACGGATGGCCGGCCGGATCCGCGTAGACCCGGAAGCCCTCGCCCTCACCGGGCAGCCGCCGGGCGCCCAGCGCGAGCGCCGCCTTCTCGGCGGTCCCGATGTCGTCCACCGTGACGTCGAGGTGGAACTGCTGGGGCCGCTCCGGATCCGGCCAGGACGGCGGACGCAGGTTGGTCGCCTTCTGGAACGCCAACCTCGGCTGGTGCCCTGGCCGGCCGCCGAGGACCACCCAGTCGTCGTCGGAGTTCTCCTCGATCAGCGGCAGGCCGAGCAGTTCGGCGTAGAACCCGGCCAGGGCCCGCGGGTCGGGACAGTCGATCACCGTTGTGCGCAGCTGTCCAATCATGCCCGTCATCCTGCCCAACGGGTACGACGGAAAACGTCAGTCCTCGGCGAGCCGCCGGCCCGCGTCCCGGCAGGCGGCCAGCACGGCGCGGGCGTACTGCGGCGGCGCGGCGGCGAGCCCGCAGGCCGGGGTCACCACGACCTGCTCGGCGAGCCGGCGGCGGGGGAAGCCGAGGCGGTCCCAGAGCTGGCGTACCCGGTCGGCGACCTCGGCCGAGGTGGGTGCGCGGCCGGTCGACGGCGGCCGGGTGGGCGCGGCGCCGGCCAGCAGGCCGAGCCCGGCGTCGACCGCCTCGCCCAACGGATCCAGCTCGGTGACCAGGCTCAGGTCGAGCGCCACCGCGGCCGCCCCGGCCGAGCGGATCAGCTCCAGCGGCACGTCGGGGGCGCAGCAGTGCACCACGGTCGGCACCCCGGCCGCCTCGACCACCGTCCGCAGCAGGGCGGCCGCGTCGCCGGACTCCACCGCCCGGTGGGTGCCGAAGCCACTCTCCGTGGGCACCCGCCCGGCCAGCACGGCCGGCAGCGACGGCTCGTCCAGCTGGAGCAGCACGGACGCGCGCGGCAGCCGGCGGGTGACCGCCGCGACGTGCCCGCGGATCCCCTCGGCGAGGGACCCGGTGAGGTCGCGCACCGCACCGGGGTCGCCGAGCATCCGGCCACCGATCGGCAGCTCCAGCGCGGCGGCCAGGGTGAACGGCCCACCGGCCTGCACCTTCACCGGTCCGGCGTACTCCTCGGCCTGCTCGGCGAGCTGGTCGAGGTCGCGTTCCATCAGGTCGCGGGCCCGGCGCAGGTCCCGGCCGGGACGGAGCGCGATCCGCCAGCGGGCGGCGTAGAGCTCGACCGGCAGCTCGACCAGCAGCCCGGCGGTCCGGCCGATCAGGTCGGCCCCGGGGCCGCGCGCCGGCAGCTCGGCGAGGTGCGGCAGGGCGGGAAGCTCACCGAGGACGATCCGCTGCGCCTCGGCGATGTCGGTGCCGGGTAGCGAGCCGATTCCGGTCGCCGCGCCGGCCGGCCACGGCCATGCCTGGTCTGTCACGGCCGAAGACTATCCGGTACGCGGGCCTCGGCACGTCGCCGCCGGCCACCCCGCCGGTGCGGGCGTCGGGTGGAACTACCCAGCCGGTCGCGGGTGTGCACGGTGCGGTCAGCCGGCGATGGTGGCGGAGCCGAGGACGACGTCGCCGGCCGGATCCGGCCGGTACGCCACCACGGCCTGCCCGGCCGCCACGCCGCGGACCGGCCGGCGCAGCTCGGCCCGGAGCGTGTCGCCGTCCAGGGTCACCGTGGCGGGCACCACGTCGCCGTGCGCCCGCAGCTGCACCTCGCACTCCACCGGCGTCTCGGGACGCGGGCCGCCGGTCCACACCGGACGCTCGGCGCGCACCCGGGTGACCTCCAGCGCCTCGGCCGGGCCGACGGTCACCGTGTTGGTCTTCGGGGTGATGGAGAGCACGTAGCGCGGGCGGCCGTCCGGGGCCGGGCGGTCCAGGTGCAGCCCCCGCCGCTGGCCGACCGTGTACGCGTACGCCCCGGTGTGGCTGCCGATCACCGCGCCGGTGGTCGCGTCGACCACCTCGCCGGGGGCCTCGCCGAGCCGCTGGGCGAGGAAGCCGCGGGTGTCGCCGTCGGCGATGAAGCAGATGTCGTGCGAGTCGGGCTTGTCGGCGACCGCCAGCCCCCGTCGCGCGGCCTCCTCGCGGACCTGCGCCTTGGTGGAGTCGCCGAGCGGGAAGATCGACCGGTCCAGCTGCTCGCGGGTGAGCACCGCGAGCACGTACGACTGGTCCTTGGCCAGGTCGACGCTGCGGCGCAGCAGCCCGTCCGCACCGAGCCGGGCGTGGTGGCCGGTGACCACCGCGTCGAAGCCCAGGGCCACGGCCCGGTCCAGCACCGCGGCAAACTTGATCTTCTCGTTGCAGCGCAGGCAGGGGTTCGGGGTACGTCCGGCGGCGTACTCGGCGACGAAGTCGTCCACCACGTCGGAGTGGAACCGGTCGGCCATGTCCCAGACGTAGAACGGGATGCCGATCACGTCGGCGGCCCGCCGGGCGTCCCGGGAGTCCTCCAGGGTGCAGCAGCCGCGCGCCCCGGTGCGGTAGGTCTGCGGGTTCCGGGCCAGCGCCAGGTGCACGCCGGTCACGTCGTGCCCCGCCGCCACGGCGCGCGCCGCCGCGACCGCCGAGTCGACCCCGCCGGACATCGCCGCCAACACCCTCACCAGCCCACTCCCTTCACCCCACCGAGCCTATCCCCACCCCCACCCGGCTCCCCGGCCCGGCCGCCGCGGTCGGCCGCGATCTCGCACGTGCCGCCCAGCCAAACAGGTATGAACAACACCGCGAACGAGGGACCGAAAAGTCGGGATCGCGGGGCGGGACGGGGACAGCGCGGGGCGGGACCGGGGCGGGGCGGGACCGGGGCGATGCGGGGCGGGACCGGGCAGCGGGCGGCGGGACCGGGGCAGCGCGGGGCGGGACCGGGGCAGCACGGGGCGACGCCGCAGGCGTGGGTGAGGGCGTGTGGGTCAGCGGGGGGTGCGGAGGGCGGCGGCACGGCGGGCGCGGTCGACGGCGGCGGGAAGGGCCGCGATCAGGGCGTCGACGTCCGCCGGGGTGCTGGTGTGGCCGAGGGTGAAGCGCAGCGAGGAGCGGGCCCGGTCGTCGTCGGCGCCCATGGCCAGCAGCACGTGCGAGGGCTGGGCCACTCCGGCCGAGCAGGCCGACCCGGTCGAGCAGGCGATGCCCTGGGCGTCCAGCAGGAGCAGCAGGGCGTCGCCCTCGCAGCCGGGGAAGGAGAAGTGCGCGTTGCCGGCCAGCCGGTCGACCGGGTCACCGTTGAAGATCACCTCGGGTACCGCCTGCCGGACCCGCTCGACCAGGTCGTCGCGGAGAGCGGCCACCCGGGCGGCGTACTCCTGCTGGCCCTTCACCGCCGCCTCCACGGCGACCGCGAAGGCCACGATGCCCGCGGTGTCCAGGGTGCCGGAGCGGACGTCCCGCTCCTGGCCGCCGCCGTGCAGCAGCGGGGTGGCCGGTACGTCCCGGGCCAGCAGCAGGGCGCCCACCCCGGCCGGCCCGCCGAGCTTGTGCCCGGTGACGGTGAGCGCGGCGACCCCGCTGGCGGAGAAGTCGACCGGCACCTGGCCGACCGCCTGGACCGCGTCGGTGTGGAACGGCACCCCGTACTCGGCGGCGACCACGGCCAGGTCGCTGACCGGCTGCACGGTGCCGACCTCGTTGTTGGCCCACATGGCGGTGACCACGGCCACCCGGTCGCCGTGCTCGGCCAGTTCGGCGCGGAGCGCGTCGGGGACGAGCCGGCCGGCGTCGTCGACCGGCAGCCAACCCACGTCGGCGCCCTCGTGCCCGGCGAGCCAGTCGACCGCGTCGAGCACCGCGTGGTGTTCGACCGCGCTGGAGACCACCCGGGTCCGCCGCGCGTCGGCGCCCCGACGGGCCCAGAAGACGCCCTTGACCGCGAGGTTGTCGCTCTCCGTGCCCCCACCGGTGAAGATCACCTCGGAGGGCCGGGCACCGAGCGCGGCGGCCACCCGCTCCCTCGACTCCTCCACCCGCCGGCGGGCGCGACGCCCCGCCGCGTGCAGGGAGGACGCGTTGCCGACCTCGCGGGCGGTGGCGACGTACGCCTCCAGCGCCTCGTCGAGCATCGGCGTGGTCGCGGCGTGATCCAGGTAAGCCATCACGACTCAGCCTACGACCGCCGGCGGATCGCCCGGACGCCGGAGGCCGGCCGGGACCGGGGCAGGGGGCGGGCGCTCCCCGCCCCGGCTCACCCGCCGCCCCGGACCGCGACCGCCGGCCGGGCGGCCGCACCTGCACGTGGTGAATCCCCGGACGTCCCCGGGGCACTTCGAGGTCGGCCTCGTCGCCCCAGGGACCAGGGAGATGTTCCCGGGCGGCGGGCTGGGCGACGCGACGGACGAGTTGCTCCCGTTGCCACCGAACGTCGACCTTCAGGCATACTCAGTTGTCGACGTTTCCGCGGAGGCGTACGACGACAACGCCGCCACTCCGGCGAGAGCCTGTTGAGGGGCGCCCTGACGGGCTGATCGGCGGGCCGGCTCAGCTCCCCGGCCCGCCGATCAGCTCCCCGCCGGAGTCTCCGGTCGGCTCACCCCGACCCTCGGCCGAACCAGCCGAACCGCTTGTCGAGCGCGACGACGGCGGCGACCAGCACGGCGACGCCGAAGATCCGCAGCCACGCCGTCCCGCTGATCGGGGCCGTCCGGAACAGGTCGTTCAGCACCGGCAGATAGGTCAGGGCCAGTTGACCGAGCGCCTGCACCAGCACGCCGAGGATCAGCCAGCGGTTGCTGAACAGGCCCAACCGCCACGGCGACCTGGTCAGCGACCGGCAGCTGAACAGGTAGAAGGCCATCACGGTGACGAACAGGTTCACCGCCGCGGTGCGCGCCTGCGCCAGCTCCGACCCGGCGCTCAGCTCCCACTCGAACAGCCCCCACGCCCCGACCACCAGCAGCGCGGAGACCAGCAGGATGCGGACCACCAGCGCGCTGGTCAGCAACGCCTGGTCGGGGTCGCGCGGCGGCCGGTCCATCGTCCCGGGTTCCTTCGGCTCGAAGGCGAGCGTCAGCCCGAGCGCCACGGCGGTGGTCATGTTGATCCAGAGGATCTGGCTGGGCAGGATCGGCAGCACCGTGCCGAGGACGACCGCGACCAGGATGACCATGCCCTCGGCGGTGTTGGTGGGCAGGGTCCAGGTGATGAACTTGGTCAGGTTGGCGAAGACGCCCCGCCCCTCCTCGACCGCCGACTCGATGGTGGCGAAGTCGTCGTCGGTGAGCACGATGTCGGCGGCCTCCTTGGCCACCTCGGTGCCGCTGCGCCCCATGGCCACCCCGATGTTGGCCTGCCGCAACGCGGGGGCGTCGTTGACCCCGTCGCCGGTCATCGCCACCACCTGGCCGCCGGCCTGTAACGCCTCCACCAGCCGCAGCTTCTGCTCGGGCGAGACCCGGGCGAAGACCGACGCCTGCCGTACCGCGGCCGGCAGCTCCGCCGGAGGCAGCGCCGCCAGCTCCGCGCTGGTGAGCACGTCACCCGGGCCGGGGGCGCCACGGAGCAGGCCGAGGCGGCCGGCGATGGCGGTCGCGGTGGCGCGATGGTCCCCGGTGATCATTTTCACCGCGATGCCGGCCCGCTGGCACACCCGGACGGCGGCCGCGGCGGCGGCCCGGGGCGGATCGAGCATCGCGTGCAGCCCGGTGAAGACAAGGGTGCCGGGCAGTTCCTCCTCCACCAGCGCGTCGTCGGGGCCGACCGGCCGCATCGCGGTGGCCAGCACCCGTAGCCCCTCGGTGGCCAGCTCGTGCGCGGCGGCCAGCACCGACGCGGCGTCGAGCGGGCCGGTCGAGCCGTCGTCGCGCAGCGTCGCGGAGGACCACTCGACCACCCGCTCGACCGCCCCCTTGACCAGCACCACCCGCCCACCCTCGCGCCGGTCGTGCAGGGTGGCCATGAACTGCCGCTCGGAGGTGAACGGGACGGCGGCCACCCGCGGCAGTTCCTCGGCGACCCGTTGCCCGGTCAGCCCGACCTTGGCGCCCACCACCAGCATGGCCCCCTCGGTCGGGTCGCCCAGCACCGCCCACCGGCCGTCCCGCTCGTCCAGCCGGGCGTCGTTGCACGCCACGCCGGCCAGCAGCGACCAGTGCAACGTCCCCTCCCCGATCGGGGCCGGACCGCCCTCGGCGTCCCGGATCTCGCCGACGGGGGTGTAGCCGGAGCCACTGACCTGGTAGCGGCCCCGCGGCGTCCAGAGCAGCTGGACCGTCATCTGGTTCTCGGTCAGGGTGCCGGTCTTGTCGGTGCAGATCACCGTCGTGCTGCCCAGCGTCTCCACCGCCGGCAGGCGCCGGATCACGGCCCGGCGGCGGGCCATCCGGGACACCCCGATGGCGAGGGTGATCGTCACCGCGGCGGGCAGCCCCTCCGGGATCGCGCCGACGGCCAGCGCGACCGCCGCGGTGAAGGTCTCGGCGGCGTCCTGACCGCGCAGCAGGCCGACCCCGAAGGTCGCCGCGGCCAGCAGCAGGATCGCCACGGTGAGCAGCCGGCTGAACCGGGCCAGCTTCAGCGTCAACGGGGTGTCCAGCACCTGGGCGCCGCCCACCAGCCGGTGGATCCGGCCCAGTTCGGTCTCCGCCCCGGTGGCGACCACCACACCCACCGCCGACCCGCCGGTGAGCAGGGTGCCGGAGTAGAGCAGGTTGCGACGGTCGGCCACCGGCGTCTCGACCGGTACGACCAGCTCGTCCTTGCGGACCGGCAGCGACTCGCCGGTCAGCGCCGACTCGTCCGCCCGCAACTCGGCGGCGTGCACCAGGCGCAGGTCGGCCGGGACCTTCTCGCCCGCCTCCGCCAGCACCAGGTCGCCGGGGACCAGGTCCGCCGAGGGCACCCGCCGCTGCCGACCGTCGCGCAGCACCCGCGCCTCGGTACGCACCATCGCCCGCAACGCGTCGAGCGCCGCCTCGGCCCGGGACTCCTGGAGGAACCCGACGACCGCGTTGACCGCCACGACCCCGAAGATCACGGCGGAGTCGACGTACTCGCCGAGCAGCAGGGTGACCACGCCCGCGCCGAGCAGCACGTAGACCAGCGGATTGTGGAACTGCCGCAGCAACCGGCGGAACACCCCGACCTCGGCGGTCCGGGGCAGCAGGTTCGGGCCGAACCGCCCGAGCCGGTCCGTCGCCTCCGCGTCGGTCAGCCCGCGCTCGGTGTCCGTCCCCAGCAGCAGCACGACCTCGTGCGCGGCCAGGGCGTGGTGGTCACCCTCGGGCCTGGGGGCCGGCATGTCGCGCTCCTTCTGGACGGGTCGGCGGCCGGGCGTGCGCGGGGTGCTTCCCGATGGTCGCAGTTCCGCCTCGACCGCGGGCGGTTCCCGGGCACCTCGTCGGGGCGAAGCCAGCGGCGAGGTCGTCATCCCGAGCGGAGCGGGCCGGCCGGGCCGACCGCGCGGCGGCGTACGACGCGAAAAGGCCGGGACCGCGGCGTGCGGTCCCGGCCTCTCGTCGGTGGAGGGTCAGCTCACTTGCGCTTGCGGATCTCCTCCGCGGCCTGCGGGACCACCTTGAACAGGTCGCCCACCACGCCGAAGTCGGCCAGCTCGAAGATCGGCGCCTCGCCGTCCTTGTTGACCGCGACGATGGTCTTCGAGGTCTGCATGCCGGCCCGGTGCTGGATGGCGCCGGAGATGCCGAGCGCGATGTAGAGCTGCGGGGAGACGGTCTTGCCGGTCTGGCCCACCTGGAACTGGTGCGGGTAGAAGCCGGAGTCCACCGCGGCCCGGGACGCGCCGACCGCGCCGCCGAGCAGGTCGGCCAGCTCCTCGACCAGCTTGAAGTTGTCGGCGTTGCCGACGCCCCGGCCGCCGGAGACGACGACGGAGGCCTCGGTCAGCTCCGGCCGGGAGCCCTTCTGCTCGGCGACCCGGTCGACCACCTTGGCCAGCTTGTCGGTGTCGGTCACGGCGACGGTGAGCTGCTCGACCGCCGGGGTGGCGGCGGCCGGCACCGGGTTGACCGAGTTCGGCCGGAGGGTGACCAGCGGCAGGCCCCGGGTGACCTTGGACTTGACGATGGTGGAGCCGGCGAAGGCCACCTGGGTGGCGGTGCCGTCGGCGTCCAGCGCGACCACGTCGGTCAGGATGCCGTTGTCCAGCTTGACCGCCAGCCGGGCGGCGATCTCCTTGCCCTCCTGGCTGGAGGCGAGCAGCACGGCGGCCGGCTGCACCCGCTTGACCAGCTCGGCCAGCACGGTGGCCTTGGGGGCCACCAGGTAGCCGTCGATCTCCTCGCTCTCCGCGGCGTAGATCTTCTCCGCGCCGTACTCGCCCAGCTTGGCGCTCAGCGCCTCGGCCGCGCCGGCGCCGCCGAGCACCACCGCGCCGGGCGTGCCCAGCTCGCGGGCGAGGGTGAGCATCTCCAGGGTGACCTTCTTGACGCCGAACTCCCGGGTGGCTTCGACGACGACGAGAACCTCAGACATGTCCGGACCCCTCACACGAACTTCTCGGTGGCGAGGAACTCGACCAGCTTCACGCCGCCGTCGCCCTCGTCGGTGATCTTGGCGCCGCCGGAGCGCGGCGGCCGCTTGCTGTGCTCCAGCACGGCGCTGGTCGCGCCGTCGAAGCCCACCTCGGCCGGGGCGACCCCGAGGTCACCCAGGGAGAGCGTCTGCACCGGCTTCTTCTTGGCCGCCATGATGCCCTTGAAGGACGGGTAGCGCGGCTCGTTGATGGTGTCCCAGACGGAGACCACGGCCGGGGTCGAGGCGGTGACCACCTCGTAGCCCTCCTCGGTCTGCCGCTCGACGGTCAGCGTGCCGCCGTCGACGGTGAGCTTGCGGGCGCCGGTGAGCGCCGCCACGCCGAGCCGCTCAGCGATCATGTGCGGCAGAACCTGGACCCGGCCGTCGGTCGACTCGGCGCCGCAGATGACCAGGTCGGCGTTGAGGGTGCCGAGCGCGGCGGCGAGCACCTTCGAGGTCGCCACGGCGCAGGACCCGTGCAGCGCGTCGTCGACCACGTGAACGGCCTTGTCCGGGCCCATGGAGAGGGCCTTGCGGATCGACTCGGTCGCCCGGTCCGGACCCATGGTCAGGATGGTGACCTCGCCGCCGTGCGCCTCCTTGATCTTCAACGCCTCTTCGATGGCGTACTCGTCCATCTCGTTGATGACGTTGTTCGCCGAACCGCGGTCGACGGTGTTGTCGTCAGTACGCAGGTTGCGGTCCGCGCCCGAGTCGGGCACCTGCTTGACGAGTACGACGATGTTCATCGCGCTTCGACGACCCTCCTGTTTGGTGTAGCGATCGCTCGCCCGGTCTGGGGCGCAGCCTCGCGCGTCGGGTGACGCCGGTCAACCGCAGGCTGCTGTGCGGTTTCCCACGACGCCATGTTACCTGCCAGTAGCATCCGCTCCCCGGCCACTCAGAGTGACACAGCTCACGGACCGCCCGGACCTCGGTAAGCTATCGGATCGGGAGGTATCCGACATGTCAGGACAGCGCCGGTTGGCGCCGGGTGCGGCGGTTACCCTGCCCTGCCGGCGGGCGCTGCCCGGGACGTACCGCTGCGCCTGCGGCCGGATCCGTGACCGCTGCGTCCGGGCCGCCGTCCGGGCGCTCTGGTCACCGGCGCCGGCCGTCGCCGGCCCGCTCAGGCCGGGCCGCCCAGCGCATCCCTGATCCGGTCGATGATCGCCGCCTCGGCCGGCTGGACGCCCCGGTGCGCCCGGGCCACCCGCTCGGCGGCGGCCAGCACCACCGACCGGTAGACCGGCACGTCCTGCGGGGACTTCGCACCCAGGATCCCGACCGCCCGGCCCAGCGCCGGCAGCACCACCGCCTCGATCTCCATCGCCGAGTCCCGGGGCAGCTTCGGCAACGGGCCGGTGGTCAGCGCCTCCTTCACCACGCCGCTGGCGTCCGACATCGCCCCGGAGGCGGCGAAGCTCTCCCGGAACAGCGCCAGCATGCCGGGATCGGCGTTCGAGACCAGGAAGACCGCGCCGAACGCGCCCGTCTTGAGGGTGAGAAGTTCCTCGGCCGTCAACCGCTGCTGCATGATCACGGAGTGTAGACGTAGGGCCTGGTGGTGGTGACCGGGACGAAGCCGAGTCGCTCCAGGATCGGCCGGCTGTCCGGCGAGGCGTCCACCTGCAACAGCGTGCGGCCACGCTGGTCGGCCAGCCGGGCCCGGTAGCTGACCAGCGCCCGGTAGATGCCCCGCCCGCGCCACTTCGGCAGCGTCGAGCCGCCCCACAGGGTGGCGAAGCCGGTGTCCGGCACGTACCGCACCCAGCCCGCGCAGACCACCGTCCCCTCCGCCTCCGCCACCACAACGGTGATCGACTGCGGGTCGGTGGCGATCTCCTTCTGCAGCCCGTCGGCGAGGTGACTCCGGTCGGCCTGCCAGACCTCCTCCTCCATCGCCACGATCCGGTCCAGGTCGGCCCGGGTGGTCACCTCCCGCAGGCATACGCCCTCGGGCAGCACCGGAAGCGCCGCCGCGAGCGGCGCGACCGGACCGATCACCACGGTCTCCAGCTCCTCCGGCTCGAAGCCGGCCGCGCGCAGCCGGTCCGGCAGGTCGGCGGGCTCGTCGTGGCCGTGCAGCTTCCACTCCACCTGTTCGCCCCGGCGCCGGAAGATCTCCACCTGGCGGGCGATCAGCTCGTCCAGCGCGGCGCCGGTCAATCCAGCCAGGTCCCGGTAGGTGAGGAAGCCACCGCGGTCGAGGCCGAGGAGCCGCACCAGCGGGCCGTCGCGCTCCACCGTCACCCCGGCCGGCAGCGGGTCGGGGACCACGGCGCGCAGTTGGTTGTCGTACGCAATCCGCAGGGTCGTCACATCAAGATCCGTCACCTGCCCAGGTTAGGCCCGTCGCCAACCGATAATCGGGAGCGTGTGGCAGTCGATCAGGCAGTGGTTCGACCCGCGGGAGCTGCGGGCCGTCGGCAGGACCCCGGACTACCGCTTCTCGCTGGCCAACGAGCGGACCTTCCTGGCCTGGCTGCGTACCGGGCTGGCGCTGGTGGCCGGCGGGCTGGCCGCCGCGCAGTTCCTGCCGCCCCTGCCGCTGACGCACCTGCGGGAGCTGATCGCCGTCGCGCTGCTGCTGCTCGGCGGCGCGGTCGCCGTCCACGCCCTCGACCACTGGACCCGGACCGAGCGGGCCATCCGGCTCGGCGAGGAGCTGCCCGCCTCCCGCTTCCCGGCGGTGCTCGCCCTGACCATCGGCCTCGGGGCGGTGCTGCTGGTGGTGGCGGTGCTGGCCCGGGTCGTCGGCGAGCCGTGACCGCGAACGGACCAACTCCCGACCCGCCGCGGCCGCCGGGGCGGGCCGGCGCGGCCGGGCCGGCGGGACCACCCGCCGGGGCGCGTGATCCCGGGCTGCAACCGGAGCGGACCCGGCTGGCCTGGCGGCGGACCGCGCTGACGCTGACCGTGGTCCTGCTGCTCACCCTCCGGCTCGCGATCCCGGCCGGTCCGGCCGGCGTACTGCTGGCCGGGACGGCGCTGCTCGGCTGGGTCGGGACGGTCGCGGTCTGCTGGCCCCGGGCCGCGGCGGCCGGGCCCACCCGCACCGGTGGCCGGTCGCTGCCGCTGGTCGCCCTGGCCACCGCCGGGTTCGCGCTGCTCGGCACCGCGCTGGTGCTACGCGGGCTGTGGTGAGCGGCGCCCGTACGCCATCATTGACGCATGGCCCGCCTGTACGTCCTCCTCTTCGTGGCGCAGATCGTCCTCGCCGTCTGCGCGCTGATCAGCTGCCTCTCCGCCGAGGAGGGCGAGATCCGCGCCCTGCCCCGGATCGCCTGGGTGCTGATCATCCTCTTCTTCCCGCTGCTCGGCTCGATCGCCTGGTTCGTCGCCGGCCGCGAGTCCGCCGGTGCCCGCCCCCGGACGGCGTGGCCGGTGGGCGACGGCTTCGCCGAGCAGAAGCGGGCCCGGTCGGTCGCCCCGGACGACGACCCCGAGTTCCTGCGCTCGATCGAGGAGCGGTCCCGGCGGCAGGATTCCGAACTCTTCCGCCGCTGGGAGGAGGATCTGCGCCGCCGCGAGGAGGACCTGCGCCGCCGTGACGGCGAGCCGCCCCGCGAGGAGGACCGCCCCGAGGTGTAGTGCGCCGGGGGCGCAAAATCGACGACGTGCAGATCTGCCTGCTCGGGCCGCTGGAGGTCCGGGCCGACCGGGGCGCGCCGGCGCAGATCGGCGGGGCGCGGCTCCGCCGGCTGCTGATCCCGCTCGCGCTGGAACCGGGCCGGGTGGTCACCGTCGGGCGGCTGGTCGACGCGGTCTGGCCGGACGGGCCGCCGACCGGCACCGGCAACGCCCTGCAGGCCCTGGTCTCCCGGCTGCGCCGCAGCGTGCCGGGGCTACCGGTCGAGGCCCGGCCCGGCGGCTACCGGCTCGACCTGCATCCCGACGCGGTGGACGTGAACCGGTTCGAGGCGGGCGCCGCCGCCGGCCGGGCGCTGCTCGGCGACGACCCGGCCGCGGCCGCCGACCGGCTGCGCGCGGCGCTCGCCCTGTGGCGCGGGCCGGCCCTGGCCGACGTGGCCGACGCGGACTTCGCCCGCGCCCCGGTGGCCCGGCTGACCGAACTCCGGCTGGCCGCCACCGAGGACCTGGTCCAGGCGCGGGCCGCGCTGGCCGACCCGGCCGAGCTGCTGCCCTGGCTGCATGAGCTGGTGGCCGCCCACCCGCTGCGGGAACGGCTGGCCGGGCAGCTGATCCGGGCGCTGCACCGGGCCGGCCGGCCGGCCGAGGCGCTCGCCGGGTACGAGCGGATCCGCACCACCCTCGCCGACGCCCTGGGCGCCGACCCGGGACCCGAACTCGCCGCCCTGCACCTGGCCGTACTGCGCGGCGAGCCGAGCGTCGACGGGCCGTCGAACGGCCGGCCCGCCAGCGCCCGCCCGGGTCGGCCGGACCAGGTCACCGGCACCCGCCCGCCCGCGGCCGACGGCGGCAGCCCGGCGGCGACGCCACGCCCCGCGCCCCGCGACCCGCTGCCGGCGCCGCTGACCAGCTTCGTCGGCCGGGAGGCGGCGGTCGACCGGGTCGGCGCGTTGCTCGAGACGGCCCGGCTGGTCACCCTGACCGGTCCCGGCGGCGCGGGCAAGACCCGGCTCGCCGTCGAGTCGGCGCGCACCGTCGCCGGCCGCTTCCCGGACGGCGTACGGCTGGTCGAGCTGGCCCCGGTCACCGACCCGGCCGAGGTGCCGCAGGCGGTGCTCGCCGCGCTCGGCCTGCGCGAGCAGGCGTTCTTCACCGGCAGCCGGTCCCGGATCCCGCCGGCCGAGGCGATCGAGCCGGCAGCCCGGCTGATCGAGGCGCTCGCCCCGCGGGCCACGCTGCTGCTGCTGGACAACTGCGAGCACCTGCTGGACGCCGCCGCCGGGCTGGCCGACCGGCTGCTCGCCGCCTGCCCCGGCCTGCGGGTGCTGGCCACCAGCCGGGAACCGCTGGGCATCACCGGCGAGACGCTGCACCCGGTGGAGTCTCTCGCGCTGCCACCGGCCGGAGCCGATCCGGCGACCGCCCTGTCGTACGCCGCGGTGCGGCTCTTCGCCGACCGGGCCGGCGCGGTCCGGCCCGACTTCGTGGTGGACGCCGCCACGGTCGGCCCGGTGGTGCGCATCTGCCGGGCGCTGGACGGGATGCCGCTCGCCATCGAGCTGGCCGCCGCCCGGCTGCGGGCGATGACGGCCGCCCAGGTGGACGACCGGCTGCACGACCGGTTCCGGCTGCTCACCGGGGGCAGCCGCACGGCCCTGCCCCGGCACCAGACGCTGCGGGCGGTGGTGGACTGGAGCTGGGAGCTGCTCGACCCGGCCGACCGGGCGCTCTGGCGGCGGCTGGCCGTGTGCACCGGGGGCGCCACCCTGGAGACCGTCGAGCGGGTCTGTGCCGGCGGCGAGCTGGCCCCGGCGGACGTGCTGGACCGGCTCTCCGCGCTGGTGGAGAAGTCGCTGGTCAGCGCGACGGGCGACGGTGAGCCGCGGTACCGGATGCTGGAGACCATCCGGGAGTACGGCCTGGACCGGCTGGTCGAGGCGGGCGAGGCGCACCGGCTCCGGCAGGCGCACGCCGCCGAGTTCCTCGCGCTGGCCGAGCGGGCCGACCCGCGGCTGCGCGGGCCGGCGCAGCTGCACTGGATCGAGCGGCTGCGCGCCGAGCACGACAATCTGCACGCCGCGCTGCGCTGGGCGCTCGGCGCCCGCGACGCCGAGACGGCGGTTCGGCTGGCCGGGGCGCTGGGCTGGTACTGGTGGCTGCGCGGCCAGCGGGCCGAGGGCGCCGACCTCACCGGGGAGGCGATCGCGCTGGCCGAGCGGCAGCGGCTGCGGCCGTCGCCGGCCCTGGCCGCCGCGTACACCGTCGGGGCGATGAACCGGGTCAGCGGACACGCCGACCTGGCCGGTGCCCGGGACTGGGTGTTCCGGGCGGCGGAGCTGGCCGACGACGACACCGGGCACGCGCTGCTGCGTCTGCTCGGCCCGATGACGCTGATGTTCGATCGGGTCGGGCAGCCGGAGGGGGCGGTCGCGCTGCGCGGGCTCTTCGCCGACGCCGACCCGTGGGTGGCCGGGGTGGCCCGGTTGATGCACGGCCACACGCTGCTGAACTTCGGCTCGTCGGCCGAGTCCGCGCTGGACGACTTCCGGGCCGCGCTGCGGCTGTTCGACCGCGCGGGCGACCGCTGGGGGCTCTCCACCACCCGCTACTCGCTGGCCGACCTGGCCACCCGCACGGGCGACCACGACGTGGCGGTCGGGCACCTGCGGGCCGCCCTGGTGGACGTCGAGGAGCTGGGCGCGGCCGAGGACGTGCCGCAGATCCGCGCCCGGTTGGCGTACCTGTACTGGCAGACCGGTGCGCGGCAGCGGGCCGAGGCGCTGCTCACCGAGGCGTACGAGGAGGCCGAGCGGCTCGGCGCCGACGAGCCCCGGTCCGGGGTGGCGTTCACCTGGAGCGAGGTCCTGCGCGACCGGGAGGACTGGGCGGGGGCGGCCCGGTGGGCCGAACGCGCCACCGGACTGGTCGACCGGCGGGCGGTCGCCCCGCAGTGGCGGGCCTGGCTGGAGACCGGTAAGGGGCACGTCGCGGCCGGGACGGGTGACCTGCCGGCCGCCCGCGCGCACCTGGACCGCGCGCTGGAGCTGGCGATCGAGTCCACCGACGCGCCGGTGGTCGCCGTGGTGCTGGTCGGCTACGCCGACCTGGCGCTGCGGGCGGGCCGGCCCGCCACCGCGGCCACCCTGCTCGGCGCGGCGCACGGGGTGCGCGGCGGGGACGACCGCGGCGCGCTGGACGCCCGCCGGGTGGCCCGGGCCGCCCGCGCGGCGCTCGGCGAACCGGAGTTCGCCGGGGCGTACGCGAGCGGCCGGGGCACCCGCTGGGACGGGGTGCGGGAACTGGTGCGGGTCACACTCGACGCTTGAGCCCGCGCACCGCCAGCGGGGCGAAGATCGCGGCGAGGACGCCCGCCCAGAGCAGCGACTGCACCACCGGTGCGGCCACCGGGCCGCCGACCAGCAGGCCCCGCAGCGCGTCGGCGAGGATGGTCACCGGGTTGACCTCGACCCAGGACTGCAGCCAGCCGGGCATGGTCTCGGTCGGCACGAACGCGTTGCTGGTGAAGGTGAGCGGGAAGATCACCATGAAACCGAAGATCTGCACCTTCTCCGGCTCGTTGACCAGCACCCCGACCAGCACGGAGATCCAGGACGCGGCCAGCGAGAACGCCAGCAGCAGCGCGAACGCCCCGAGCAGGCCGAGCAGCCCGTTCTCCAGCCGGAAGCCGAGCACCATGCCGACGCCGACCAGCAGCGACACCGACCAGGCCTGCTTGACGGTGTCGGCGAGGATCCGCCCGGCCAGCGGCGCCCAGCGGGCGATCGGCAGCGCCCGGAGCCGGTCGAACACGCCCTTGGTGAGGTCGTTGTTCAGCCCGAATCCGGTGGTCATGGTGGCGAAGAAGGCGTTCTGCACGATGATGCCGGGCAGCGCGAAGGTCAGGTAGTCCCCCGGCGAGCCGGAGATCGCCCCGCCGAACACGTACGTGAAGAGCAGCACGAACATGACCGGCTGGATGCTCAGGTCGAGCAGCTCCATCGGGTTGTGCTTGATCTGCACCAGGCTGCGCCAGGCCAGGGTGAGCGTGTGCCGCAGCCCGGCGGTCGGACCGAGCCGGCGGGCCGGGGCGAGCGGGGTGGTCAGGGTGGCGCTGGTCATGCCACGGTCCTCTCCAGGTCGGCCCGCTCCGGGGCGTCGGACTCGGCGCGGTGACCGGTGAGCGAGAGGAAGACCTCGTCCAGGCTGGCGCCGCGCAGCGCCAGCTCGGCGACGGCGATCTCCGCCGCCTCGAGGCGGCGGACCACCGCGGGCAGCACGCCCGGGTCGTTGACCGCCACGGTCACGCTGCTCTGGGCCACCTCGGGGGTCGCCCCGGCCACCTCGCCGGCGATGGCCACCACGGTCGCCAGGTCGTCGGGGTCGGCGGGACGGACGGTCAGCGTCTGCCCGCCGGTCTTGGCCTTCAGCTCCTCCGGGGTGCCCTGGGCGATGACCCGGCCGTGGTCGACCACCGCGATCTCGCCGGCCAGCTGGTCGGCCTCCTCGAGGTACTGCGTGGTCAGCAGCACGGTCACCCCGCCGGCGACCAGGTCGCGGACGATGTCCCACAGCTCGTTGCGGCTGCGCGGGTCCAGCCCGGTGGTCGGCTCGTCGAGGAAGAGCACCTGCGGGCGGCCGACCAGGCTGGCGGCGAGGTCGAGCCGCCGGCGCATGCCGCCGGAGTAGGTCTTGGCGGCCCGGTCACCGGCGTCGTCGAGGTGGAAGTCGGCGAGCAACTCCCGGGCGCGCGCCTTGGCGTCGGCCCGGCCGAAGCCGAGCAGCCGGCCGATCAGCAGCAGGTTCTCGAAGCCGGTGAGCGTCTCGTCGACGGAGGCGTACTGGCCGGTCAGCCCGATCAGCTGGCGCACCCGGTGGGCGTCGCGCACCACGTCGAAGCCGCCCACGGTGGCGTGCCCCTCGTCGGCCCGCAGCAGGGTGCTGAGCACCCGGACCGCGGTGGTCTTGCCCGCGCCGTTCGGGCCGAGCAGGCCGAAGACCGTCCCGGTGGGGACCGCCAGGTCAACTCCGGCGAGGGCGGTGGTGGCGCCGAAGCGGCGCACCAGACCCTCCGCGCGGATCGCGTGGTCCATCGCAACTCCTGTCGTGTTCGCTGGTCGCACCACCATGACCGGCGCCCCTGACATTCCGCCGACCCGGCGCTGACGTTACGACGACAGGCGCTGACATGCCGCTGATTTCTGCTGCTGGAAGACCCCGTTCAGCTGCGGGAGAAACGCGACCGCCGCCGTCGCCGGGGTGGCGGCGACGGCGGCGGCGGGTGGCTCAGGCCAGGTTCGACGAGCGGGGGTACGCGTCGGCCGGGTCGGTGAGCACGTTCACCAGGTACGGCACGCCGGCGTCGAAGGCGCGCTGGAGGGCCGGCCCGAGGTCGGCCGCCTTGGCCACCGTCTCACCGACGCCGCCGAGGGCGCTGACCACCTGGTCGTAGCGCAGCTCCGGTTGCAGGTCGGCGGCGACGTCGTAGCCGTACATGGCGCGCATCGGGTGCTTCTCCAGCCCCCAGATGCCGTTGTTGCCGACCACGATCACGACCGGCAGCCGCTGCCGGGCCAGGGACTCCACGTCCATCAGCGAGAAGCCGGCCGCGCCGTCGCCCATCAGCACGCAGATCTGCCGGTCCGGGTGGCTGACCCGGGCCCCCATCGCATAGCCCATCCCGGTGCCGAGGCAGCCGTACGGGCCGGGGTCGAGCCAGGTGCCGGGCTGCGCGGGCTCCAGGTAGCGCCCGGCGTAGGAGACGAAGTCGCCGCCGTCGCCGATGGTGATGGCGTCGCGGGCGAGGACCTTGCGCAGTTCGCCGTAGACCCGGGCCGGGCGGATCGGGTCGGTCTCGGCGGCCATCTCCTCGGCGTCGCGGGCCTTCGCGGCGTCCTCGGCGGTGCGCAGGTCGGCGATCCAGCCGGCGTGGTCGGCCCGGTCACCGGGGTGCTCGGCCAGCGCGGTGAGGATCAGCCGCAGGTCGCCGGCGGGCGCGGCGGCCGGCTGGACGTGCCCGGCCCGCTGGCTCGGCGCGTCGACGATGTGCACCAC
Organism: Micromonospora sp. R311; assembly: GCF_056780015.1. Classification (NCBI taxonomy): domain Bacteria; kingdom Bacillati; phylum Actinomycetota; class Actinomycetes; order Micromonosporales; family Micromonosporaceae; genus Micromonospora; species Micromonospora sp. R311. Next base: position 195,926 of record NZ_JBSWCE010000009.1, read on the forward strand.
CGTGGCGTCGCCGAAGTCGCCGAAGCCGAGCCGGAAGTCCAGCGGGGTGCCCACCACCACGACCACGTCGGCGCCCTTCAAAGCGACCCGCCGGGCCTTGGCGAAGGCGAGCGGGTGCTCCGGCGGCAGGGCGCCCCGGCCCATCCCGTTGGTGAAGACCGGCACCTGCAACGCCTCGGCGGCGGCGCGCAGCGCGTCGACCGCGTCACCGGCGTAGACGTCGGAGCCGGCGATGATCACCGGGCGGCTGGCCGCCGCGATCAGCTCGGCCGCCGTACGGACCTCGTCGGGGTCGGCCTCGACGGGGGCGATGCCGGGCGGCGCCGGCAGCTCGGCGTCGGCGACCGAGAAGACCGCCTCCAGCGGGAAGTCCAGGAAGACCGGCCCGCGGTGCGGGGTGAGCGCGGTGGTCAGCGCCGCGGTCACCGCGCGCGGGATGTCGTCGGGGCTGAACACCGTCTCGGCGTGCTTGGTGACCGGGGCGACCAGCGGGAGATGGTCCATCTCCTGCAGGCTGCCCGAGCCCCAGCGGAACTGCGGCGCCCGCCCGCCGAGCACCAGCACCGGCGAGGCGTTGAAGTATGCGCTGGTCAGCCCCGAGATGCCGTTGGTGACGCCGGGGCCGGCGGTGAGCACGGCCAGGCCGGGGCGGCGCTGGAGCTTCGCCACGGCCTCGGCGGCGAAGACCGCGGACTGCTCGTGCCGCACGTCGTAGATCGGGAAGTCGTTCCTGTGGGCGGCGTCGTAGAGCGGGAAGACGTGCCCGCCGGAGAGGGTGAACATCTCCCGCACCCCGTACGCGCGCAGCGCCGCGAGCGCCAGCTCGCCACCGTGACCCTCGATCCGTTCCGTCATGCCACTCCCCTTCGTCGCCCGACCGGAGTCACACGCTACTGACCGGTAGGCGGAATGTGAACCGTCTTCGGGTCGGCGGCGGGTGCCGCCGCCGACCCGGGCCGGTTCAGCGGCCGGTGAAGTCCGGCTTGCGCTTCGCCACGAAAGCCGCCATGCCCTCGCGCCGGTCGTCGGTGGCGAACAGCGCCGCGAAGAGCTGGCTCTCCCAGGCCAGGCCGGAGTTGAGGTCCATGTCCAGGCCGCCGTCGACCGCGAGCTTCGCCGCGCGCAGCGCCTGCACCGGCCCGGTGAGGTACGGGCGGACCAGCTCGACCGCGGTGTCGTAGACCTCGGCGGCCGGGGCGACCCGGTCGGCGAGGCCGATCCGCAGCGCCTCCTGGGCGTCGACCATCCGGCCGGACATGATCAGATCCTTGGCCCGGGCCGGGCCGACCAGGCGGGCCAGCCGCTGGGTGCCGCCGGCGCCGGGGATGATGCCCAGCTTGATCTCCGGCTGGCCGAGCTTGGCGTCCTCGGCCACCACCCGCCAGTCGCAGGCCAGCGCCAGCTCGCAGCCGCCGCCGAGGGCGTAGCCGGTGATCGCCGCGACGACCGGCTTGGGGATGCGGGCGATCGCGCCGAGCGCGCTGGACAGGTCGGCCGCCCGCGCCGCCATGTCCACGTAGGACATGTCGGCCATCTCCTTGATGTCCGCACCGGCGGCGAAGACCTTCTCCCCGCCGTACACGATGACCGCGCGGACGCCGGCGTCGGCGGTGGCCGCCGTCGCCGCGGCGCGCAACTCCCCCTGCACCTGGGTGTTCAACGCGTTCATCGGCGGCCGCTCCAGGCGGATGGTGCCGATCCCGTCCTTGGTCTCCAGCCGCACGAACTCGCTCACGCGCACCCTCACTTCCTCGTCGAAGTCGCGTGCCAACCTTACGGCCCGCCTCGTTTGGGTAAGTAGTCTGGTATCAGCCCCGCCCCGGGAGTCCAGCGATGATCACGTACTACGACGACAGATCGGTGCAGGTCACCTCCACCGCCGTCCGGGTGGACGGCCGGACGTTCCCGCTCGCCGAGATCAGCATGGTGTGGCACCGGCGCGGCAGCCGGTCCTGGCGGGTGCTGGCCGGCCGCGGCGCGATCGGCGCGGCGCTGGCCGGGCCGCTGGTGGCCGCCGCGCTCGGCATCGCGCTGGCGCTCTGGCTGGACCGCTCCGCCACCGTCACCATCGCGATCGTCGGCGCCTCGGTGCTGGTCGGGCTCGCCGTCGGGCCGGTCGCCGACTTCCTCTTCGAGCACCTGGACCGCTCGTACGCCCGGGGCAGCCGGCAGTTGGAGATCTGGGCACGCTGGCGCGGGCACCCCGTCCGGCTGCTGTGCACCGGCGACGCGCTGCGCTTCGGCCAGATCTACCGCGCGGTGCAGCGGGCGGTGGAGCGCGGCCAGCCGGTGCCCGCCCGCCGCCGCTAGACGAGTAGTTCCGAATCCCGGTCAGTGGTCGTAGGCGATCAGTGACCGGGTGACGGGTGCGCCGGTCTTGTTG
>NZ_JBSWCE010000010.1:0-193862 GCF_056780015.1 Micromonospora sp. R311
GAGGCGACCTGCACACCGACACCCCAGCACCGCCCCCGGAGCCCACCTGGCCCGGGGGCGGCGCTGTCTACACCGGGACGTGAAGATCGGTCAGACGGGTCGCGGGCGGGCGTCGGCTGGCCTATGTTCGAGGGGTCGGCGTCGGGGCGAAGGGGGTGTGGCAGTGGGCATCCGCACCTTCATCGAGGGCTGGCCGGTCTACCGGCAGCTCACCGGCACCGACCCGCTCGGCCGGGGCACCGCGGCGCAGTCGGCCCGCTCGGCGGAACTGACCGCCCGCACCGAGACCGCCGACAGCGTGGCCCGCTCGGTCTGCCCCTACTGCGCGGTCGGCTGCGGCCAGCGGGTCTTCGTCAAGGACAACCGGGTCACCCAGATCGAGGGCGACCCGGACAGCCCGATCTCGCGGGGCCGGCTCTGCCCGAAGGGCGCTGCCAGCAAGAGCCTGGTCACCAGCCCGCTGCGGCAGACGAAGGTCCGCTACCGCCGGCCGTACGGCACGGAGTGGGAGGACCTGGACCTCGACGTCGCGCTCGACATGATCGCCGACCGGATCCTCGCCGCCCGCGAGCAGACCTGGGAGGACGTGGACAGCGAGGGCCGGCCGCTCAACCGGACATTTGGCATCTCCAGCCTGGGCGGGGCGACGCTGGACAACGAGGAGAACTACCTCATCAAGAAGCTGTTCACCGCGATGGGGGCGCTCCAGATCGAGAACCAGGCCCGGATTTGACACTCCGCCACCGTTCCCGGTCTGGGGACCAGCTTCGGTCGCGGTGGCGCGACGGACTTCCAGCAGGACGTCGCCAACGCTGACGTCATCGTCATCCAGGGCTCGAACATGGCCGAGGCCCACCCGGTGGGCTTCCAGTGGGTGATGGAGGCCAAGCGGCGCGGCGCCAAGGTCTTCCACGTCGACCCGCGGTTCACCCGGACCAGCGCGCTGGCCGACACGTACCTGCCGATCCGGGCCGGGTCGGACATCGCCCTGCTCGGCGGGGTGGTGAACTACATCCTGGCGAACGAGCTGGACTTCCGGGAGTACGTGCTGGCGTACACCAACGCCGCGACGATCGTCAGCGAGCAGTTCGTCGACACCGAGGACGGCGACGGCTTCTTCTCGGGCTTCGACCCGGACACCGGCACGTACCGCCGGACCAGCTGGCAGTACGCGGGCCAGGAGGGGGAGCATTCCGCGGCGGACAGTGACCGGGAACGGGACGCCGCGGCGGGGCTGCGGCACGAGTCGCACGGGTCGCCGATCCCGGGGCAGACCGAGCGGGACGAGACGTTGCAGCACCCACGCTGCGTCTACCAGATCCTCAAGCGGCACTTCGCCCGCTACACACCGGAGATGGTGGAGCGGGTCTGCGGCATCCCACGGGAGAAGTTCCTCGAGCTGGCCCGGGCCTGGACGGAGAACTCGGGCCGGGAGCGGACCGGCGTGCTGATCTACTCGGTCGGCTGGACCCAGCACAGCGTCGGGGTGCAGTACATCCGCACCGGCGCGATCATCCAGCTGCTGCTGGGCAATGTGGGCCGGCCGGGCGGCGGGGTGCTGGCGCTGCGCGGGCACGCCAGCATTCAGGGCTCCACCGACATCCCGACGCTGTTCAACCTGCTCCCCGGCTACCTGCCGATGCCGCACCACGCCGACCACCCGACCTTCGACGAGTGGGTGGACAGCATCCGCCATCCGGGCCAGAAGGGGTTCTGGGGCAACGCCCGGGCCTACGGCGCCAGCCTGCTCAAGGCGTACTGGGGTGAGGCGGCGACGCCGGAGAACGACTTCTGCTACGGCTACCTGCCCCGGATGACCGGCGACCACGGCACCTACCAGCAGGTGCTGAACATGATCGACGGCAAGGTGAAGGGCTACTTCCTGCTCGGCCAGAACCCGGCCGTCGGCTCGGCGCACGGCCGCGCGCAGCGGTTGGGCATGGCCAACCTGGACTGGCTGGTGGTCCGCGACCTGTTCATGATCGAAAGTGCCACGTTCTGGCGGAACAGCCCCGAGGTGGCCACCGGCGAGATCGTCCCGGAGCAGTGCCGCACCGAGGTGTTCTTCCTGCCCGCCGCGTCGCACGTGGAGAAGGAGGGCACCTTCACCCAGACGCAGCGGCTGCTGCAGTGGCGGGAGAAGGCCCTCGACCCGCCGGGTGACTGCCGCTCCGAGCTGTGGTTCTTCTACCACCTGGGGCGCAAGCTGCGGGAGAAGCTGGCCGCCTCCCCGCACCCGCGGGACCGCGCCCTGCTCGACCTGGCCTGGGACTATCCCACGCACGGTCCGCTCGCCGAGCCGAGCGCCGAGGCGGTGCTGCGCGAGATCAACGGGTACGAGGTGGCGACCGGCCGCCCGCTGGCCTCGTTCACCGAGGCCCGCGACGACGGCACGACCGTGGTGGGCTGCTGGATCTACACCGGGGTGTACGCCGACGGGGTCAATCAGGCCGCCCGCCGCAAGTCCCGGCACGAGCAGGACTGGGTGGCCGCCGAATGGGGCTGGGCGTGGCCGGCCAACCGGCGCACCCTCTACAACCGGGCCTCCGCCGATCCGCAGGGCCGGCCGTGGAGCGAGCGGAAGAAGTACGTCTGGTGGGACGCCGACGCCGGCGAGTGGACCGGCTACGACGTGCCGGACTTCGAGAAGACCAAGCCGCCGACGTACCGGCCGCAACCGGGCACGTCCGGCCCGGCGGGGATCGCCGGCGACGACGCCTTCGTCATGCAGAGCGACGGCAAGGGCTGGCTGTACGCGCCGAGCGGGTTGATCGACGGCCCGCTGCCGACGCACTACGAGCCGGCCGAGTCGCCGGTGCGCAACCCGCTCTACCGGCAGCAGTCCAACCCGACCCGCAAGGTGTACGCGCACCCGGTGAACTCGGTGAACCCCAGCCCGCCGGAGGAACACAGCCAGGTCTTCCCGTACGTGTTCACGGTCAGCCGGCTCACCGAGCACCACACCGCGGGCGGGATGAGCCGCACCGTCCGGCCGCTGGCCGAGTTGCAGCCGGAGATGTTCGTCGAGGTGTCCCCGGAACTGGCGGCCGAGGTGGGCCTGGCGCACCTGGGCTGGGCGCACCTGGTCAGCGGGCGGGCGGTCATCGAGGCGAAAGTGCTGGTCACTGACCGGCTCACCCCGTTGCGGGTGGACGGCCGGGTGATCCATCAGCTCTGGCTGCCGTACCACTTCGGCGGCGAGGGGCTGGTCACCGGCGACTCGGCCAACGACCTGTTCGGGATCACCCTCGACCCGAACGTGCTGATCCAGGAGAGCAAGATCGGTACCTGCGACGTACGACCCGGCCGGCGGCCCACCGGGCCGGCCCTGCTGGACCTGGTGGCCGACTACCGACGCCGGGCCGGCATGGAACCCGGTGAGCGGCCGCCCACCGTCACCCCCGGCGCGCACCCCGCCACAGAGCACCGGCCGGACGGGGGAGCGGCCCGATGAGCCCCGACCCGAACAGCTACTACGGCCCGGCGGACCCGGCCCCGGACGCCGGCTGGTCCGACGCCCCACCCCGGATGGGCTTCTTCACCGACACCAGCGTCTGCATCGGCTGCAAGGCGTGCGAGGTGGCCTGCAAGGAGTGGAACGACGTCCCCGGCTCCGGGCTGGACCTGCTGGGCATGTCGTACGACAACACGGGCGCGTTGACCGCCAACTCGTGGCGGCACGTCGCCTTCGTCGAGCAGCCCCGCCCGGCCGGGCACCGGACGCCCCCGTTCGCCGGGAACCCGACCGGCGGGTCGGTGAGCGCCTCCTCGGCGGCGGTGGGCGCCGGCACCGGCAACCCGACCGGCACCGACCCGGGGGTGCCGCCCGGCTCGCCGGACGCCGCCGCCCGGATGGCCGCCGGCGCGGACGCCGCCCCGATGGCCGCCACGCCGCAGTTCCTCGGCATGCCCGGCGACGGGCCGCCGGGCCGGACCGGCAGCGCCGAGGGTCGGACCGACTTCCGCTGGCTGATGATGTCCGACGTCTGCAAGCACTGCACCCACGCGGCCTGCCTGGACGTCTGCCCGACCGGGTCGCTGTTCCGGACAGAGTTCGGCACGGTGGTGGTGCAGGAGGACATCTGCAACGGCTGCGGCTACTGCATCTCCGCCTGCCCCTACGGAGTGATCGACCAGCGCAAGGGCGACGGCCGGGCGTGGAAGTGCACGCTCTGCTACGACCGGATCGGGGTCGGGATGACGCCGGCCTGCGCGCAGGCCTGCCCGACCGACTCCATCCAGTACGGCCCGCTGGAGGAACTGCGCGAACGGGCCGCCGCCCGGGTGGCCACCCTGCACGCCCGGGACGTGCCGGAGGCGCGGCTGTACGGGCACGACCCGACCGACGGGGTCGGCGGTGACGGGGCGTTCTTCCTGCTGCTGGACGCCCCGGAGGTGTACGGGCTGCCGCCGGACCCGGTGGTCACCACCCGGGACCTGCCGAAGATGTGGAAGCGGGCCGGCCTGGCCGCGCTGGCCATGGCGGCGGCCGCGGTCGCCGCGTTCGTCGGAGGTTCCTCGTGAGTGCGTACCGCCCGGCCGGCGACCGGTTCCGCCGCTTCCGCACCCGGCTCGCCGGTGGTGACGCCGAAGCAGCGGCGACCGGTCCCGCCTCCGGCCGCGGGCCGGGTGATCCGGCGCGGGGACCGGAGGCGAGGGGTGGGCGCTCCATCGGCACCGGGGCCGGCGCCGCGCGCAGCGACGCCGGGGCGGCCGCGGCCGGCCTGGAGGCGTCCCCGGCCACTCCGGCCGCCCCGACCGAGCGGCGCCGCGGCGGCCGGCGCCGGCGCGGCGGCGAGGAACTCACCGTCCCGGAGGCCGAGTTCACCTCCTACTACGGCCGGCCGATCCTGAAGGCCCCGGTCTGGAAGTGGGACATCGCCGCGTACCTGTTCACCGGCGGCCTGGCGGCCGGCTCGTCGCTGCTGGCGGCCGGCGGGCAGCTCACCGGGCGGCCGGCGCTGCGCCGGGCCGGGCGGGTCACCTCGCTGGCGGCGGTCACCGCCAGCGCCGCCTTCCTGATCCACGACCTGGGCCGGCCGGAGCGGTTCCACCACATGCTGCGGGTGGCCAAACCGACCTCGCCGATGTCGGTGGGCACCTGGATCCTCACCGCCTTCGGGCCGGCCGCCGGCGTGGCCGCGGTCGCCGAGGCGGCCGACCGGCTGCCCGCGCACGGCCTGCCCGGGCTGGCCCGCCGGGTGCTGCCGCCGGTGGGGCACGCCGCCGGGCTGGCCGCCGCGGTCACCGCGCCGGCGCTGGCCACGTACACCGGGGTGCTGCTGGCCGACACGGCCGTGCCGTCCTGGCACGAGGCGTACCCGGAACTGCCGGTCGTCTTCGCGGGCAGCGCGCTGGCCAGCGGCGCCGGCGTGGGTCTGCTCGCCGCGCCGCTCGGGCAGGCCGGCCCGGCCCGGCGGATGGCGGTGGCCGGGGCGGCGCTGGAGCTGTACGGCGTGCACCGGGTGGAGACCCGGCTCGGGCTGCTCAGCGAGCCGTACCGCACCGGCCGGGCCGGGCGGCTGCTGCGCGCCGGCCGGGCGCTGACCGTCGCCGGGGTGGCCGGCGCGCTGCTCGGCCGGCGCAGCCGGACGGTCTCCGCGTTCTCCGGTGCGGCGCTGCTGGCCGCGTCGGTGGCCACCCGGTTCGGCGTCTTCCACGGCGGGGTCGCGTCGGCGCGGGATCCGAAGTACACGGTGGTGCCGCAGCGCGAACGCCTGGCCCGCGGCGAGGGCTGACCCTTCGCCACCCGGTCGACGCCCCGCTGTGGTCAAATGCTCGGTGGAGGCGTTCAGGCGGCTGGTGCCCCTCCCGGTCTTCAAAACCGGTGTGGTCCGGGACCCGGGCCAGGCGGGTTCGATTCCCGTCCGTCTCCGCCAAGCCAGCGGGGAGATGACGTGACAGGGGACGGCGACGCCGATCCGCGTCGGCGCGTGCCGCGCACCGACGCGCTGCTCGCCGAACCCGGGTTGGCCGCCGCGGCGGCCACGCTCGGCCGGGACCGGGTCAGGGCCGCCGTCCGCCGGGCCCAGGAGCGGGCCCGGCGCGGCGAGATCAGCCCCGACGAGGTACGCGACGTGGCGCTCGGCGCGCTGCCCGCGCCGGCGCCCCGGGCGGTGCTCAACGCGACCGGGGTGGTGCTGCACACCAACCTCGGCCGGGCGCCGCTGTCGGCCGCCGCCGTCGCCGCGGTGGTCGCCGCCGCCGGGCACACCGACGTGGAACTCGACCTGCGCACCGGCCGGCGGGCGCGGCGGGGCCGGGACGCCCTGGACGCCCTCGCGGCCGCGGTGCCGGGCGCCGGCGCGGTGCACGTGGTCAACAACGGCGCCGCCGCCCTGGTGCTCGCCGCCACCGCGCTGGCCGCCGGCGGCGAGATCGTGGTCAGCCGCGGCGAACTGGTGGAGATCGGCGACGGGTTCCGCCTGCCGGACCTGCTGGAGAGCACCGGCGCCCGGCTGCGCGAGGTGGGCACCACCAACCGCACCACCCTCGCCGACTACGCCGCCGTGCTCGGCCCGCGCACCGGCTTCGTGCTCAAGGTGCACCCGTCGAACTTCCAGGTCACCGGCTTCACCTCGGCGGTGCCGGTGCGCGCCCTGGCCACCCTCGGCGTGCCGGTGGTCGCCGACATCGGCTCCGGGCTGCTCGCCCCGGACCCGCTGCTGCCCGACGAGCCGGACGCCGCGAGCACCCTGCGTGCCGGCGCGGCACTGGTCACCGCCAGCGGCGACAAGCTGCTCGGCGGCCCGCAGGCCGGGCTGCTGCTCGGCGCCGCCGAACTGGTCGACCGGCTGCGCCGGCACCCGCTCGCCCGGGCGCTGCGGGTGGACAAGTTGACCCTCGCCGCGCTCGCCGCCACCGTCGGCGACCCGGCCACCCCGACCCGGGCGGCGCTGCACGCCGACGCCGGGGCGCTGCGCGAGCGGACCGAACGGCTGCGCGACCGGCTCGCCGGGGACGGCTGTAAGGCCGAGGTGGTGCCGACCGCCGCGGTGGTCGGCGGAGGCGGCGCTCCCGGCGTGGCACTGGACTCGTGGGCGCTCAGCCTGCCCGAGCGGTACGCCGAGCCGCTGCGCACCGGCGATCCGCCGGTGCTCGGCCGGGTGGTGCGCGGCCGGCTGCTGCTGGACCTGCGCTGCGTGCCCGCCGACGCCGACGACGCGGTGCGGGTCGCCGTGCTGCGCGTGCCGGGGGACTGCTGAGCATGTGGGTGGTGGCCACCGCCGGGCACGTGGACCACGGCAAGTCGACGCTGGTGCGGGCGTTGACCGGGATGGAACCGGACCGCTGGGCCGAGGAGCGTCGCCGGGGCATGACCATCGACCTGGGTTTCGCCTGGACCACGCTGCCCGCCGGCGGGACGGTCGCCTTCGTCGACGTGCCCGGGCACGAGCGGTTCGTGCCGAACATGCTCGCCGGGGTGGGCCCGGTGCCGGCCGCGCTGGTGGTGGTGGCCGCCGACGAGGGCTGGATGCCGCAGTCCGCCGAGCACCTGGCCGCGCTGGACGCGCTCGGGGTGTCGTACGGCCTGCTGGTGGTGACCCGCGCGGACCTGGCCGACCCGGGCCCGGCGCTGGCCCGGGCCCGGGCGGAGCTCGCCGCGACCTCGCTCGGCGCGGTCGAGGCGGTCGCGGTCAGCGCGGTCACCGGCGCCGGCCTGCCCGAGCTGCGGGTGGCGCTGGACCGGCTGGCCGCCCGGCTGCCGACACCGGCGGCGGACGCGCCGGTGCGGCTCTGGGTGGACCGCTGCTTCACCGTCCGGGGCAGCGGCACGGTGGTCACCGGCACCCTCGGCGCCGGCCGGCTGCGCGTCGGCGACGAGCTGGAACTCGCGGCCACCGGCGAGCCGGTGCGGGTGCGCGGCCTGCACTCGCTCCACCAGGCCCGCGCCGAGGTCGCCGCCGTCGCCCGGGTGGCGGTGAACCTGCGGGGCGTCCCGCGCGACCGGCTGGCCCGCGGGGACGCGCTGCTAAGTCCCGGCCGGTTCCGGCCGACCGACCTGCTCGACGTCCGGCTCGCCGGTGACCCGGTCGCCGACCTGCCGGCCGCCCTCACCCTGCACGTCGGATCCGCCGCGGTGCCGGCCCGGGTCCGGCCGCTCGGCCCGGACACCGCCCGGCTGCGGCTGGCCCGCCCGTTGCCGCTGCTGATCGGCGACCGGGCGCTGCTGCGCGACCCGGGCCGCCACCACGTCGCCGGCGGAGTCACCGTGCTGGACGTGGCGCCCCCGCCGCTGACCCGCCGGGGCGCCGCGGCCGCCCGTGCCGCGGTGCTCGCGGGCCTGGACGGCCGCCCCGACCTCGCCGGCGAGCTGCGCCGCCGCCGGCTAGCCCGGGCCACCGACCTGGTCCGCACCGGGGTCGAGGTCACCGCCCGGCCGGTCGCCGGAGACTGGCTGGCCGATCCGCAGCACTGGCGGCAGCTCGCCGCCCGACTGGTCGAGGCGGTCGCCCGGTACGGCCGGGACCACCCGCTGGAGCCCGGCGCGCCGGTCGAGCTGCTCCGGCGGCGCCTGGACCTGCCCGACCGGGTGCTGGTCGAGGCCCTGGTCCGGCCGCCGTTGCGGCTGCGGGCCGGGCGGGTCACCGCGTCCGCCGCGGAGGCGCTGCCCGAGCCGGTGGCGCGCGCCGTGGCCCGGGTCCGGGCCGAGTACGCCGACCGCCCGTTCCGCGCCCCGGAGGCCGCCCACCTCGCCGACCTCGGGCTGGGTCCGCGCGAGATCGGCGCCGCGGTGCGGGCCGGTGCGCTGCTGCGGCTGGCCGAGAACGTGGTGCTGCTGCCCGGTGCCGTCGACGACGCGGTGCGGGTGCTGGCCCGGCTGCCCCAGCCGTTCACGCTCAGCGCCGCCCGGCAGGCGCTGGACACCACCCGGCGGGTCGCCGTACCGCTGCTGGAACTGCTGGACCGGCGCGGCGCGACCCGCCGGCTGCCCGACGACGCCCGGATCGTGGTCGCCGGCAGGGGGTAGGCCGGGCCGCGGGGGACGTGGCCAAGGCGGCCCGCCGGACCGCGCGGGTCACCTAGCGTGGCGGCATGGACCCTTCCGCGGTCTGGCGGGACCGGCAGCACAAGTGGCGGATCGAGGCGTACCGGGCGCCCGACCTGCGGTTCGCCATCTTCGCCACCAACGGCACCACGGAGTCCGCGCCGCTGTGGCTGTTCGGGATGTCGGCGCTGGCCCGGTGGCTGATGTCGCACAAGATCTCGCTGGACGACCTGGAGGTCGACTGAGATGGGCGGGCACCTCGGGCAGCTCGCGCTGGTGGCCGTGCTGATCCTGGTCAACGCGGCGCTCTCCGGCAGCGAGATGGCGCTGGTGACGCTCCGCGAGGGGCAGGTCCGCCAGCTGAGCCGGCGCAGCGGCTCCGGGGAACGGCTGGCCCGGCTGGTCCGCGACCCGAACCGTTACCTGGCCACCATCTCCAGCTCGGCATCACCCTCGCCGGTTTCCTCGCCTCGGCGGCGGCCGCGGTCTCGCTGGCCGAGCCGCTGGTCGGGCCGCTCGGCTTCCTCGGCGGGGCGGCCCGGCCGACCGCGGTGGTGGCGGTCACCGTGCTGCTCACCTTCGTCACCCTGGTCGTCGGCGAGCTGGCGCCGAAGTGGCTGGCGATGCAGCGGGCCGAGCGGTGAGGGCTGCTCAGTGCCCGCCCGCTGGACCTGCTGGCCCGGCTCTCCCGGCCGGCGATCTGGTTGCTGAGCGCGGCCACCGACACGGTGGTGCGCCTGGCCGGCGGTGACCATGCTGCCGGCCGCGCTACCCACCGGGGACGGGCTGCGCCGGCTGGCCGAGGCCGGGCGGTCGCGCGCCCCGGTCGGCGGCCCCGGCGGGCTGGACGACGTGTGCGGGGTGGTGCACATCCGGGACCTGGTCGACGCCGGGCCGCGGACGGTGGGGGACCGGGCCCGCCCGCCGCTGCTGCTGCCCGGCACCCTGCCGGTGGCCGACGCGTTGCGCCAGCTACGCCAGCACCACCAGAAGCTGGCGCTGGTGGTGGACGAGCACGGCGGGGTCGCCGGCATGATCACGGTCGAGGACCTGCTGGAGGAGGTGGTCGGGGAGCTGTACGACGAGACCGACCGGGACGTGTCCGGGGTGACCCGGGAACCGGACGGCTCGCTGCTGCTGGCCGGCGACTTCCCGCTGCACGACCTGGCCGACGTGGGTGTCCGGCTGCGTGAGTTCCCCGCCGGCGGCTGACCGCCGGGGCGGCGCCGACGCCACCCGGTCGGGGGATCGTGTCCGGAAAAGCCGATACACCCCGATCAGCGCCCGTAGCGTCTGGTACGTGAGGGACCGAGGAATGCGTACCTTCGTCACGGTGCTCGCCGGGCTCGCGGTGATCTACTTCGGCACCACCGGCCGCAGCCCCGAGGAGGGCGGCGGGGTCACCGGCGGCCTCGTGGTGCTCGCCCTGCTCGCGGCACTGTTGGTCTGGCACCTGACCAAGCCGGGGAACACCTCGGCGAAGTGAGCCTCAGCCGGCGGCGGCGCTGCGGCTGACCTCCCCGGCGGACTCCTCGCCCAGCGCGACCCGGACCAGCGCCGAGGCGAGCCGGCCGAACTCGGCCGAGCCGACCAGCCCGGCCAGCCGGTCCGGCGAGGTGGGCAGGCCCAGCCGCTTCGCCCCGGCCAGCGCCCGCCGGTCGGCGTACGGGCGCACGTCGGGCCAGACCGTCTGCGCCTCGCGCAGGAAGATGTCGGCGCCGGTCGGGCCGATGCCGGGGAACTCGGTCAGCCGCCGACGCAACCCGGCCGGGTCGCCGTCCGCCTCCCGGTGCAGGCGGCGCAGGTCGCCGCGCCAGCGGTCCAGGCAGAGCCGGGCGCCGGTGCCGAGCATCGTCGAGGTCCGCTCGTCGTAGCGGCGGTAGTGGCCGCGGCCCAGCGCGTCCACCCGGTCCTGCCAGCTGGCCGCCTCCATGGCCTGCGGCGTGCGGTAGCCGGCGGTGAACAGCTCCCGGGCGGCCGCCACCGCGACCTGGGCCCGGATCCGGGTGCTCAGCAGGGTGGCGAGCACCAGCAGCTGGTAGAGCGGGGCCGGCCGGTCGGCGAGCCGGATGCCGGCCTCCTCCGCGTACGTGCGTCCGCCCCGGTCCAGCAGGACCCGCGCCACGGTCCGGTCGTCGCCCATCTGCCGGGGGTACCCGTGCTGCGGCCGGTCACCCCTCGCCGGCCGGTCCGGCTGCGGCATGGCGCCTGCGGCGGCGGGTAACCGGTGGCGGACGCGGCGCCGCCGGGTGCCGTCCAGCGGAAGGAGACACCGTGGTCAACCCGCAGCAGGAGGAGCTCCGGCGCAACGACAAGGGCGCCACGAGCCAGTACAGCAAGGGTCCGAAGCCGACCGGTCATCCTCTCAACCGCGGTTCGTCCAAGGGGGACACCGGGCGTCCGGTGCCGAAGGGACAGATCTCGCCGTACGGCCCGACGGCAGAGCCGGTGGCCGACGACGAGAGCGACGGGCGGGGCTGACTCAGCCCCGCCCGGTGGGCGGCCGCAGCCGGTTCCAGGTGGCTGCGGCCGCCAGGCCGTACGCCAGGTGCGGCACGATGTCGGCCAGCCAGTCCGCGTGGCGCCACGTCCGCGGGTCGGTCACGCCCAGCGCGGTCAGGCCGCCGTCGGAGATCGTCATCACACCCCCGCCGAGCAGCGCGGAGGCCAGCGCCAGCGGTTGCCGGCGGCCACGGGTGAGCAGCGCGAAACCGACCGCGGCGGCGACCCCCGCGCCGTAGCCGAGCAGGGGCCCGAGGCCCGAGCGGCGGTTGGCCGCCCGGTCCCCGGGGCCGAGGTCGACGTGCGCCACCCCGGCCAGCCGGCCGGCGCTCTCCTCCGGCGTGCTGCTCGCCGGGCGGCCGCGCACCACCATGTCCAGGTAGGTCACCACGTTCAGCGCGGTGCTGCCGACCGCCCCGACGATCACCCCGTCGGCCAGGCTGCCGCCTCTCACTTGGGATCCCCGGGTTCGCGTTCACCCTTGGGCCCGTACGTCCGTTCGCCGCGCACGACGCCCCGCTGCCCCCGGTCGTCCTGCAGGATCCGGTTGGCCACCTCGTTGGCCTTGCGGTCCGGCACCCGGCGTCCGGAATCGTCGATCGCGTTACGGATGCGCGCGCGCTGCTTGTCGTACGCGTTGCTGCCCGGCCGTGGTCCTGGCATCACTGCCTCCTCCGGTCGCTGCGTCCGCCCGTCGGCGTACCGCGTGCGTCTACCCGCCTGTGGCCGGGCCAACCCCGCGCCCGGCTCAGCGCGGCGTGCGGATCACCGCGACCGGGCAGTCGGCGTGGTGCAGCACCGCCTGGCTCACCGAGCCCAGCAGAAACCCGGTGAACTCGCCGCGTGCCTGCCGACCGACCACCAGCAGTTGGGCGCGGCGGGAGGCGTCGTTGAGCACGGCCGCCGGGCGCCCCCGGACCGTCCGCCCGCTGATCGGCACGTCGGGCCAGCGTTCGGCGAGCCCGCCCAGGGCCTCCGCGAGCACCCGCTGCTCCTCGGAGCGCAGCTCGGTGTCGTCGTAGACGAGGGGTTGCATGTCGCCGGGGCCGGTGGAGACCGGGTGCCGGTAGGCGTGCAGGGCCAGCACCTCGGCGCCGCGCGTCGAGGCCTCCTCGACCGCGAACTCCGCGGCGAGCCGGGACGTCTCGGAACCGTCCACGCCGACCACGACCGGACCGTCGGCCCGGTCGGTGCCGCGGGCGACCAGCACCGGGCAGTCGGCGTAGGAGGCGACCTGCACCGCGACCGAGCCGACCACCAGCGCGGAGAAGCCGCCGAGCCCGCGGTCACCGAGCACGATCATCGCGGCGGCCGGCGACTCGCCGAGCAGCACCGCGGCGGCCTCCCCGTCAATGATCTCGCCGGTGACGCGCAGCCCGGGTACCACCGCCTCGGCCTCGGCCACCGCTTCGGCGACCAGCCGCTCGGCCTGCTGCCGCAGCCCGCTGCCGGGCGGTCCGGCGGCGGGGGCCTCCACCGGCACGTGCAGCAGCGGCCAGATGAAGCCGTGCACGACCCGCAGCGGCCGGTTGCGCCGACGCGCCTCGACCGCCGCCAGGCGTACGGCCCGCAGCGCCGGCTGCGAGCCGTCCACGCCAACCACCACGGCCGCGCCGTTCGCCGAGTTCACCGTCCACCTCCCGCCGGTTCCGGGTCAGTATCGCGGCCGGTGGCGTGCCGGCGGGGCGATACCGGCCAGGACGTCCGGTCGGTACGCTGGCGACGACCACCGGGGAGGGAGCGTCATCGATGGTTGAACCCGACCAGCCGAGCACCGCGCGGATGATCGATTTCTGGCTCGGCGGGGAGCACCACTTCCCGGTCGACGTGGCCGCGGCGCGCGCCTTCGAGCAGGCGTACGGGCCGTGCGCGCCGGTCTTCCGGGAGCTTCGCGAGTTCCTCGGCCGGGCGGTGCGGGCGATCGTCGCGGAGGGGGTGGACAGCTTCCTGGTCTTCGGCGCCGGGGTGCCCACGATGGGCAACGTGCACGAGGTCGCCCCGGAGGCCACCGTGCTCTACACCGATGTGGACCCGGTCACCATCCGCCTCGGTCAGCGGATCCTGGCCGGCAGCGACCGGGCCGACTACGGCTACGGCGACGCCACCGACATCGGCACCATCGACCGGGCGCAGCTGCACCGGTTCGTGCCGGGGTGGGGGAGGCGGCCGGTCGGGGTGGTCTTCCTGGGGCTGGCCGCGTTCCTCGACGACGACACGCTCGCCCGCACCCTCGACGAGCTGTACACCGCCGTTGCCCCGGGCAGTCATCTCGCGATCGACTTCGACACCGACGAACTGGCCGACCACCCGCAGGCCCTGGCGATGATGGGTCCGGCGTTCCGGATGCGCCGGCCGGAGGCGTTCGCGCCGCTGCTCGGCCGGTGGCGGCCCACGGCCGAGGGCATCGTGCCGATCGCCCGGTGGCGCCCGGCCGGCCCGCCGGCCGAGGTGCCGGACGCCTTCTACGGCGCGGTGGCCGTGCGCTCGGCGGACTGACCCGGGCGGGCGGCCCGCCCGGTCGGCGCGCTCCGGGCGGCCTCCGTATGATGCTTGCCCTACAGCAAGTGTTGCCGGAGGAGAACCATGTTGGACGCGCCCGGCGGGTTGTCGCGTGCGCTGCGCGAGTCCCCGCCCGACCAGGTGGCGGAGGCCGCCGACCGGGCCATCCGGTCCACGTTGGGCGCGACGCGGACCAACGTGTTCCTCGCCGACTACCGGATCAGCGGGCTCTGGCCGGTGCTGGATCCGGACCTGCCCGAGGCCGGCTTCCTGCCCAGCCCGGGCATGGCGCAGCGGTGTTTCAGCAGCCAGCAGCCGGTGCTCGACGGCGCCGGGCACGGCGGGTGCCGCCTCTACCTGCCGCTGTCGGTGTGGGGGGAGCGGCTCGGCGTGCTGCTGGTCGAGTTTCCCACCGCGCCCGGCCCGGCCACCGTGGAGCGCGCCGGGGACATCGCCGGCGAACTGGCGGTGGTGCTGCGCGCGGCGGACCGGGAGACCGACCGCTACCGCCGGGCCCGCCGGCGGGAGCGGCTCAGCATGGCCGCGGAGATGCAGTGGGAGCTGCTGCCGGGGCGCGGCGTCAGCCATCACGCGTTCCAGCTCGCCGGGCAGTTGGAGCCGGCGTACACGGTGGGCGGTGACCACTTCGACTGGTCGCTCGACGGTGACCGGCTCACCCTGACCGTGCTCAACGGATCCGGCATCGGGCTGGCGGCCTCGCTGCTGACCGCGGTGACCGTGAACGCGCTGCGCAACGCCCGCCGCTCCGGCGGCAGCCTGACCGAGCAGGCCGAGCTCGCCTCCGACACGGTCTTCTACCAGCACCGCGGTCACCGCTACGTGGCGACGCTGCTGCTGGAGCTGGACACGGTCGCCGGCCGGGTGCGGGCGGTGGACGCCGGTTCGCCGCGCCTGCTGCGGCTGCGTGGCGGCGTGGTCGACACGATCAGCCTGGAGCAGCAGCTGCCGTTGGGCATGTTCGCCGAGGCCCGGTACGACCTGCAGGAGTTCGACCTGGCGCCGGGGGACCGGCTCTTCGTGGTCAGCGACGGGGTGTGGGCCGCCGCGCCGGCCGACCGGGAGGCGTACGGGGAGCGGGCGATGGCGCGGGCGATGCGGTCCACACGGCTGCAGCCGCCGGCGGAGGCAGTTGGTACGGTGATGCGCGAACTGCACGCCTGGCACGCGGACACGGGTCTGCGCGACGACGCGGTCGTGGTCTGCCTGGACTGGCGCGGTTCCGGCGGGCGCGACGGCGACTGAGGCGGTCGCCACGACGACGCCGAGCACCAGCGGGACGATCGCAGGGGACACCGGGTGGAGCCACCTCCGAATCTCGCCGCCGCGATCGACGCGGCCGCCGAGGCGCTGGTCGGCGTGCTGGACTCCGCCGTCCACGGGCACCAGATGGTCGTCTCGCCGACCCAGCTGCGGGTGCTCTCCCTGCTCGCCAGCCGGCCGCGGACCAACGTCAACCGGCTGGCCGAGCTGCTGGACGTCGTACCGTCGTCGGCGAGCCGGCTCTGTGACCGGCTGGAGGCGATCGGCCTGCTGCGCCGGGTGGCCGATCCCCGGGACCGGCGGGAGGTGCGGCTGGTGCCGACCCCGGCCGCCGAGCGCCTGCTGCGCGAGCTGACGGAGCGCCGGCACCAGGCGCTGCAGGCGGTGCTGGACCGGATGCCCGGCCGGGTGCAGCACGAGCTGCTGTTCGGCCTGCTGGCCTTCGGCCAGGCCGCCAAGGGGGTGACCGAGCCGGCCACGGACCCCGCGGCCCGGACCCTGGGCCCCCTCCTGCACCAGTATCCTAGGACGCCGTACGCGAGGTGAGCCCGGTCACACCGCGTGATCCGCACGCCGAAGCGGGCTCGGCGGCGCCCGGAACAACCCCGGCGGCCCGATATAGTGGCAGCGCAATTCAGCCGGCCCGCGATCGTCGAGATCGCGGGCCGAATCAGGGGAGGTCCCGTCCCGGGACCGCAGCGGGCGCCGGCGGACGTCGGCCCGACAGCACGCGTCCCGCAGGGCCCGTTCTCGGCCGGGCTGCCGGAACGCGGCGCGGAGGAGGTTCGGTGTCGCGTCGGCCGGCTCGGGCAGCGGATCCGGGCGCCTCGGGCGGCACCGACCGGGCCCCGGGTGACCGGGTCCTCACGCTGCCCAACCTGATCAGCTTCGTGCGACTGCTCGGCGTACCGCTCTTCCTCTACCTGCTGCTGGTCGTGCACGCCGACGTGGCCGCGATCGTGGTGCTGGCCGTGGGCGGCACCACCGACTGGGTGGACGGCTGGATCGCCCGGCGACTGGGCCAGGTGAGCCGGCTGGGCGAGCTGCTCGACCCGCTCGCCGACCGGCTCTACATCCTCGCCACCCTGCTCGGGTTCACCGCGCGCGACGTGGTGCCGTGGCAGTTCACCGCAGCGCTGCTGGCCCGGGAGCTGCTGCTGCTGGGCTCGCTGGCGGTGCTGCGCCGGTACGGCTACGGCCCCCCGGCGGTGCACTACGTCGGCAAGACCGCCACGTTCCTGCTGCTGGCCGCCTTCCCGGTGCTGCTGCTCGCCGCCGCGGTGCCGGGGGCGGCCGCGGTCGCCGGCGCGATCGGCTGGGGGCTGGCCTGGTGGGGTCTGGTGCTCTACTGGGTGGCCGGGGTGCTCTACGTGGTGCAGGCGCGCCAGCTGGTCACCACGGTGCGGGCCGGGGGAGCGGGCGCATGACGGACACCCCCCGGGAGGGCCAGGGCCGCTCCGATCGGGTGTACGCCCCGGACTTCCTCACCGAGCTGTTCCGCAATCCGCTGGATCCGGGCTACCTGGACGCGGCGGCCCGCCGGCGCGAGGGTCCGCCGCCGTCGGGGTGGCGCGGCTGGTTCGCCCGGCCGGTGAGCCTGCTGGTCATCGTGCTGCTCGGTTTCCTGTTCGCGGTGGCGTACAAGCAGACGTTGGCCGACGAGCCGGGGCGCAGCCAGGCCCGGTCCGGGCTGGTCGCCCAGATCAAGGAGCGGCAGGACGAGGCGGACCGGTTGGCGGCCCAGGCCGACCAGTTGCGCGAGGAGGTGGCCCGGCAGCGGGAGGCGGCGCTGAGCGGGTCGCAGGCCGCCCGGCTGCGGGAGCTGGAGGCGGGTACCGGCCTGGGGCGGGTGCGCGGCGACGGTGTGGTGGTGCGGCTGGCGGACGCGCCGGGGAAGCCGGACGGGGTCACCGGGGCCGGCGCCGGGCCGCCGCGGGTGCTCTACAGCGACCTGCAGGGCGTGGCGAACGACCTGTGGAGCGCCGGGGCGGAGGCGATCGCGATCAACGGTCAGCGGTTGACGGCGACCTCGACGATCCGGTCGGCCGGTGAGGCGATCCTGGTGGACTTCCGGCCGGTGACCGGGCCGTACGAGGTCTCGGCGATCGGCCCGGGGTCGATGAAGCGCAAGTTCGAGGAGAGCCGGTCGGCGCTGCTGATGCGTGAGGTGGCCGACAAGACCGGGTTGTCGTTCGGGGTGCGCGGGGTCGACGACCTCACCCTGCCGGCGGCGCCGGAGCCGCGGCTACGCTACGCGGAACCTTCGGTGAGCCCGACGCCGTCCCCGTCGGCCACCGGTGTCCAACCGTCCGGTTCCCGGACGTCCCCCAGCCCCTCCGGAGGTGGTCGATGATCGCGGTGCTGGCGTTGCTCGCCGGTGTGGTACTCGGGGTGTGGCTCGATCCCACGGTGC
Source organism: Micromonospora sp. R311 (assembly GCF_056780015.1). Classification (NCBI taxonomy): domain Bacteria; kingdom Bacillati; phylum Actinomycetota; class Actinomycetes; order Micromonosporales; family Micromonosporaceae; genus Micromonospora; species Micromonospora sp. R311. The sequence continues at coordinate 17,685 of NZ_JBSWCE010000010.1, forward strand.
CGGCGGCGTTGCAGCCGTACCTGCCGATCGCGGTGGTGGCGGCGCTCGACGCGGTGTTCGGCGGGGTGCGGGCGAAGCTCGACCGGATCTTCGACGACAAGCAGTTCGTGGTGTCGTTCATTTCGAACGTGCTGGTGGCGGGTCTGATCGTGTACCTGGGTGACCAGTTGGGGGTGGGCGGTCAGTTGTCCACCGGTGTGGTGGTCGTGCTGGGGGTGCGGATCTTCGGAAACGTCGCGGCGATCCGCCGGCACCTGTTCCGGGCGTAGGTTACAGACGATGAGCGACGAGCACACCGAGACGGGGACCGGTTGGCCGCAGCCGGCGGGACCGGCGCGGCCGTCGGGGCCGGCGGGTGAGCCGGATCCGCGTCCGGAGGCGCCGGATCCGGACGAGGTGAGTCCGTTGGCGCCGCGGCCGCCGGCGGAGCGTGAGGACGCGCGGCCGGCGGAGGAGACGGAGAGCGGTGCGGCGGTGACGGTCGACCTGAGCCGGGCGGCCGGCGCGGGTGCCGGCGGGCCGGACGGGGGCGCGCCGGACGCGGATGGGTCGGACGCGGATGGGTCGGACGCGGGCGTCGGGCCGGTGCGGTCGGTGCGGTCGGTGCGGTCGCGGTTGAGCTCGGCCGGGGTGATGATCGCGGTGCTGCTGGCGCTGCTGGGGTTCACGCTGGTGGTGCAGTTGAAGACCACCTCGACGGATCCGACGTTGGCGGCGACCCGGCAGGAGGACCTGGTCCGGATCCTGTACGACCTGGATTCGCGGACGAACCGGTTGCGGCAGGACATCGAGTCGTTGGAGGAGAGCCAGCGGCAGTTGCAGTCGGGTGAGCAGGGGCGCCAGGCGGCGTTGGAGGAGGCGACCCGGCGGGCGGACGAGTTGGGGATCCTGGCGGGGACGTTGCCGGCGACCGGGCCGGGGCTGGCGGTGCGGTTCGAGCGGGGCGACAAGCCGATCTCGGCGTCGCGGGTGCTGGACGCGGTGCAGGAGCTGCGGGGCGCGGGCGCGGAGGCGATGCAGATTTCCGGTGGTGACCGGGCGACGGTGCGGATCATCGCGTCGACGTACTTCCTGGACGGGGAGAACGGGTCGTTGATCGTGGACGGGCGGCGGTTGACGGGTCCGTACACGATCACGGTGATCGGTGATCCGGCCACGATGCGTACGGCGTTGAACATTCCCGGTGGGGTGGTGGCGTCGGTTGCCGGCGACGGCGGTAACGTGATCGTTGAGGATCGTGAGGCTGCCGAGGTTTCGGCGCTGCACGCGCCGACCAAGCTGGAACACGCCCGTCCGGTCTCCTGACCGGCGCGGCCGGCACCGGGTGCGCCCGGTGCACCGATGGATGAGGGACGCGTCTGGTGATTCCTGAGGATCTGCGTTACACCGCTGAGCACGAGTGGGTGGTCGGTGGCGACGGCGGCGCCGTCCGCGTCGGCATCACCCACTTCGCGCAGGACGCGCTGGGTGACATCGTGTACGTCCAGCTGCCCGAGGCGGGCACGGTGGTGGCTGCTGGTGAGTCAATGGGTGAGATCGAGTCGACCAAGAGCGTGTCGGAGATCTACGCCCCGGTCAGCGGTACGGTGGCGGCGCGCAACGAGGCGCTCGGCGACACCCCTGAGATGATCAACACTGACCCGTACGGTGCGGGTTGGTTGGTGGAGATCACTCCGGACGATCCGGCGGCGGTCGACGGGCTGCTGTCCGCGGGCGCGTATCGCGAGCTCACCGAGAGCTGAGTGTGCCCGAGCCGGTGCGCCTGTCGAGTCCGCGCGTCCGGTTGCCCTGCATTTCGGCGCTGGCTAGGCTCGCCCAGTCGACCGAGAACCCAATAGTTGAGCGTCGCGGAACCGCCTTTCCGGGCACGGGGAGCCAGCCGCCGGGTGTTCATTGGCCCGGCGGCCAGACCCGCCATCACCCGACGCCGACCGAACAGATCCGTGAGGTGGTCCCATGACGCGCCCAGACGACGAGTTCCCCCCGCTCGACGTCACTTCGACGCTCAATCTCGGCTCGCTCGACGAAGTGCTGGAAGGGCCGGACACCGATGTGGTGCCGAGCCGGATGTCCGGTTCGTTGCCGCCGGGGATGGCGCTGCTGGTGGTCCGGCGGGGTCCGAACGCGGGTGCCCGGTTCCTGCTGGATCACGATGTGACGACCAGTGGCCGGCACCCGGACAGTGACATCTTCCTGGACGACGTGACGGTGTCGCGGCGGCACGCGGAGTTCCACCGGGACGGTGGCACGTTCACGGTGCGGGACGTGGGCAGCCTGAACGGCACGTATGTGAACCGGGAGCGGGTCGAGGCGGCCACGTTGAGCAATGGTGACGAGGTGCAGATCGGCAAGTTCCGGGTGGTGTTCATCGCCGGTCCGCGCCCGGAGGAGGAGGCCGGCCGGGGGTGAACGAGCCTGCGGCCTCGACGCCGCCGGGGGCGGCCCGCTCGCAACCGCTGATGAGCATCGGTGAGGTGCTCGCGCAGTTGCGGGTGGATTTTCCGGACGTCACGATTTCGAAGTTGCGGTTTCTCGAGGCCGAGGGTCTGGTGGAGCCGCAGCGGACGGCGGCGGGCTACCGGAAGTACAGCTGGGATGACGTGGCGCGGTTGCGGTTCGTGCTGACCGCGCAGCGGGACCAGTACCTGCCGTTGCGGGTGATCCGTGAGCAGTTGGCGCAGTGGGACGCGACCGGGGAGGCGCCGGGTCGGCAGCGGCCGACGTTGGTGGCGGTGGGCCCGGGTGGCGAGGTGCCGGGGCGGGAGTCGGCGGAGCCGGCCGAGTCGTCGCAGGTGCGGCTCGGTCGGGCCGACCTGGTGGCGCGCAGCGGGGTCGACGAGTCGACGTTGGCCGAGTTGGAGCGGCTCGGGTTGGTGGTGTCGGATCCGCCGGGGTGGTACGACGCCGACGCGTTGATCATCGCTTCGGCGGTGGCGGGATTGTCGGCGTACGGGTTCCAGCCGCGGCACCTGCGGGGTTACCGGACGGCGGCGGACCGGGAGGTCGGTCTGTTCGCGCAGTTGGTAGCGCCGTTGGTGCGGCAGAGTGATCCGGCGGCGCGGGCGCGGGCCGCGGAGACGGCGCGGGAGTTGGCGGCGTTGTCGCAGCAGTTGCACGCGGCGTTGGTGCGGGTGGGGTTGCGGTCGACGTTGGGCCGGTGACCGGCGGGTGTGCGGAAAGATCTGTCCCGGGAAGCGTGTCGTAGGCTTGCCGGGGTAACCCCTTTCTGGCGCGGGCGTGGTGCGGATTGCGCGTGGGACGGCCGTGTCGCGGTCCGTGTACCGTGCAGGGAAGGGCGCGGTGCGGCGTAGGTGACAACGACACGGAGGCGGCGGTGCGCGAGCTGAGCGTGGTCGGGGTTCGGGTGGAGCTGCCCAGTAACCAGCCGATCGTCCTGCTCAGGGAGGTCGAGGGGGACCGCTATCTGCCGATCTGGATCGGCGCGGTCGAGGCGACGGCGATCGCCTACGAGCAGCAGGGGGTCAAGCCGGCCCGGCCGTTGACTCATGATCTTCTGCGGGACGTGTTGGCGGCGTTGAAGGCGCCGTTGCGGGCGGTGGAGATCACCGAGCTCAAGGAGAACGTCTTCTACGCCGATCTGTTGATCGGCGACGGGGTGCGGGTCTCGGCGCGGCCGAGCGATTCCATCGCGTTGGCGTTGCGGGTGGGGGCACCCATTCGTTGTGCCGAGCAGGTCCTCAGCGAGGCGGGGATCGTGATCCCGGACGAGCAGGAGGACGAGGTGGAGAAGTTCCGCGAGTTCCTGGAGCAGGTGCGTCCGGAGGACTTCGCGGGTTGATCGCCGGCCGGCCGGTTGGCCGGCGCGGTTTCTGGCCGGGTTCACCGTGGGTGACGTCCCGGTGGTGTGGGTGATCTTTCTGGCGGCTGCGCGGCGTGTCGCGACGGTTCCTGCGCGGTAACCCCTGAAGGCGGCTATAGGGTTGCCGTGTCGAGGGGTGCACGTCCCGGAAACGACGTGTCACCGCACTGGCGGGGAGGTTGTCCGGATGCACGAGCCGCGAGATTCCGATCCGGGTACGGAGCTGGACGAGCCGGGTGTGGCGCCGCCGGGGTCGGCGACGGACGGTGACGGTTCGGTGGGCTACCGGGGTGTGACGGCCTGCCACGCGGTGGGGATCAGCTACCGCCAGTTGGACTACTGGGCCCGTACCGGGCTGGTGGTGCCGAGCGTGCGGGACGCTTCGGGTTCGGGCACCCAGCGGTTGTACTCGTTCCGGGACCTGGTGGTCCTGAAGGTCGTGAAGCGGCTGTTGGACGCCGGGGTGTCGTTGCAGAACATCCGCAAGGCGATCGAGGCGTTGCGCTCGCGTGGGGTGGAGGACCTGGCGGGCATCACGTTGATCTCCGACGGGACGACGGTGTACGAGTGCCGGTCGCCGGAGGAGGTGGTCGACCTGTTGCAGGGTGGCCAGGGCGTGTTCGGCATCGCGATCGGCGGGGCGTTCAAGGAGATCCAGGGTTCGTTGTCGCATCTGCCGGCGGAGCCGGCGACGTCCGTGGCGGGTCAGGGGCCGGCGGTGTCGGCGCCGGACGCGGTGGGGGACGAGTTGGCGGCGCGGCGGGCCCGCCGGCGGGTGGGCTGAGCGGTTCGCTGACGGTCTGCGGGGCCGGCGCCCGGTGCAGCGGCGCTGACGGTTAGGCGGGGCGAGGCCCGGCGGTCGCGCGGTGGGGGTGTACCGGCGGTGCCAGGTGCGCCGGCGGTCGGCGTCGACGCCGGTCGGACGGGCCCGGGCGGCTCGGCCGCGGCCAGGTCGGTGGCCGCCGTGGTGATGACCCGGACGGGGCGCTGTGACGTACGGTGGGCGCGACGCGCCGAGGCTTGTTGCACATTTCGTGGTGACGCTGCGTGCCCGTTGTGGCGTGCTGCCCGGGCCGGTGGGCCGTTCGGTGCGGCCGGTCGGCTGCGCGGGTGAGGTCGGGCTGCCGGGACGGTCGATGCTGGTCAGGCGATCGGCCATCGGGGTGTCCGTGGTGGTCAGCGGCCCGTGACGGGCTGGTGGGGCCGGTCCCGGCCCGGTTTTCGCCGGCCCGGTGCGACGGTTGTCAATCACGGAGCGTTTGGTGGTAGTCGCCCACTGTGGAGGTCGTGGAGGGTCCCTCTGTCACGGTGGGTAGTGGACGTTGTCGGGAATCCGATAGGGGGGCGATGACCGCGGCAGCGTGACGCGCTATGGTCCGTCACGCGGTCGGCCCGGTGCGGGTGTCGCCTTCGCAGGCGCCGTTTCGCCCCGTCCGGCCGTTGCCCCTGCGCGCCACCCCTGCGCGACCCCTCCAGATCGGAAGGAACGACCGTGACGGTTACGGAACAAACCGCTCCCGCCTCCCACTACGAGCGCATCGGTGGCGCCAACTCGGTCAAGGCCGCCGTCGACCTGTTCTACGACCGGGTGCTGGCCGACCCGGACCTGGCGGGCTACTTCACCGATGTGGACATGGTGGGTCAGCGCCGGCACCTGGCGTTGATGCTGACCGTGGTGCTGGGCGGTCCGAACGAGTACGCCGGGCGGGGCCTGGCCGAGGCGCACCAGCCGCTGAACATTCCGGTGGAGCACTACGTCAAGGTCGGCGAGCACCTGACCGCGACGCTGACCGAGCTGGGTGTGCCGGGCGACATCATCGCCGACGTGCAGGTGGTGCTGGGTCAGGTGCAGGACCAGGTGGTGGCCAGCGGGAACCCGGCGAGCGCCTGAGCGTGGACGCCGCCCGGCTCAAGCAGAGCTGGTCCCTGGTCGCCGCGCACGGCGACCAGGTGCCGCTCTATTTCTATTCCACGCTGTTCCTGGCCCATCCGGAGACCCGGCAGATGTTCCCGACGAACATGGCGGGGCAGCGGGACCGGCTGGTCACCGCGCTGGGGCACATCGTGTCCAACGTGGACCAGGTGGACCGGCTGGTCGGGTTCCTGCAGGATCTCGGCGCCGACCACCGCAAGTTCGCGGTTCGCGCGGAGCACTATCCGGCGGTCGGGGAGGCGCTGCTGGCGACGCTGCAGCACTTCCTCGGCGAGCAGTGGACCGAGGAGCTGGCCCAGGACTGGGCCGGCGCGTACGGGCTGGTGTCGCAGGTGATGATCGAGGCCGCGCAGGCCGCCGAGGCGGTCAACCCGCCGTGGTGGGTGGCGGAGATCATCGGGCACGAGCGGCGGGGGTTCGACCTGGCGGTGTTGACGCTGCGCCCGCAGTACCTGCTGCCGTTCACCCCGGGCCAGTCGATCGGGGTGTCCCACCCGGCGGTGCGGGCGTGGCGGTACTACTCGCCGGCGAACGCGCCGCGCGCGGACGGCACCCTGGAGTTGCACGTGCGCGCCGCGCCCGGCGGTGCGGTGTCGTCGCGGCTGGTGTACGGGTGCGCGGTGGGTGACCAGATCCACCTGGCCGCGCCGGTGGGTGACCGGTTGACCCTGTGGTCGGCCGGGTCGGCGGATCTGCTGCTGCTGGCCAGCGGCACCGGCTGGGCGCCGGTGAAGGCGCTGGTCGAGCAGGTCGCGGCGGAGGGCGGCCGGCGCAAGGTCGACCTGTACGTGGGGGCCCGTTCGCGCATCGAGTTCTACGACAACGACGCGATCGACAAGTTGGCGTCGTCGTACCCGTGGCTGACGGTGACCTACGTGGTGGGCACGGATCTGCACCGGCCGGGGGAGTTCGTGCACGCGGTGGACCGGGCGCTGGCCGACGGCGACTGGCGGTCCCGGCACGTGTACGTGTGTGGTTCCGACGAGATGGTGTCGTATTCGGTGGCGGCGCTGACCCGGGCCGGCTACCACGCCGGTCAGCTGCACCACGAGGGGTTCGGCAAGCACTGGTACGGCCCGGCGTGGCGCACCGCTGTGGAGGACGCGTCCGCCCCTGACAGTTCCGGAGGTGCCCGGTGAGCGCGAGGAGTGAGCTTGCGAGCCCCGCAGTCGCGAACGAAAGGCGGGCCCGGGTGAGCGCGAGGAGTGAGCTTGCGAGCCCCGCAGTCGCGGACGAAAGGCGGGCCCGGTGAGCGCGACCCCGATCAGCCGGTATGACGGTGTGCAGGTCTCCGGCGGTGTGCAGATGCGGATGACGGCCGACCGGGTGCGCCGGTGGGAGTTCGGCGCGGCGTCGTTCACCCGGCGCGGCTACGACCACGCGGACGTGGACCGGTTCCGGATGCAGGTGGCCGACGAGCTGGACCTGCTGGCCGCGCAGATCGCCACCCTGCGGGCGGAGAACGAGCGGCTCAACGACCATCTGGAGTTGCACCGGCACGGGGTGATCCCGAGTGCCGGGGCGGCGGCGAACGTGCCGGCGGCGAAGGAGGTGAACCTGCTCTCCGCGGCGCAGCGGGAGGCCGAGCAGATCATCGCGCAGGCGCACGACTACGCCCGCCGGGTGGCCGAGTACGCGCGGATGCAGTACGAGAGCTACGTGCAGGCGGCGGCGGAGGAGGCCCGGCAGGAGGCCGAGCGGGCGGTGCACGACTACCGGAGCACGGCCGGGGCGAGCTTCGACGACGGGGTGGCCGCCCGGGAGGCGTTGCGGATATACGGCGAGATGATGATCTCGCACATGCAGGCCGCGGCGCGGCACCTCGACGACGGCAGCGAGCATCTGGCCCGCACGATGGACCGGCTGGCCAAGGAGGCCGGCGGGCCGGCCGTCGGGGCGGGCGCGCCGCAGGGTGCGCTGCCCCGGCACGGTCAGCGCTGATCCCCGGGGCGTGGGGCCCGCCCGGTCGGGCCCCACGCCGGGGTTGCTCGGGCCGTGGCCGGGCGCGTCGCCGACCGGCACCAGGAACCGGCCACCGGGTCACCCGGGGGCCGGCCACGTCCGCCGGCGCCGGGTGCGTCACGGGGTCAGCGGCGGGTGAGGGCGTGCAGCGCCTCGGCGATCGGGGTGTCGCCGCCGACGAGTTCCAGGATCATGCCGGCGGTGTCCGGGGCGTGGAGCAGGGCGGTGAGCACCCGGGCGACGTCGGCGCGGGTGACCGCGCCGCGGGGCACGTGCCGGCCCAGGGTGATCCGCCCGGTCGGCGGGTCGTCGGTGAGCCGTCCGGGCCGCAGCACGGTCCAGTCGAGGTCCCGGCCGGTGACGTCCTCCTCGGCGGCCTTCTTTGCCCGCAGGTACGCGGCGAACACCGGGTCGGTGCCGGGGCGGGGCTCACCCTCCACGCCCATCGAGGAGACGAGCAGGTAGCGGCGGACGGCGGCGCGCTGGGCGGCGTCGGCGAGCAGCACGGCGGCGGCCCGGTCGACGGTGTCCTTGCGGGCGGCGCCGCTGCCCGGGCCGGCGCCGGCGGCGAAGACCACCGCGTCGGCGCCGGTGAGGTGGCCGGTGAGGTCGTCGACGCCGGTGCGTTCCAGGTCGGCCAGCACCGGGTGGGCGCCGGCGGCGGTCAGCGCGGCGGCGTGGTCGGGGTTGCGGATCAGGCCGACGGCGGTGTCGCCGCGGCCGGTGAGTTCCCGCAGCAGCAGCTTGGCGATCTTGCCGTGTCCTCCGGCGATGACGACGCGCATACCGGAAACCTAACCGCCGGGCCGTGCGCGCGCCCCGGCGACCGTGGCGTGCGGCGGTCCCGCGAGCGAAGCGCGACCGCACCTGTCGGGCCGCGCCGGGGGCCGGCGGGGGTCGCGGTGGCGCGGGGTGTTCGCCGGTGCGGGGCCGGGTGAGGCAGCATGGACAGGTGACCGAGACGATCGACGCGCTGGCCGAGCGGGTGGCCGCCGGTGGGGTCGTGGTGCTCAGCGGGGCGGGCCTGTCCACCGAGTCGGGCATCCCCGACTACCGGGGGCCCAGCGGCGTGGCCCGCCGGCACACCCCGATGACGTACCAGGCGTTCACCCGGGACGCGGACGCCCGGCGGCGCTACTGGGCGCGCAGCCACCTGGGGTGGCGGACCATCGCCCGGGCGGCGCCGAACGACGGGCACCGGGCGGTGGCCCGGTTGCAGCGCGGCGGCCTGGTCGAGGCGGTGATCACCCAGAACGTCGACGGGCTGCACACCGCGGCCGGCAGCGCCCCGGTGGTGGAGCTGCACGGCCGGCTCGACGAGGTGGTCTGCCTGGACTGCGGCAACCGGACCTCCCGGGAGGAGCTGGACCGGCGGCTGCGGGAGGCGAACCCCGGCTTCGACGTCCAGGTCGACGCCGTGAACCCGGACGGTGACGTGGATCTCCCCGAGGTGGAGGTGGCCCGGTTCCGGGTGCTGGACTGCACGTTCTGCGGCACCGGGTTGCTCAAGCCCGACGTGGTGTTCTTCGGCGAGACGGTGCCGGCGCCGCGGGTGGCGCACTGTTTCGAGCTGGTGCACCGGGCCCGGCTGCTGCTGGTGCTGGGCTCCTCGCTGACGGTGATGTCGGGCCGGCGGTTCGTGCTGCGCGCCGCGAAGCTCGGCGTCCCGGTGGCGATCGTCAACCAGGGGCCGACCCGCGGTGACGGGTACGCGGCGCTGACCGTGGACGCGCCGCTGGGCCGGCTGCTGCCCGCGCTGGCCGAGCGGACCGTCGGCGCCGGGCCCGCCGACCCCGACCGCCGTTCGGCGGCCGGGCCCGTTGGCGCGGCGGCCGCGGCCCGCTAGGCGTCGACCGGGCGCCGGGCGGCGCCCGGGTGCGCTGCTCCGCCGGGTGTCCGTCACCCCGGGCCGCGGGAGCTGCCGAGACCGGCGGCGGGCCGGTCAGCCGGGCGGTGGGACGAACCGGGGCTGGTCGAGCACCCAGCGCCAGGTGCCGTCGGGCTGGCGGCGGGCCACCTCCGCGGTGAAGGAGCCGTCGTCGAGCCGGGTGGAGGTCAGCGCGAGTTCCCCGGCGTACAGGGTGGGCTGCGGCTGGCCGGGGGTGAAGGTGGGCCCGTCGGCGAGCATCTGCTCGAACGCGACCCGGATCTGGTCGGCGCCGGCGGCGGGCCCGGCCGGGGTGGCGAACACCCCGTCGGGCTCGTAGAGGGCGACGAGACCCTCGACGTCGCGGGCGTTGGCACGGGCGACGAAGAATCGCCCCAGGTCGTCCGGGCTGGTCGCCGGCTCGGGCATGGCACCTCCTGCGGTGTGCGCGACTACCCCCATGATCGGGGACGGGGGTACGACATCGGCCCGAAACAGCGACGCTGGTAGCGTTGACCTTCGCCGGTACCACCCACGCGGGAGAGACCGCCCACAGCAGCACGGGCGGCGCCGAAGGGGCATATCCTCCCCGGAACCTCTCAGGCAAAAGGACCGCGGGGGCAGGCACTGTGGAGCGCTGCGCGGGCGCGACTCAGGGGGAGGCCGACCCGTCGACCTCGCCCCCGGGAGCGCAGCCCATGACAGAGCAGTTCGCCGCCCGCCACATCGGCCCCGATCCGGACGACGAGCGCCGGATGCTGGAAACGGTCGGCTACGACTCGATCGACGAGCTGATGGACGCCGCGATCCCCGAGGTGATCCGCTGGCACGGCACCCTCGACCTGCCGGCGCCGGCCAGCGAGCAGGAGGCCATCGACGAGCTGCGGGCGCTCGCCGCCCGCAACACCGTCGCCGTGTCCATGATCGGCCTGGGCTACCACGGTACGCACACCCCGGCGGTGATCCGCCGCAACGTGCTGGAGGACCCGGCCTGGTACACCGCGTACACGCCGTACCAGCCGGAGATCAGCCAGGGCCGGCTGGAGGCGCTGCTGAACTTCCAGACCATGGTCACCGACCTGACCGGGCTGGCCACCGCGAACGCCTCGATGCTCGACGAGGGCACCGCCGCGGCCGAGGCGATGACCCTCGCCCGCCGGGCGTCGAAGAGCAAGAGCCCGGTGTACGTGGTCGACGCCGACGCCCTGCCGCAGACCATCGCGGTGATCAGCAGCCGGGCGGAGCCGCTCGGCATCGACGTGCGGGTGCTCGACGTCGAGCGCGACGAGTTGCCGGCGGAGTTCTTCGGTCTGCACCTGCAGTACCCGGGCGCGTCCGGGGCGGTGCGCGACCACGCCGGCCTGGTCGAGGCGGCGCACGCCGCCGGGGCGCTGGTGACCGTCGCCGCGGATTTGCTGGCCCTGACGCTGCTGCGCCCGCCGGGTGAGATCGGCGTCGACATCGCCGCCGGCACCACCCAGCGCTTCGGCGTGCCGATGGGCTTCGGCGGGCCGCACGCCGGCTACCTGGCGGTGCGCTCGGGGCTGGAGCGGATGCTGCCCGGCCGGCTGGTCGGGGTGTCCCGCGACGCCGACGGCAACCCGGCGTACCGGTTGGCGTTGCAGACCCGCGAGCAGCACATCCGGCGGGAGAAGGCGACCAGCAACATCTGCACCGCGCAGGTGCTGCTGGCGGTGATGGCCGGCATGTACGCGGTGTACCACGGGCCGGACGGGCTGCGGGAGATCGCCCGGCGTACCCACGAGATGGCGGCGCGGCTCGCGGCCGGGCTGCGCGCGGGCGGGGTGCCGGTGGCGGACGTGGCGTTCTTCGACACCGTCACGGCGACCGTGCCGGGGCGGGCCGGCGAGGTCGTCGCCGCGGCCGCGGAGCGGGGGGTGAACCTGCGCCTGGTCGACGCCGACCGGGTCGGTGTCGCCTGCGACGAGACGACCACCGTGGCGCACCTGCGGGCGGTGTGGGCGGCGTTCGGCGTCGACGCGCCGACCGGCGAGGTGGACGCGTCGCTGCCGCCGGCGCTGGCCCGCACGTCGGACTTCCTCACCCACCCGGTGTTCCGCAGCCACCACTCGGAGACGGCGATGCTGCGCTACCTGCGCCGGCTGGCCGACTTCGACTACGCCCTGGACCGGGGCATGATCCCGCTCGGGTCGTGCACGATGAAGCTGAACGCTACCACCGAGATGGAGCCGGTCAGCTGGCCGGAGTTCGCCCACATCCACCCGTTCGCCCCCGAGGCGCAGACCGCCGGCTACCGGGAGATGATCTCCCAGCTGGAGGGGTGGCTGGCCGAGGTGACCGGCTACGACGCGGTCAGCGTGCAGCCCAACGCCGGTTCGCAGGGTGAGCTGGCCGGGCTGCTGGCCATCCGGTCCTACCACGCCGCCCGCGGTGCGGGGCACCGGGACGTGTGCCTGATCCCGTCGTCGGCGCACGGCACCAACGCGGCCAGCGCGGTGATGGCCGGCATGCGGGTGGTGGTGGTCGGCTGCGACGCCGACGGCAACGTCGACCTGGTCGACCTGGACGCGAAGATCGACAAGCATCGGGACGCGCTCGCCGCGATCATGGTGACGTACCCGTCGACGCACGGCGTGTACGAGACCGGCATCGCGCAGCTGTGCGCGAAGGTGCACGACGCCGGCGGGCAGGTGTACGTCGACGGGGCGAACCTCAACGCGCTGGTCGGCTTCGCCAAGCCGGGCAGGTTCGGGGCGGACGTGTCGCACCTGAACCTGCACAAGACGTTCTGCATCCCGCACGGCGGCGGCGGGCCGGGGGTCGGGCCGGTGGCGGCGCGGGCGCACCTGGCGCCGTTCCTGCCGGGCGACCCGCTCGGCGCGCACGTCGACGGCAAGCCGGCGATCTCGGCGGCGAGGTACGGGTCGGCGGGGATCCTGCCGATCCCGTGGGCGTACCTGCGGATGATGGGCGCGGCCGGGCTGACCCGGGCCACCGGGGTGGCGGTCCTGGCCGCGAACTACGTGGCGGCGCGGCTGCGCGCCCACTACCCGGTGCTGTACGCCGGCAACAAGGGCCTGGTGGCGCACGAGTGCATCCTGGACCTGCGGCCGCTGACGAAGGCGACCGGGGTGAGCGTGGACGACGTGGCGAAGCGGCTGATCGACTACGGCTTCCACGCCCCGACCATGTCGTTCCCGGTGGCGGGGACGCTGATGGTGGAGCCGACGGAGAGCGAGGACCTGGCCGAGCTGGACCGGTTCTGCGACGCGATGATCGCCATCCGGGCGGAGATCGACAAGGTGGGTGCGGGGGAGTGGCCGGCGGGTGACAACCCGCTGGCCAACGCGCCGCACACCGCGGCGATGGTTAGCTGCGACGAGTGGCCGCACCCGTACCCGCGGTCGGTGGGCGCCTACCCGGCCGGGGTGGACCGGGCGGGGAAGTACTGGCCGCCGGTACGGCGGATCGACGGCGCGTACGGCGACCGGAACCTGGTCTGCTCGTGCCCGTCGCCGGAGGCGTTCGAGAGCTGATGTCGCGTGACGCCGGGGCGGTCATGGGTGCCGCCCCGGCGGGTACGCCGACCTGCGCGCGGGTGTCCCGACCGGGGGACTAGCCTGGGTCGACGCGGAAGAACTGCGTTACGAAGCGTGGTCGTTCAGGCGACGAGGGCGTGCCGGGCGGGCCCCCGGTGCGGGGCGATGGTGCGGCCGTCGGGGAGCAGTTCGCCGGTGTCCTCGAAGACGATGACACCGTTGCAGAGCAGGCTCCAGCCCTGCTCACGGAAGCAGGCGATGATCCGGGCGGCCTCCCGGTCGGTCGCTTCGGCGGAGGGGCAGGTGGGTTGGTGCTGACACATCGGGTTCTCCGGACTGTGGGGGCACTGTGTCATGGTTCACATGACCAGTGACGCACAGTACCAAGCGAAAGTGGCCAACATCGAGCAGATGTGCGCGTGGTCGGTAGGAAATCCACTGAACGGACGAGGCGAAATGGGCCAGACGGCGTGGAAACGCTCCCAAGCCAGAGGGTGATCGATGTGCCGGCGGCGCCGGCCGGCTGCCGCCGTACCCTCGTCGAACGCGCCCGGTGGGAGTGGCGGCCCGCCGACGGCGGCGATCCGGCTGCGCTCGCCGAGAAGTTCCTGGCCGCGCGCGGCCTGCCGCTGCACGACCTGGCCCGCCCGGGCGCCGCGCACGGCCGCAGCGGGACGTGCGGGGCCGCGCTCTACGTCTCCGCCGCCGCCGGGGCGCTGCTGGCCGGCGGGCCGGCCGGCGCGGCCAACCCGGCCGACCTGCCGGAGGTCGCCGTGGTCGTCTACGGCCACGCCCCGACCCCGCCGCCGCCCACGCCGGCGCCGGCCGGCTGGTGGCTCGGCGACTGGGCGGAGAGTTGGACGCCACGGCAGCACGCCGACGCGGTACGCGCGGTCCGGGCCGCGATCGGCCGCGGTGACGTCTACCAGGTCAACGTGGTCGGCCACGCCGCCGCCCGCTACACCGGCGACCCGCTGCCGGCGCTGGCCCGCCTCGGCGCGCTGCCCGGCGCCCGCTACGGCGGCACGCTCGCCGGGGCCGGCTGGGCGATCGGCTGCGCCTCCCCGGAGACCCTGGTCGAGCTCGCCGGCGGGCGGCTGATCACCCGGCCGATCAAGGGCACCCGGCCGGCCACCGCCGCCGGCCGCGCCGAACTGCTCGCCTCGGCCAAGGAACGCGCCGAACACGTGATGATCGTCGACCTGGAACGCAACGACCTGGCCCGGCTCGCCCGCACCGGCACCGTCCGGGTCGACGAGCTGTTCGCGGTGCGCCGCTGGTGCGACCTGTGGCAGGCCGAGTCGACCGTCTCCGCGGCGGTGGCCGACGGGCTCGGCCTGGCCGACCTGCTGCGCGCGGTCTGCCCCGGCGGCTCGGTCACCGGCGCGCCGAAGCTCGCCGCGCTGGACCGGATCGCCGCCCTGGAGCCGGTCGGCCGGGGCGCCGGCATGGGCGCGCTCGGCTGGGTCGCCCCCGGCCGGATCGACCTGGGCCTGACCATCCGCACCGCCGCCGCCGACGGCGACCGGGTGCACGTCTGGGCCGGCGGCGGCATCACCTGGGACAGCGACCCGGACGCCGAGGTCGCCGAGGCGGCCGCGAAGACCGCGCCCGTGCGCGCCACCCTCGCCGGCCGCTGACTCCGGGTCCGGGTCGGGCGCGGCTGGACCGCGCCGGCCCGCCCCCGCCCCCGCCCCCGGCGTCGTCGGGCGCGACTGTCGGTGGGTGCCGGTACGGTCGGAACCCGGGTCGCCCGGCACGCTGGTCACGGGGTTGGCGGGCCGGGAACGGACATCCCGCGGTGTCCGGGGTGCGTTCGTGGGGAGGTCGGGGTGGGGTCAGGAGCCGAAGCGCCCGAGTTGGTCGTCGCCGACGCCGACGCGTGGCGGCGGTGGCTCGACGCGCACCACGACAGCGCGACCGGAGTGTGGCTGGTGCTCGCCAAGCAGGGCACGACGCGACCGACCAGCCTCAGCTACGACCAGGCGCTCGACGAGGCACTGTGCCACGGCTGGATCGACGGCCAGGCACGCCGCCGCGACGAGACCACCCACCTGCGGCGGTTCACCCCGCGGCGGGCCCGCAGCCCGTGGTCGGCCCGCAACGTCGACATCGTCGCCCGACTGGTCGCCGCCGGGCGGATGCGTCCGGCCGGGCTGGCCGAGGTCGAGCGCGCCAAGGCGGACGGCCGGTGGGACGCCGCCTACGCGGGGCAGGCGAGCGCCGAGGTGCCGGACGACCTGGCCGCCGCGTTGGCGGCGGAACCCCGGGCGCGGGCGATGTTCGACATCCTCACCGCCCAGAACCGCTACGCCGTGCTTTACCGCGTCGGCGGCGCCAAACGCGCCGACACCCGGGCCCGGCGGATCGCGCAGTTCGTCGCCATGCTCGCCCGCGGCGAGACGATCCATCCGCAGAAGCGCACCCTCGACGGCTGAGACGGCCGTCGCGCCCGCTACGCCGCGTGCCACCGCCGCCCCCGGCCAGGCCACGCGGCGGGCGGCGGTGGCCCTCAGCGGCGGTCGGCGAAGCCGTCCAGCGCGGCGAGGACCCGCTCGCCGATGCCGTGTCCCGAGCCGTGCCCGGCGGCGTCCAGCAGTTCCAGGCGGGCGTCGGGCCAGGCCTGCGCCAGCCGCCAGGGGATCTCGGGCGGGCTGCTGATGTCGAGCCGGCCGTGCAGCAGCACGCCGGGAATGCCGGCGAGCCGGCCCGCCTCGCGCAGCAGCTGGCCGTCGGGCAGGAAGCCGGCGTGCCGCCAGTAGTGGGTGACCAGCCGGGCGAACCCCATCCGGAACACCGGGTCGGTGTAGCGGGGGTCGGGCCGGTGCCCGGGGACGGTGCCGACGTGGGTGTCCTCCCAGGCGCACCAGTCCCGCGCCGCCCGCTCGCGCACCGCCGGGTCCGGGTCGGCCAGCAGCCGGGCGTACGCGTCGGCCAGGTCGCCGTCGCGGTCGGCCGGCGGCACGCCGTCACGGAACCGGGCCCACTCGGCGGGGAAGATCCGCCCCATCTCCCGGGTGATCCACTCGACCTCGCGGCGGCTGGTGGTGACCACGCTGAACAGCACCAGTTCGCTGACCCGCTCGGGGTGCCGTTGCGCGTAGGCCAGGCCGAGGGTGGACCCCCAGGACGCGCCGAGCACCAGCCAGCGCCGCACGCCGAGGTGGGCGCGCAGCCGCTCGATGTCGGCGACCAGGTGGCCGGTGGTGTTGACGGACAGGTCGACGGCCGGGTCGGCGGCGTGCGGACGGCTGCGCCCGCAGCCGCGCTGGTCGAACAGAACCACCCGGTAGCGGGCCGGGTCGACGTAGCGCCGCCAGCCCGGCGTGGCGCCGGAGCCGGGGCCGCCGTGCAGCACCACCGCCGGCTTGCCGTCCGGATTGCCGCAGCTCTCCCAGTACACGAGTTGACCGTCGCCGACGTCGAGCATGCCCTGCTCGTACGGCTCCACCGGTGGGTACATACCGTCCTCCCGCAGATCCAACAGCGCTGTTACATTAGCCGGGTGACCGACGTACCGGACCGGGAGGCCGTGGGGACGCTGCTGCGGCACGTCCTCGACGTGCTCGACGGCGACGTGGCCGCCGTCTACGCCGAACGGGGCCTGGCCGACTACCGGCCCCGGTTCTCGCCGCCGCTGCGGGTGCTGGTCGCCGACGGGCCGCTGCCGATCCGGGACCTGGCCCGCCGGGTCGGGGTCACCCACTCCGCGGCCAGCCAGACCGTGGCGCAGATGGCCCGGGCCGGGCTGGTCGAGCTGAGCCCCGGCGCGGACGCCCGGCAGCGCATCGTGCACCTGACCGGCCGGGCCCGCGACCTGCTACCGGTCATCGAGGCGGAGTGGACGGCCACCACCGCGGCGATGCGCGAGTTGGACGCCGAACTGCCGGTGCCGCTGGCCGACCTGCTGCACGCGGTGCTCGCCGCGGTGCGCCGCCGGCCGATGCGCCAGCGCATCGCCGACGCCGGCCGGCCCCCGCCGGGCTGACCGGCGCCGACCGACCCGCCGACGTCGGCCGGCGCGCGGGCCGGCGTCGACCGGCTCGCCGGCCCGGTCGGCGCCCGACAGGCCCGACAGGCCCGACAGGCGCCCGACAGGCCCGAACGTGACCTGCGGCCGGCGGCTCACGCGGGCCCGCCGCGGCCGAGGGGCGCCACCGACGTCGGAGGCGCCCCTCGACGTGGTGGCGCCGGTCAGCGGCTCAACCGCCGGTAGCGGTGCACCGACAGCGGCAGGAACACCGCGATCAGCAGCACCGGCCAGGCCACCGCGAGAGCCACCGCGTGCTGCGCGGCGAACGACTCCCCGCCCCAGCCGGGGTTGCCGAACAGTTCCCGGCAGGCCGCCACGGTCGCCGACAACGGGTTCCACTCGGCGATCGCGGCCAGCCAACCCGGCATGGTCTCCGGGGGGACGTACGCGTTGGAGGTGAACCCGACCGGCCAGACCAGGATCTGCAGCGCCACAATCGACTCCGGGCGGCGCAGCAGCAGCGCCAGGTAGATGCCGGCCCAGATCAACGCGACCCGCAGCAGCAGGAGCAGCCCGACGGCGGCCAGCGCGGGGGCGAGGCCGTTGCGCCACTGCCAGCCGACCAGCCAGCCGCAGCCGAGCATCACGGCCAGGCCGGCGGCGGAGTGCAGCAGGTCGGCGGCGGCCCGGCCGGTGACCACCGCGGACGGGGCCATCGGCAGCGACCGGAACCGGTCGGTGACCCCGCGGGCGGTGTCGGCGGCCACCGCGGCGTAGCTGGCCTCGATACCGAAGGCCATGGTCATGGCGAACATGCCGGGCAGCAGGAACTCCTTGTAGTCGCCGCCGCCGGGCACCGACATCGCCCCGCCGAACAGGTAACCGAACATCAGTACCAGCAGCACGGGGAAGAGCAGGCCGACGATCAGCTGGCCGGGCTGGCGGGCCCAGTGCCGCAGCGCCCGGCCGGTGAGCACGAGGCCGTCGGCGACGGCCCAGCGCAGCCGGCGCGGGGCGAGGGAGAGGCTGCTCATACGGTCACCTTCCGGGTGCTCGGGGTGTCGGTGAGGCGCAGGAACACCTCGTCGAGGGTGGGGCGGCGCACCGCCACGTCGGCGACGCTGATCCCGGCGCCGTCCAGCCCGCGCAGCACGCCGGCCAGGGCGGTGACCCGCTCGGTGACCGGGACGCTGATCCGCAGCGCGGCCGCGTCGACGCGCGGGGTGGCGGCGGTGGCCGTGGCGATCACCGCCGCGGCCCGGTCGAGGTCGTCGGCGCGGTCGCACACCACGTCGAGCCGGTCGCCACCGAGGTCGTTCTTGAGCTCGTCCGGGGTGCCGGCGGCGACCACCCGGCCGGCGTCGATCACCCGGACCGTGTCGGCGAGCTGGTCGGCCTCCTCCAGGTACTGGGTGGTCAGCAGGACGGTGGCGCCGTCGGCGACGAGGGCGCGCACGGCGTCCCACACCTCGCTGCGCCCGCGCGGGTCGAGCCCGGTGGTGGGCTCGTCGAGGAAGAGCACCGGCGGGGCGAGGATCAGGCTGGCGGCCAGATCGAGCCGGCGCCGCATGCCGCCGGAATAGCCGGACACCGGCCGGGTGCCGGTGCCGGCCAGGCCGAAGCGGTCGAGCAGTTCGTCGGCGCGGGCCCGGGCGGCGCGCGCCGACAGGTGGTGCAGGCGACCGAAGAGCACCAGGTTCTGCCGGCCGCTGAGCACCTCGTCGACGGCGGCGTGCTGCCCGACCAGCCCGATCGCGGCGCGCACCCGGTCGGGGTGGCGCAGCACGTCGTGCCCGGCCACCCGGGCCCGGCCGCCGTCGGGGCGCAGCAGGGTGGTGAGGATCCGCACCGCGGTGGTCTTGCCCGCTCCGTTCGGGCCGAGCAGGGCGCAGACCTGCCCGGCCGGTACCGCCAGGTCCAGTCCGGCCAGGGCGACCGTGTCGCCGTACCGCTTGCGTAGCCCCTCGGCCGCGATGGCCGGTGTGTCGGTGTGCATCCGCGCTCCCGTCTCCCGGTGACCCGTACAGTGTACCGTACGACGTACGGTACAGGCGACGGTACAGTGCGGGGCGTGACGACGGAGTACAGCGGCACCGGCGACCCGGCCCGCAGCCTCGCCCTGTTGTGGCGCACCCGGGAACGCACCAGCCGCAAGGGGCGTCCCGACCTGAGCGTCGACCGGATCGTCCGGGCCGCCATCGAGGTCGCCGACGCCGAAGGGCTCGCCGCGCTGTCCATGCGCCGGGTCGCCGAGCGCCTCAGGGTGGGCACCATGAGCCTCTACACGTACGTGCCGGGCAAGGGTGAGCTGCTCGACGTCATGCTCGACACCGTCTACGGCGAGACCGCCCGCCCCGACCAGGTGCCCGGCGGCTGGCGCGGCCGGCTCGAGCAGATCGCCCGGGAGACCTGGGCGCTCTACCTGCGCCACCCCTGGCTGCTGCAGGTGGCCACCACCCGCCCGCCGCTGGGCCCCAACGTGATCGCCCGCTACGAGTACGAACTCGGTGCCGTCGACGGGATCGGCCTGACCGACCTGGAGATGGACGCCGTGGTCACGCTGATCAGCGGCTTCGTGCACGGCGCCGTGCGGGGCGCGGTGGAGGCCGCCCAGGCCGCCGAGCGCACCGGCATGACCGAGGAGCAGTGGTGGCAGGCGCACGCCCCGTACCTGGAGAAGGCGATGGACCCGCGCCGGTTCCCGCTCGCCGCGCGGGTCGGCGCCGCCGCCGGCGAGGAGTACCAGGCCGCCGCCGACCCGGCCCGCGCCTTCGAGTTCGGCCTGCAGCGGATCCTCGACGGCATCGAGGTGCTCGTCCGGGACCGCCCGGGCGGCGGCGCCCCGCCCACCGACCGTTAACCTTGCCGGCATGACGATGCGGCCCATCCGGATCATCGGCGACCCGGTGCTGCGCACCCCCTGCGAGCCGGTGACCAGCTTCGACGCCGAACTGCGCGCCCTGGTCACCGACCTGATGGACACCCTGCTCGGCGCGCCCGGCCGCGCCGGCGTGGCCGCGCCGCAGATCGGGGTGAGCGCCCGGGTGTTCGTCTACGACGCCGACGGCCACCGCGGGCACCTGGTCAACCCGACCCTGGAGCTGTCCGAGGAGTCGCAGGACGACGACGAGGGCTGCCTGTCCATCCCCGGGCTCTACTTCCCGACCCGGCGGGCGATGCACGCCACCGCGCACGGCTTCGACCAGCACGGCGAGCCGCTGACCATTTCCGGCAGCGGTTTCCTGGCCCGCGCCCTGCAGCACGAGACCGACCACCTCGCCGGCCGGCTGTACGTCGACACCCTGCGCGGGGAGGTCCGCCGCCGCGCGCTGCGGGAGATCCGCGCCGGCCGGTTCGACTCGCCCAGCCGGCGCGGCTGACCCGTACGCCGCGCCGGCGACGGGTGCGGGGGCGGCCGTCCGGCCACCCCCGCACGGTGCGTCACTTCGGCGGGGGCGCCACCAGGCAGACCGCCGCCGTCGAGGTGTTGCCGGCGTCGTCCACGCCGACGATCAGCGCGTCACCGCGCAACGTGACCTTGTAGTCGATGTCGCCGGTGCCGTCCTTGACCCGGGACTGCGCGCCCGGCGCCTGCACCAGCTTGATCTTGGTGTCGGCGGGGAACGGCCCGAACCGCACCGACGGGTCCGCGGCGTCGGCGATGAACACCTCGACCGCGGTGTCCACGATGTCGGTGGCGGTCAGCTGGTAGAACCCGTCCGGGTTGTACGAGCCGGGGGTGTTGTCCCCGCTGGGGTTGTTGGTCGGCACGCACCCGGTGGTGGGCGCGGTGGTGTCGACCACCCGCATCACCGCGGTGTCGCCGCCGGTGTTGCCGGCCGCGTCGGTGGCGGTGCAGGTGACCGTCGTGGCGCCGAGCGGGAACGTCGAGCCCGGCGGCGGCACGCAGGTCGGGGTGAGCGGTCCGTCGACGTTGTCGGTCGCCGACGCCGGGTAGTGGATCACCGCGCCGGCCGGACCGGTCGCCTCCACCGTCCGGTCGTCGACGACCACGACCGGCGGGGTGACGTCGTTGACCCGTACGGCGATCCGCTGGGTGAACGCCGGCCCGCCGTGCAGGCCGTTGAGCAGGAACTCCACCGTGCAGTGCAGCACCGCGCCCTGGGCGGCGTCGGCCGCGACGGTGATGGTCTCGGCGAACGGCACGTCGGTGCCGGACTGCTGGGTCCGCGACGGCGCGTCGAAGCCCACCGACAGCCCGGGGTCGCAGCCGGTCACCGTCGGGGTGACCGTGACGTCGAGGTCGCGCAGGCCGGCGAGGATCGCCGCGGTGACCGTGTCGGGGGAGCTGCCCACCAGCTGCCCGCCGGTGGCCGCGACCAGCGCGCCGGCCTGCCCGGTGGCGTCCAGGCCGCCACCGCCGCCGGAGACGTTGACCGCCAGCAGCCGGGCCTCGTCGGCCTGCAACGCCGCGGCGGCCTGCGCCGCGGTGCGCCCGTTGCTCGGGTCGTGGCTGGGCGCGTCGCCGACCAGCACCACGATCCGGCTGCTGCCCGACCGGTAGCCGATCGCGCCCTCGGAGACCTCGACCAGGGCGTTCACCCACGCCTCCGGGGTGTCCCCGCCGCCGCCGGCGGCCAGCCCGTCCACCGCGGTCTGCAGCGCGGTCGCGTCGTCGGTGAGGTCCTGGCGGACCCGGAACAGCTCGGCCCCGTCGCCGGTGTCCCGGTAGGAGGCCACCGCGAAGTGCGCGCCGGGCTGGGCCGTGCGCACGTCGGTGATGACCTGTTGCAGGTTGGTGCGGACGTTGGCGATCGCCCCGCCCATGCTGCCGGTCGTGTCGACCAGCAGCACCACGTCGGGCTTCGGCGGGATCGGCGGGGTGGACACCACCTTCGCCACCGGGATCGAGGTGCCCGGGTCGGCGTCGCGGTCCACGGTGGCCGGGCTCACCCCGGGCGCGGCCAGCGCGGGGGTCGCCAACGCGGTCACCGCCGCCGTCACGGCGGCGACCACCATCACCGAGCGTGGTCGTCGCCGGGGTCCTGCTGCTGTTGCCATGGATTGCTCCTTCAGCTCCGCCGCGCGCGCCGCGCGCGGCCTCTGCCGCCCGACGCTAGGGGTGGCGACCGCTCCCGCCGGTCCGACACAGGCCCAGGTCAGGGTCGGGTTTCCGACCCCGTCAAGGGCTCGGACATGCAGCCGGAACAGCTTTCACGTCCGGCCTGGGCCGGTCGTCCGGGCCGCGCCGCCGGCCGGCGAAACCGCCCCGTCCGGACGGCCGGTCATCGGTCGACGACCGACGGTCAGACCCGACGAGTGGTCAACGTGTACTCGCCGTAGTCGGCGACGGGGGTGAAGCCGAGCCGGGCGTACAGCCGAAGCGCGGCCACGTTGTCGGCCTTCACGTTCAACGTCACGTGGTCGACGTGGCCGCGCAGCCGGCCGCAGAGGGCCGCCACCGCCGCCCCGGCCAGCCCCCGCCGCCGCACCCGGGGGTGGGTGGTGACGTTGCCCAGCGCCGCGACCCGGTACGCCGGCGAGTACACGTGCACCCCGGCCACCGCGACCAGGTCGTCGCCGTCGCGGACGCCCACGTACTGGCCGGTGTCCAGCATCCGCGGGTCGAACCAGTTGCCCGGGTAGGCGGCCGCGTACAGCCGGCGCAGCGCCGGCAGATCACCGGCGTGCAGCACCTCGCCGGCCGGGGCCACCGCGGCCAGCCGCGCCGGGTCGGTCAGCGCCATCTTGTGGTGCCCGCCGGCGGGGTCGAGGGCGAACCCACCGGCCAGCGCCGGCTCCACACCGGGGGAGAGGTGGGCGTGGAGGCGGGCCGGCAGCACCGGCGCCAGCTCGCGCAGCAGCGCCGCCAGCGCCGGGACCCGCGGCGGGTCGGCGAAGGCCAGCAGCGTGGGCGGCTCCACACCGTGGTACAGCAGCGCCACCTCGTCGCCGCGGCGGAACCACGAGGTGTACGGCCAGAAGAAGTCGTCCAGGTCGCCCAACTGGTAGGCGTGCAGCACCGGGTCCCGGCCCAGCAGTCGCGCAAGGACGGCCCGGTCGTGTTCGGCGCGTACCGGCACCGGCCGATGATCACACACCGGGCGGCGCGGGCCGGCACCCGGGAGCGGTCAGCCGGCCAGCCACTGGTCGTAGCCGAGCTTGGCGACCAGCGCCACCACCACCACCAGCAGCACCACCCGGACGAACCCGGAGCCGCGGCGCAACGCCATCCGTGCCCCGAGCACCGCCCCGGCGATGTTGCACACCGCCATGCCCGCGCCGAGCAGCCACCACACGTGCCCGGTGGCCGCGAACACCACCAGCGCGCCCAGGTTGGTGCCGGCGTTGACCACCTTCGCCATCGCCGAGCCGTGCACGAAGTCCGCGCCGACCAGCGCGGTGAACGCCAGCACCAGGAAGGTGCCGGTGCCCGGGCCGATCAGCCCGTCGTACAGGGCGATGCCGACGCCGGCCACCGCGACCGCCGCCGCCATCCGGGGCCGGGTGCGCCGCTGCGGCACCGCCACCACGCCGAGCCGGGGTCGCAGCACCACGAACACCGCCACCGCCGTGAGCACCACCAGCACCACCGGCCGGTACGCCGACCCCGGGACGCTGCCGGCCAGCGCCGCGCCCAACCCGGCGCAGAGCACCGCCAGCCCGGCCGCCGGCCCGGCCACCGCCCAGTCGAGCTTGGTGCGGCGCGCGTACGTCACCGCGGCGGTGGTGGTGCCGGCGATCGCGGCCAGCTTGTTCGTGCCCAACGCGGTGGCCACCGGCACGCCGGGCGCCCCCACCAGCAGCGCCGGCAACAGCAGCAGGCCGCCGCCGCCAACCACCGCGTCGACCCAGCCGGCCATGGCGGCCACGGCGAGCAGGGTGGTCAGCGATACGGGGTCCACGGGCGGCCATTCTTCCCACCGCCACCGCGGCGGCGAGACGGTCTGTGGCCAGCCTCACCAGCCCCGCCACGCCGGCGCACGAGACCGCCCCCGCCGGTCGGCCGCCGACTTCGGGGGTGTGCGAGATCCTCGCCGCCGGTCGGCCGCCGACCCCGGGGTGTACGAGATCCTCGCCGCCGGTCAGCCGCCGACCCCGGGGGCCGTGCGAGATCCTCGCCACCGGTCGGCCGCCGACCCGGGCCTGCCGGCGCGCGGAATCGGGCCTGCCGGCGCGCGGAATCCCGGTCCGCCGGCGCCCCGCCAGCTACGCCGTCGCCGTCGCCTACACGGCCCGCCACCTCGCCGGCCGCGACGGCCTCCTCGCGCTGTCGCCGCGCACCTGCTCGCCGCCACCGGCCTGACCGCCCCCGCCCTGCCCAGCACGGCCGTCGTCCTGGTCGGTGCCGCCCCGACCGCGAGCCCGCCTCAGCGGCCCCGGCGGCGCCGTAACCAGACACCCGCCGCGCCCACCGCCACGAACACCAACGCGGAACACAGCAACGCCCTGAGCACCGGGCAACTGTGCCACGACGTCGTAGGGTGCAAACGTGCGCCTGGCCACCTTCAACCTGCTGCACGGCCGCTCCCTCACCGACGGCCTGGTCGACCCCGAGCGCCTCACCGCCGCCGTCACCGCCCTCGACGCCGACGTGCTGGCCCTGCAGGAGGTCGACCGCGACCAGAGCCGCAGCGGCAAGCTCGACCTCACCGCGATCGCCGCCCGCGCCCTCGACGCCCCCGAACACCGCTTCGCCGCGGCCGTCGTCGGCACCCCCGGCGAACAGTTCCGCCCCCTCACCCACGACGACGACGGGCACGGCGAACCCTGCTACGGCGTCGGCCTGATCAGCCGCCACCCGGTACGCAGCTGGCGGGTCACCCGGCTGCGCCCCGCCCCGGTCCGCTCACCGGTCTACGTCCCCGGCCCCGGCGGCGGGCTCATCCTGCTCCGCGACGAACCCCGGGTGCTGCTCGCCGCGATCCTCGACACCCCCCGCGGCCCGCTCACCGTCGCCGCCACCCACCTGTCCTTCGTCCCCGGCTGGAACGCCCACCAACTGCGCCGGGTCGTCCGCGCCCTGCGCACCCTGCCCGCCCCCCGCATCCTGCTCGGCGACCTGAACCTCCCCGCCTGGGCCGCCCGGCTCGTCTCCGGCTGGCGGCCGCTGGGCCGCCGCCCCACCTACCCCGCCGGGCAACCCCGGGTGCAACTCGACCACGTCCTCGCCGACCGGCAGGGCATCGACCAGCTGCCACCGGTCACCGGCGTGCACACCCCCCTGTCCACCATCTCCGACCACCGTCCCCTCCTGGTCGACCTCGGCTGACCCGGTCAGCGGCGACAGGGGAGACGACCCCTTACCGCAAGATTCCCTCAAGGTCATTGCGTCAACCATCCATGCCGATCATGCTGGTCCCAACCGCGTCACGGTCAACCAGTCCTCGCCATGGAGGCCACGTGAGACGCCACCGACCCATCCTCATCGCACTGTCCACACTCCTCGCCGCCAGCCTCATCGCCACCCCGGCCAGCGCCCGACAGCAGGAGACCGCCGCACCCAACCAGGTCACCGACCTCACCGTCCGCCAGGCCGACGGATACGCCACCCTCGCCTGGCGCCCCCTGCCCGGCGCCACCGACTACCAGATCGAACGCACCGCCGTCGACGCCACCGACACCGCCACCGGCGCGCCCACCATCGTCGGCATCTGGCGCCCCAACCGGCAGATCAACCAGGAGTCACCCACCTTCGCCGACGCCGGCTTCCACCCCGGCGACCGGTTCCGCTGGCGCGTCCGCGCCCGCCTCGGCACCACCGAGCAGCCCTGGTCCGACCCCGTCGCCGGCACCACCACCGCCCCCTGGGGCAACCCCGACACCCCCGGCGAACGACTGCGCACCCAGTGGGAGACCACCCGCGCCGCCCAGTACACCAGCGACACCGACGAGTACGCCTACACCGCCGCCATCGACGACCTCAGCGACCGGGTCCGCGTCGTCGAGATCGGCCGCACCGTCCTCAGCCGGCCGATCAACATGTTCGTCATCGGCTACCCCACCCCACCGGCCACCCCGGCCGCCGTCGCCGCCACCTCGCCGCTCGCCATCAACTGCAACGTGCACGGCAACGAACCCGGCGACCGCGAAGCCTGCCTCATCATGGCCCGGCAACTCGCCTTCAGCACCGACCAGCGGATCATCGACCTGCTCAGCCACACCACCGTCCTGATCGTCCCCACCATCAACGGCGACGGCCGGGCCGCCAACACCCGCGGCAACTCCACCGGCCAGGACCTCAACCGCGACTACTCGCTGATCCGCCAGCCCGAGACCGCCGCGTACGTGAAGATGATCCGCGACTACCGGCCCATCGCCGGCTACGACGGCCACGAATACGGCAACTCCCGCGCCGGCGACCTGCCGATGCTGCCACCCCGGCACCAGAACGTCGCCCAGTCCATCTTCGACGAGTCCCAGGACATGATCGAAGGCCACATGTACCGCGAGGGCGCCACCGCCGGCTGGTGGGCCTGCCCCTACGGCTGCGAAGGCGGCGGCAACGTCGGCCTCAGCGAGGAAACCATCCTGCGCAACACCCTCGGCCTGAAGAACGTCGTCAACTCCCTGCTCGAACTGCGCAGCTCCGGCGGCCAGACCCGACCCGACGAGGGCAACACCGCCAACAACCGCCGCCGCAAGACCTACTCGGCCCTGTGGACCTTCCACCAGTTCCTCGACTACCACCGGGCCCAACTGGCCGACATCACCACCGCCCGCGCCCAGGCCATCACCGGCCAGGCCGCCAACACCGGCCGGCTGGTCTTCCGCGGCTCCCGACCCATCCCCGCCCACCCGGCACCGCACCCCGGCGACAGCCCACCACCGCTGGACGCCCCCCGGCCCGACCTCATCCTCGACAACCCGCCGTGCGCCTACCGGCTCACCGACGAGCAGTACCACGGCGCCCGCACCGACGGACCCGGCGGCGTCGGCACCACCGTCGCCCAACGCCTCGCCGCGCACGGCTGGCAGGTCGTCAAGACCGGCGACAGCTACTACGTACCACTCAACCAGCCCGAACGCGGCCTCATCCCGCTGCTGCTCGACGGGCAGGGCGTGGAGAACCTCACCGACGGCGAACGGGTCTACCCGACCCTCACCGGCCGCCGCGACGGACCCCTGACCGTCACCGGCTTCACCTGCCTGGCCGGCGCCACCGTCAACGGCCCGGTCACCGTCCGCCCCGGCGCCACCCTCGTCGCCACCGGCAGCACCATCACCGGACCGGTCTCCGCCCGCGGCGCCGTCGGCGTCCTGCTCGCCGACAGCACCGTCACCGGCCCCGTCCGGATCACCGGCACCACCGACGCGGTCTCCCTGATCGACGTCACGGTCAACGGCCCGGTCGACCTGTCCGCCAACACCACCGGCGCCGACACGCCACGGCTCGTCGCCAGCACCATCGACGGCCCGCTCGCCTGCACCGGCAACACCCCGGCCCCGACCAACCTCGGCATCCCCAACACCGTGCACGGACCCCGCACCGACCAGTGCGCGGCACTGTGACACCCGACCGGTAGCCGAACGACAACCGCCGCGCCGGCGGGGCGGGTCCACACCCGCCCCGCCGGCCCGACCAAGTGGAGACGCCCCGTGTCGCACCCCCACACCCCGGCACGCCACCACCGCACCCCGCGCCGCACCCTCCACCTCCTCGCGGCGACCCTGCTGCTCGCCACCACCGCCTGCACCGGCGACCCCACGCCGCCACCGGCGGCAAGCGCCAACGCACCCCGGATCACCGGAGAGCTCTGCGCCGCCCTGCCCAGCGGCACCGAACCGGGAAACCCCACCTTCCTCGCCAGCCAACCCGTGGACGCGGCGCTGCGCTGGATGCCCACCCTCACCACGTTCGAAGCGGCCCTGCGCACCAGCGGAATCCTCACCGGCCTCGACACCAGCGGCGGCATCACCATCCTCGCCCCCTCCGACGACGCCTTCAACGCCAAGTTCTCCGACGACAACTGGGACGAGCTGATGACCCGCCGCCCCGACCAGCTCCGCAGCCTGCTGACCGCACACCTGATCACCGGCGCCCACACCGTCGACGACCTGGCCACCGCCGGCACCGCCACCACCCTCGACGGCGCCACCCTCACCGTCACCCGCACCGGCGCCACCACCCGCTTCGCCGACCGGGCCGACGCCGTCTGCGCCGACTACCAGGCCACCCGCGCCCGAATCCACATCGTCAATGCCGTCCTCGGCCCGCTGCCCACCACCGCCGACGGCACCGGCCACCGCGCCCACTGACCACCCGTCACCGCCGCGCCATCACCAGCTCGGCCGTCGACCACAACCGCGGCAGGTACGCCAGCACCGCATCGGCCCGCCGCCGCCGGTCCACCGCCGACGCCACCCCCAGATCCGCCAGCGCCGCCTCGAACAACGGCAACAGCTCCGCACCCCGCTGCGGCGCGTCCGCCGCCAGGATCGCGTGACACCGGGCGTACGTCGCCACGATCCAGAACATCGCCTCCCGATGCCACCCCGCCGCCACCAACGCCGCACTGCCGTCCACCGCCACCACCCGCGCCGCCGGCGTGACGTCGGCACTGAAGAAGAACGGCGTCCGCGCGACCCCCGCCGCCACGTCGAACGTGCGCGCCAACCCCGCCAGATGCTCCCGCACCCGGGCGGCACCCACCCCGCCACCGTCCAACAGCTCCAGCAGCTCCGGATAGCGGTCCGCCAGACCGTGCCCGGCCAGCACCTCCCGCGCCCGCACGTACCGCCGCCGCACCGTCGGATCAGCCAGCCCCGCCACCAGCGGCAGCACCGCCGTCAACGACGTCGGAAACAACCACGCCGTCACCTGCTCGGGCAGCGACGCCGCGGCGTCCAGCGCCCGCAGGCCCCGCTCGATCCGCTCCCGCACCCCGACACACCGCCGCCACACCCACCGCGGCGCGGCGAACTCCGCCGCCACCCGCCGGCCGGTGGCCGCCAACCGCCCCGTCGGGTCCGCCAGCACCGCGTCCACCCGGAAACACCCGGCGAACACGAACGACCCCAGCACCCGCTCCGGCGGCCCCAGCTCCGCCCAGGTCAGGAACGTCACCTCCAGCAGCACCCCACCCCAGCGGAACTTGCCCAGCTTCCCGGCCGGCGCCTCCCGCACCACCAGCACGTCCACGTCCGACCACGGCGGCAGCACCGCGTCGTCGGGCAGGCCCACCACCGAGCCGCTGAGGAACGCGCCCTGCACGCCCGGCTCCCGCGCCGCGTACTCCCGGACCCACCGCGCCGCCACCGCCCGCGCGGCGCCCGCCCTCACGGCCGGCCCGCCCCGCGCACCAGCCCCGCCAGCGCCCGGTTGGTCCGGTTGGCCCGCACCGCATCCCGCTGCTGACCGGCCGTCACCTCGATGTACGCCTGCGACGACGCCAGCGACGCGTGCCCCAGCAACCGCATGATCTCCGCCGCACTCGCCCCGTCCTCGGCCAACCGGGTCGCGAACGTGTGCCGCAACGCGTGCAGCCGCGCACCGCGCGGCACCCGGTCGCCGATGCCCGCCCGCCGGTAACATGACTCCACCAGGTACTGCAGCCCACCCCGGCGCAGCGGCTCACCCCGCCGGTCCACCAGCAACGGCGCGTCCGGCCGCACCGTGCGCGCCCCGAACCGCCGGGCCCGGCTGTCCAGATAGTCCACCAGCAACCCGTCCAGCTCCGGCTCGATCGGCACCACCCGCGGCCGGCCACCCTTGCCCGCCACGTCGACCCGCCGCTCGCCGGGCCGGCCCGCCAGCGAACCGACCCGCAGCGCCAGCAGCTCCGACAGCCGCAGCCCCGCGCAGAGCGCCAGCGCCAGCACCGCGAGGTCGCGCTCCGGCCACGGGTCGCGTTGCCGGCCGTCGTCGTGGGCCACCGCCGTCAGCAGCCGCTCCGGGGTGTCCGCGCCGCGCAGCGGCTTGGGCTGGGGGAGCGGGGCGCGGGGACGGTCGACCGCCGGCATCGGGTTGCCGGCGACCACCCCCTCGGCGATCAGGAAGGAGAAGAAACTGTTCCAGGTGGACCAGGCCCGGTGCACCGACGCGACCGCGCGCGGGGTGGCGTACCGGGCGAACGCCGCCCGCATGACCCGGGGAGTGAGGGCGGCGACGGTCAGGGCGTCGAGGGGGAGGGGAGGGGTGACGACCTCCCCGGCCAGGGCCGCGATCGTCCGCAGATCCCGCCGGTACGCCTCGACGGTGTGCGGGGACGGCTTGCGGGTGGCCCGGGCGGTCAGGAACTCCTCGATCAGCCGTTGCACCGATTCGTCCTGTTTGTCATGCATAAGGGATATTATGCATGACTTTCGTGTTTCGAGACAGTCGGGGAGCGGGCGGGAATGCGTCGCTACGTGCTGACCGGCGCGCCGGGAGCGGGCAAGACCAGCATCGCCGACGCGTTGCGCCGGCGGGGATACCCGGTGGTCGCCGAGGCGGCCACCGACCTGATCGCGGTGGGGCAGGCCCGGGGCGTCGACGAGCCGTGGGCCGAGCCCGGGTTCGTCGAGGCGGTCGCCCGGCTTCAGCGGACCCGCCAGGAGGCGGCCGGCGGGCCGGTGCAGGTGTACGACCGCTCACCGCTGTGCACCCTGGCCCTGGCGCGTTACCTGGGTCGGCCGGTCGGCCCCGGGTTGGCCGCCGAGGTCGAGCGGGTGACCCGCGAGGGGATCTACCAGCGGCAGGTGTTCCTGGTCCGGCCGCTGGGCTTCGTGACGCCGACCGCGGCCCGGCGGATCGGCTACCCGGAGTCGCTGGCGTTCGCCCGGGTGCACGAGCGGGTGTACGCCGAGCAGGGCTACGAACTGGTCGACGTCCCGCCCGGCCCGGTCGAGCGACGGGCCGCATCCGTGGCCGCGTACCTGGGTGATCCGCCCGGATGAGGGAGGGCGCGATCCAGTCTACTTGACATAATGTACATTATCGAACTGCCGGCGGGACGGGCTTGAGCAGCCCGGGATGCCGTTATCGAGTCCCAGTCATTCCCGGCCGGTTGGCCCGCCCCGGCATCTGGTCAGCCGGCGGCTCTCCGCCTGCCACCGTCGTTCGCTGTCACGGATCTTCGCCCGCCGCCCGGGCCTCTCCAGCGGCGGAGCTCAGGCGCCGCCCCGCCCGGCCGTGCCGGATACCCGACGAATCCGGTTGGCGACGGTCGACGCCCTTCACCTCCCGCACCGCCTTTGACACTCTGCAATCGCCGGATGACACAGTGGATAGGGCGGGTCGAGGGCGATGACGAAGCGTTGGTTGGTCACGGGGTGTTCGAGCGGGCTCGGTCGGGCCCTCGCGGCCCGGCTCGCCACCGAGGGCGACCAGGTGGTGGCGACAGCCCGGCGGCCGGAGACCCTGGACGGGTTGGTGGCGCGGCACCCGGGCAACGTGGTGGCCGCCGCCCTGGACGTACGGGATCCGGCGCAGTGCGCGGCGGCGGTCGAGCGGGCGGTGGAGGCCTTCGGCGGCGTCGACGTCCTGGTCAACAACGCGGCCTACGGGCAGTTCGGCACCTTCGAGGAGGTCTCCGACGCGGAGCTCGCCGCGCAGTTCGACACCAACGTGTTCGGGCCGTGGCGGCTCACCCGCGCGGTGCTGCCGCTGTGGCGGGCGCAGCGCCGCGGGCACGCCGTCTTCGTCAGCTCGGTCGCCGGCATGGTTCCCTTCCCGGGGCTCGCCGCGTACACCGCGAGCAAGTTCGCGGTGGAGGGGGCGGCCGAGTCGCTGGCCGCCGAGGCCGGGCACCTCGGGGTGAGGGTGACCATCCTGCAGCCGGGCGGCTTCGCCACCGGTTACAGCACCAACGTGGTGATGCCGGAGCACCGTATCGGGGACTACACGCCGGTCAGCGACGGCATGCTCGGCGCGCTGCGGGGCATGAACGCCAAGGCGGACATCAACTCCCCCGAGTTGTTCGCCGACGTGGTCTGGCGACTCGGTCAGCTGGACTCGCCGCCGCTGCGGCTGCCGGTGGGACCTGACTCGGAGGCGTTCCTGGAGCCCGCCTACGACGCTCGACGCAGTGAGTACGACCAGGTGATCAAGGCGGGCCAGCACACCGTCGCGTGAGCAGTGAGAGCCGCCGGTGCGAGCGGTTCTCACTGTCCTGCGCCGGCGCGGGTCAGAGCGTGTCCGGTGGCTCGACTCGGCTGAGGACGGACAGTTGTGGGGCCCGTCACGGAGCCCGGGCTGTCACAGGGACGGGGTCGGCGGCATCTGGTGTTCGTCCAGCGCAGTACACGAGTGAGGACGACGTCATGGACTCCCGGTTCAACATGTTCGACAACGACATCGCCGTCAAGTTCGCCAAGCGGTTCGCCAACGCCGGTCTGGTGATCCACCAGTCGCCGCTGCCCAGGTCCACCCAGGAACTGGTGTCGCTGCGCGCCAGCCAGATCAACGGCTGCGGTTGGTGCATCGACATGCACACCAAGGAGGCCACGGCCGCCGGTGAGACCGCGCTCCGGCTCAACCTGGTCGCCGCCTGGCGCGAGTCCACCGTCTTCACCGAGGCCGAGCGGGCCGCGCTGGCGCTCGCCGAGGAGGGCACCCGGCTCGCCGACGCCCACCGGGGTGTCTCCGACGAGACCTGGGCCCACGTGCGCAGGTACTACGACGACGACCAGATCGCCGCGCTGGTCGCCCTGGTCGCCCTGATCAACGCGGCCAACCGGCTGGCCGTGATCGTGCACCAGCGGGGAGGTTCCTACGAGCCGGGCATGTTCGCGGCCGTGTTGAACTGATCGGCAGGCGGATCGGGCCCGGCCCGGGTCATTCGATCCCGGGCCGGGCCCGCGCGTGTCCGGGCGCGGCTACCGCGACGCGGCCCGACACCGGCGACCAGGCTCGCTCAGGTGCCGACGTAGGCCGCGAGGTGTTCGCCGGTGAGGGTGGAGCGGGCGGCGACGAGGTCGGCCGGCGTGCCCTCGAAGACGATCCGTCCGCCGTCGTGGCCGGCGCCCGGGCCGAGGTCGATGATCCAGTCGGCGTGTGCCATGACCGCCTGGTGGTGCTCGATGACGATGACGGACTTGCCGGAGTCGACGAGCCGGTCGAGCAGGCCGAGCAGTTGCTCGACGTCGGCGAGGTGCAGGCCGGTGGTCGGCTCGTCGAGGACGTAGACGCCGCCCTTCTCGGCCATCCGGGTGGCCAGCTTGAGCCGTTGCCGCTCGCCGCCGGAGAGCGTGGTGAGCGGCTGGCCAAGGGTGAGGTAGCCGAGCCCGACGTCGGCGAGCCGGTCGAGGATGGCGTGCGCGGCGGGCGTGCGGGCCTCGCCGGCGGCGAAGAACTCCTCGGCCTCGGTCACCGACATGGCGAGCACCTCCGCGATGTCGCGGCCGCCCAGGGTGTACTCCAGCACCGATGCCTGGAACCGCTTCCCTTCGCACTCCTCGCAGGTGGATTCGACGGTGGCCATGACGCCGAGGTCGGTGTAGATGACGCCGGCGCCGTTGCAGGCGGGGCAGGCGCCCTCGGAGTTGGCGCTGAACAGGGCCGGCTTGACGCCGTTGGCCTTGGCGAAGGCCTTGCGGATCGGGTCGAGCAGGCCGGTGTACGTCGCGGGGTTGCTGCGGCGCGAGCCGCGGATGGCGCTCTGGTCGATCACGACCACGCCGTCGCGTCCGGCGACCGAGCCGTGGATCAGTGAGCTCTTGCCGGAGCCGGCGACGCCGGTGAGCACGCAGAGCACTCCGAGCGGGATGTCGACGTCCACGTTCCGCAGGTTGTGCGTGGACGCGCCGCGGACCTCCAGCTTGCCGGTGGCCGTACGGACCGATTCCTTGAGGCTCGCCCGGTCGTCGAGGTGGCGGCCGGTGGTGGTGGCGCTTGCCCGCAGGCCCGCCACGGTGCCCTCGAAGCAGATGGTGCCGCCGCCCGTGCCGGCTGCGGGGCCGAGGTCGACGACGTGGTCGGCGATCGCGATGGTCTCGGGTTTGTGCTCGACGACGAGCACGGTGTTGCCCTTGTCGCGCAGTCGCAGCAGCAGGTCGTTCATCCGCTGGATGTCGTGGGGGTGCAGGCCGATCGTGGGTTCGTCGAAGACGTAGGTGACGTCGGTGAGCGACGAGCCGAGGTGGCGGATCATCTTGGTGCGTTGCGCCTCTCCCCCGGACAGGCTGCCCGCCGGCCGGTCGAGCGAGAGGTAGCCCAGACCGATCTCGGTGAACGAGTCGAGGAGGTGTTGCAGTCCGCGGAGCAGTGGTGCCACCGTCGGCTCGTCGAGCTTGCGGACCCAGTCGGCCAGGTCGCTGATCTGCATCGCGCAGAGGTCGGCGATGTTCTTTCCGTTGATCTTCGAGGACCGGGCCTCCTTGGTGAGGCGGGTGCCGTCGCACTCGGGACAGGTCGTGAAGGTGACCGCCCGCTCCACGAAGGCGCGGATGTGCGGCTGCATGGCGTCGACGTCCTTGGCGAGCATCGACTTCTGGATCTTGGGGATCAGGCCCTCGTAGGTGAGGTTGATGCCCTCCACCTTGATCTTGGTCGGCTCCCGGTAGAGCAGGTCGTGCAGTTCCTTCTTGGTGTACTTGCCGATCGGCTTGTCCATGTCGAAGTAGCCGCTGCCGCTGAAGATGCGGCCGAACCAGCCGTCCGTGCTGTAGCCGGGGATGGTGAGCGCGCCCTCGCTGAGCGACTTGGTCTCGTCGTACAGCGCCGACAGGTCGAAGTCGTTGACCGAGCCCATGCCCTCGCAGCGTGGGCACATGCCGCCGAGGCGGTGGAAGGTCGCCTTCTCGGTCTTGGTCTTGCCCGCACCGCGCTCGACGGTGATGGCGCCGCTGGCCTTCACCGAGGGGACGTTGAACGAGTACGCGTTGGGCGAGCCGATGTGCGGCCTGCCGAGCCGGCTGAACAGGATGCGCAGCATCGCGTTGGCGTCGGTGGCGGTGCCGACGGTGGAGCGGGGGTTGGCGCCCATCCGCTCCTGGTCGACGATGATCGCGGTGGTCAGGCCTTCGAGCAGGTCGACCTCGGGCCGCGCCAGCGTCGGCATGAAGCCCTGCACGAACGCGCTGTAGGTCTCGTTGATCAGCCGCTGCGACTCGGCGGCGACGGTGCCGAAGACCAGGGAGCTCTTGCCCGAGCCGGAGACGCCGGTGAAGACCGTCAGTCGGCGCTTCGGGATCTCGACGCTGACGTCCTTGAGGTTGTTCACGCGCGCGCCCAGCACCCGGATCATGTCGTGGCTGTCGGCGGCGTGCGGCGCGGGCGACTGCCTGCCCGTCCTCGGGGCCATGCTCATCGTGTCTCCATCTGTCACGCGGGGCCGCTGTCGCGGTCTCCCGACGTCGGCTGGCGGTGTCCAGGGGTACGGCTGGTTGCAGGAACCACGGTAACCACGCCGTTTCCGTAGGTCCGGTCACGGCGGCGGTCGCCGGGACGGCTCAGCGCAGTTCCTGGATGCGGATCATGTTGCCCGCGGGGTCGCGGAAGGCGCGGTCGCGCACGCCGTAGGGCTGCTCGGTCGGCTCCTGGACCACCTCGGCGACGGTGATCCAGCGCATCCCCGCGTACCCGACGTCGTTGCGGACGTCGAAGCCGGGGGTGTCGCGGTAGAAGGCCAGGGAGGCGTCCGGGTCGGTGTGTGGCAGGAAGCTCGAGTGAATGGTGATGCCCATGCCGGTCACGCTAGGTGCGGCCCCGGGGCGGGCGCTTCTCGATTCCTGACCGGTCTGGTCACCTGTTTGGCCACGCACGGGGGCATGCCCGCCGTCGCGCGCGCCGCCTGCTCCCGGTAGACGCTGGGCGGCACGCCGACCAGTTCGGTGAAGCGGGTGCTGAAGGTGCCCAGCGACGAGCAGCCGACCGTGAAACAGACGTCGGTGACGCTGAGGTCGCCACGACGCAGCAGCGCCATGGCGCGTTCGATGCGCCGGGTCATCAGATAGGCGTACGGCGACTCGCCGTAGGCGAGCCGGAACTGGCGGCTGAGGTGCCCGGCCGACATGTTCACGCCGCGGGCGAGCGCCTCGACGTCCAGCGGCTGGGCGTACTCGCGGTCCATCCGGTCCCGGACGCGGCGCAGCAGCGCGAGGTCGCGCAGGTGCTGCGCCGTGGCGGGACTGCTGGTCACAGGGGAGATGATAACGACGCGCGGGAGGTGTCCGCCGCCGCGGCGGTCATCGCCGGGCCCGGTGGTCGCTCAGGTGCCCGCTGCCGGTGTCGCCGGGCCGGAGCGGCCGGTCTGCTCGTCCAGCATGTGCTGGGCGTACCAGTCCGGCCAGTCCGGGTCGGGGCGCCCGATCTCCTCCTCGTAGCGGCCGTGGGCGGCCGCTGCCCGCTTCAGTGCGGCTGCCAGGTCGGCCACCGAGTCATAGCTCGCCGGCATGCGAGTCCTCCTCTTCCGCGAGAGGGGCCGGTGCGGCGGTCACCACAGCCGGCCGGGGAAGCGCGTGGTGACCTCCTGGAGATACCAGCCGTTGCCGTCCGGGTCGTTGAACGAGGCGAACGAGAAGTAACTGCCCCGTTCCGGAGCCAGGCCGGGGGCCCGTCCCTGCCCGTTCGCAAGCGGCAGTCCGCCGGCTGCCTGGTGGAAGATCTCACCCACCTCGATGCCCCGGCCGACCAGTTCGGCGCGGGCCGCCTCGATGTCGTTCACCACCAGGTACAGGCCCTGCATGGAGCCGGGGGCGGCCGAGGTGAGGCTGGGACCCAACATGATCGAGCAGTCCGACCTGGGCGGGGTCATCTGCACCACCCGGGCGTCCCCCTCGCCTTTGTCGATGTCCTCCCGGCACCCCAGCGCCGCGTAGAAGTCCTTGGCGCGTCCCACGTCGGCGACGGGCAGCACGATGAACTCGAGCTTCATGTCCATGACGTCGGCTCCTCTCCCCCTGCGATGGCAGCGACGTACGAATACCGTCGGTTCCTGCACCCTTGGCTGGTCCTCTGCGCTCATCCTCGACCAGCCGTCGACCGAAGGACGCGGAAAACTACAAAACGGGCGAATCTCGTGGATGGTGGGCGGTCACCGCCGTCAGGCGCCCTGGCCCTGGTTCTGCATCAGGCCGCCGTCCATGAAGTAGGTCGAGCCCGTGACGTAGTCGGCGTCGTCGCTGGCCAGGAAGACCGCGACCTTGGCGATCTCCGCGGGCTCCGCGGCCCGCTTCCAGGGGATGCTCTGCACCTGCTCCTCGAGGTACTTCGGATCGTCGATGGCCCGCTGGTTGAACGGGGTGAGCACCATCCCGGGCCCGACGTTGTTGACGTTCAGGTGCATCGGGGCGACCTCCAGGGCGAGGCTCTTGGCGAACTCCAGCAGCGCACCCTTGCTGGCGTCGTAGTCCGCGCCACCGGCCCGGGCGACCTCCTGGTGGATCGAGGTGGTGTTGATGATCTTTCCGTGGCCGCCCTGGTCCCGTCGGTGCCGCACGAAGCGCCGGGAGCAGAAGAACGCGCCGTAGACGTTGACCCGGATGGCCCGGTCCCAGGTTTCGGTGTCCAGGTCGGCGACCGGGATGCCGGAGGCGTCCACCCCGGCGTTGTTCATCAGGATGTCCAGCGTGTCGAACTCGGCCAGCGCCTCGTCGAACATCGCCTCGACCTGGTGTTCGACGCTGATGTCGCCCTGCACCACGACGGCCCGCCGGCCTGCCTCCTCCACCTTGGCCTTGGTGTGGTTGGCGCCGGCGTGGTCGTGCAGGTAGTGCACCACCACGTCGGCGCCCTCCTGGCCGAACTCGATGGCGGTGGCCTGTCCGATTCCCGAGTCCGAACCGGTGATCAGGGCGGTCCTGCCCTCGAGGCGTCCAGTCATCAGCGTGCTCCTTCCGTCCGTCCCGTACCGGCCGGCACGGGTTGTCGCGGCCGGCCGGCGGCGGCGCGCCGTTCGGCGGCCTCGGTGAGCCGGCCGGCGGCATTGATCAGGCCGATGTGCGAGAAGGCCTGCGGGAAGTTGCCCACCTGCTCGCCGGTGAACGGGTCGATCTGCTCGGCGAAGAGCCCCAGGTCGTTGACCCGGGCGGCGAGCCGACCGAACATCTGGCGGGCCCGGTCCACCTCACCGGCCAGCGCCAGGCAGCTGACCAGCCAGAACGAGCAGATGACGAAGCCGGCCGGGTCGCCGTCCCAACGGCGCAGCAGCCCCTCGTGGGACAGTTCGCGTTCGAGCACGCGCACCGTCGAGCGCATCCGCGGGTCGTCGGCCGGCAGGAAGCCGACCAGCGGCATGAGCAACACCGAGGCGTCCAGGTTGTCGGAGCCGAAGGCCCCGGTGTACGCGCCGAGCCGCTCGTGCCAGCCCCGGGTCAGGACGGCCTCGCGGACCTCGTCCCGGGCGGCGGCCCAGCGGGCCACGTCGGCCCGGTCGCCGAGGCGCGGGCCGAAGCGCACCGCCCGGTCCAGCGCCGTCCAGCACTGCACCTTGGACGAGACGTAGTGCCGTTCGGCGTCCCGGGCCTCCCACATGCCGGCGTCCGGCCGGCGCCAGTTGCGCGCCGCCTGGTCGGCGAGGGCGCGCAGCAGTTGGCGCACGTCGGGCATCATCGGGTCGAGGTAGTGGCGCATCAGCCAGGCCGCGTCCAGGATCTCGCCGAGCACGTCGGACTGGCGCTGCCGCCAGGCGTCGTTGCCGACGAAGACCGGCCGGCTGTCGGCGTACCCGGAGAGGTGGTCGAGGGGGTGCTCGGTGAGGTCCCGCTCCCCCTGCACCCCGTACATGATGGGCACCGGTTCGTCACCGATGCGCCCCATCGCCCGGGCCACCCAGGCGAACTGCCGGTTGGCCTCGTCCGGGCAGGCCGACCGCCAGAGGGCCTGGAGGGTGAGGCTGAAGTCGCGCACCCAGACGTAGCGGTAGTCGTAGTTGCGGTCCCCACCGGGTTCCTCGGGCAGTGACGTGGTCGCCGCCGCGACGATCGCGCTGCTGGGTCGGTAGGTCATTCCCTGCAGGACGAGGGCGCTGTGCCGCACCTCGTCGCGGAACAGTCCGCGGTACTGGTCGGCGTGCAGGTCGGCCCAGGAGCGCCAGCCGGCGACGGCGTCGGTGACCACCCGGTCGGCGTCGGGCACCGCGGGCGGGTCGGCGTCGTAGGTGGGCGCGTGGCCGAGGGTGAAGCGGTAGGTTTCGCCGGCCCGGACGGTGAAGCTGGCGGTGGCGTCGCCCTCCCGCCGTTGCAACGGGACGTCGCCGCGCAGGCTCAGCCGGCAGGCCCCGGCGTTCGCGTCGATCATGCCGTCGTGTTCGGTCAGTGTGGCGGTGACCCGCCCGTACTCGAAGCGCGGCCGATAGTCCAGGCGCACCGGCACCTCGCCGGAGAGGCCCTCGACCACGCGGGCCAGCACCCGGGGTGAGCGCAGGCCGATGTCGTGGCCGCGCGCGCCGGGCTCCAGCGCGAGGGCGTCGGTCAGCGCCACGCTGCCCTGCCGGGTGGTGAAGACGGTACGCAGCACGAGCGTGTCGCGCAGGTAGGACCGTTCGGAGGTGAAGTGCTGCGCCGGCTGGATCGACCAGTAGCCGGCGTCGTCGTCGAGCAGCCGCCCGAAGACGGACGGGGCGTCGAAGCGTAGTGGGCACCACCAGTTCACCGATCCGGCCCGGTCCACCAGGACCGCGCTGCGGCCGTCCGCCAGAAAGCCGTGGTCGCCGATCCGTCCGCTCTCCACGGGGGTGGCTACCCGGCGGGACGGGGTGGCATACCTCGGCGCCGCCGGCGGCGCCCGGGCAGGGCCGGTCCAGCAAGCCCGGGGTGGCCGAGAAGGGACGGCCGGCGGGAAACCAGCACGACCGGCCGGCCACCGCCGGCCGGTCGTCCGCCGTGCCCGGTGGCCGGCTCACTCCGGCCAGTCACTGCCCAGAATGATCTCCACGAAGTCGTCCCGGACGAACGACGGGTCGTAGTGCGCGAGCACGTCCGCGTTCACGTTGCCGAACGTGGTCCGGGGTCGGTGCGCGTTGCCCTTGGTGAAGGCGGCCAGGATCCGGCGCTTGAAGTCGGGGCGCGGGTGGGCGGCGGTCACCTCGGCGATCCGGGCCGGATCCAGGTCGCGGTGGCCGATGCCCAGCACGTCGGTCTCCACGCCGGCGGTGACCAGCGCGATCTCCGGGTCGAGCTGGTCCGGTACGCCCGGCGTGGTGTGCAGCGCGACGGCCAGCCAGACCTTGCGCGCCTCCTGAGCCGAGCGGCCGTGCTCGAGCAGGAACCGCTCCGCCGCCCGGGCCCCGTCCACCTCGAAGCGCAGGTCGGCGCTGCCGTACGCACTCGTCAGGCCGAGGTCGTGGAACATCGCCCCGACGTAGAGCAGTTCCGGGTCCGGGGACAGGCCGCGCCGCTGCCCCTGCAGCGCGCCGAACAGGAACACCCGGCGGGAGTGGTGGTACAGCAGGTCGTCGGTGACCCGCCGGACCAGGTCGGTCGCGGCGGCGACGAGCGGCGTGTCCGGGATGGTGATCCCGGCGATGGTCTCGGTCATTCGGGTGGTCCCTTCGGCGGCAGGCTCGCCGCGTTCGTGGTGGTCGCCTTGTCCTCCCCCGATGCTGCCGGGACTAGACTCGGCCCGGCCATGTCCGTGGGGACACCTATCCCACGGATACGGACATGAGCCCCGGGTCGCGGAAGAGCCACGAGGAGGTGTCGGGAATGGCCGGGTCACGACCGCATCGGATAGGTGTGGTGGTCTTCGACGGGGTGCAGCTGCTCGACGTCTCCGGTCCGGTGGACGTGTTCGACGCCGCCACCCGGCGCGGCGGCGGCTACACCGTCGCGCTGCTCGGTTGGCGGTCGACGCAGGTACGCACCTCGTCGGGGGTGCGGATCGTCGCCGACACCACCGTCGGCGACGCCGAGCCGGTGGACACCCTCGTGCTCACCGGGTCGGACGACCTCTCCGCGCTGCCCGGCACGGCCGAGGTCCGGGCCGGGCTGGGCCGGCTGGTCCGGCCGGACACCCGCCTCGCCGCGATCTGCACCGGCGCGTTCCTGCTGGCCCGCACCGGTTGGCTGGCCGGGCACCCGGCCACCACGCACTGGCGGCACACCACGCGGCTGCGGGCCGAGTTCCCGGAGATCGAGGTGCGACCGGACGCCATCTACGTGCGCAGCGGGCGCTTCGCCACCAGTGCCGGGGTGACCGCCGGGATCGACCTGGCGCTCGCCCTGGTCGAGGCGGACCACGGCGCCGTGCTGGCCCGCGAGGTGGCCCGGGAACTGGTGGTGTTCATGCAGCGCCCGGGCGGGCAGTCCCAGTTCTCCGTCCGGCAGGACCTGCCGGCAACCGGCGATCAGCGGCTGCGCCGGGTGGTCGACCGGGTGGCCGCCGACCCGTCGGCGCCGTATCCGGTGGAAGCGATGGCCCGCGACGCCGCCGTCACCCCACGCCACCTGCGCCGGCTCTTCCAGCAGGAGTTCGGCCTCACGCCCGGCCGCTACCTGGAGCTGGCCCGGACCGAGGCCGCCCGGGCGTTGCTGGAGCAGGGCGGCACGGTCACGGAGGCCGCCCGGCGCAGCGGGTTCGGCAGCGACGAGACGCTACGGCGGGCGTTCCTCACCTCGTACGGCATCCCGCCCTCGGTCTACCAGCGCCGCTTCCGGACCACCGCGGTGCGGACCGGGACCGGATCGTGATCGTCGGGCGTCGGTGGTCGCCCCGGCCGGTACGCGGGTGAACCGCGCCGTGGCGGGTCCCGGCGGCTGCCCGGCCGGGACCCGCGGCCCATCCGGTCAGGCCCACGGCACCTGCGGGGAGGGGTAGAAGTCGACCTCCTGCAGGCGCCACCGCGGCGCCTGCGCTCCCAGACGTGTCCGGAACGACTCCCAGTCGTGGCTGGCCGCGGTCGACCAGCCGAGTTCGGCGATCGCGGGCAGGCGCGGGAAGGCCATGTACTCGATGTCGTCCAGGCTGCGCAGGGTCTCCGACCACAGTGGCGCCTCGACGCCGAGGATCGCGTTCTCGCCGACGCCGGTCACCCGGGTCGCCGGATCCCAGTCGTACGCGTCGTCGACCTCGGTGTAGCCGGCCCAGGACAGCCCCAGGCGGGTGGTGGGGTCGTACTTCATGTCGAGGTAGGCCTTGCTGGCCGGCGACATGACCACCTTGTTGCCCCGGGCGGCGGCCTCGGCCAGGTCGGCGTTGGTGGTGCCGGTCCCCCAGAACTGGGCCACGACGTCGGTCGGCGGGTCGACCTGCGCGACCTCGTTCCAGCCCGAGGCACGCTTGCCGTACTTCGCGACCAGCGGCAGCACCCGCTGCATGAAGGTGCGGTACTCCTCGTCGGTGGTCGCGTGCGCCTCGTCGCCGCCGATGTGCAGGAACGGCCCGGGTGTGATCGCGGCGACCTCGCGGATGACGTCCTCGACGAAGCGGTAGGTCAACTCGTCGTCGATGCACAGCGAGCTGTAGCCGACCGCCATGTCGGTGCGCGGCGGCGGCGCGACCCCGTCACAGTTCAGCTCGGCGTAGGTGGACTGGGCGGCGTTGGTGTGCCCCGGCATGTCGATCTCGGGGACGATGGTGATGTGCCGGGCGGCGGCGTAGGCGACGACGGCCTTGTAGTCGGCCTTGGTGAGGTAGCCGGGGCCGTCGACGCCGGTGCCGGGGCCGCCGCCGACGGTGGTCAGCCGCGGCCAGGAGTCGATCTGGATACGCCACCCCTGGTCGTCGGTCAGGTGCAGGTGCAGGTGGTTGATCTTGTACTGGCTGAGCAGGTCCACGTACGCGGTGATCTCGTCGACGGTGTGGAAGTGCCGGGCCAGGTCGAGCATCGCGCCGCGGTAGGCGAAGCGCGGGTAGTCCACGATCCGCCCGCCGGGCACGGCCCAGGTGACCCGCTGCCGGTCGGGCGCCTCGATCTGGGCGGGCAGCAGTTGGCGCAGGGTCTGCGTGCCGGCGAAGAGCCCGGCCGCGGTGTTCGCCCGGATCGTGACCGCGCGGCGGGTGACGTCGAGTTGGTAGCCCTCCTGGCCGACGCGTGCGTCGGCGCCGCCGAGGAGCAGGGCGATCTCGGGCAGCGGCGTCGAGCGGGCCGGCAGGACCGGCAGCGGGTAGCCGGTGGCGGGGCGCAGCGTCTCGGCGAGCTGCCGCCCGACCCGCCGGGCGTCGGCCGAGCCGGGTGCGGTGCGGATGACGGTGAGCGGGTTGAGCGTGAACGTGCCCCGGGCGTCGGGGCGGGTCTCGACCGGTGCGGGGACCACATCGCCCAGCTGCCGGGTCGGGGTGACCGGCGTGGCGGCGGCCGGGGCGGCGGGAAGGGCTAACGGCAGTCCGAGTGCGGCTATGGCCAGCAGCCGCGTCATGGTGTTCCGGCGACGCACGAGTACCTCCAGGCCCTCGGGTGATCGGTGACTGTCGATCAGAACCCGGACGCTACCCGCGTCGCCCCTGAACTGTAAACCTTCCTTATCGTGGCGGTGCGGCTCACCGCCGCATCGACGGCCAGGTATCAGGGGCTGAGTCGGTGGCGAGGCGGGCGTGCAGGTGCATGTCGTGCCAGCCGTCGGCGTGCCGACCCTCGCCGCGTTTGGTGCCCTCGGCGGGAAAGCCGGCCCGCAGCGCCACCGCGCAGGACGCGGGGTTGGCCGTCGAGTGGGACAGCTCCATCCGGTGCAGGCCGAGCCGGCGCAACGCCCAGCCGGTCAGCGCGGTCAGCGCCCGGGGGGCGACGCGCCGGCCCCGGGCGGCGGGCAGCACCCAGTAGGAGACCTCGGCCAGCCCTTCGGCGAGGTCGAGCCGGCGCAGGCTGATCTGGCCGAGCACCCCGGCGTCGTCGACGACCGCCCAGCCGGCGCCGGTCTCGCGTCGCCACCGCTCGGGCCAGCCGGCGATCCAGTCGCGGGCCTCCGCGTCGGTCATCGACCGGCAGTGCCAGCGCCGGACCGCCGGATCGGCGTAGCCGGCGACGACGGCGGCCCGGTCGGCCGGCCGCCAGGGCCGCAGTCGTACGCCGTCGGCGTCGATCTCGGGTTGCGGCAGTCGCGCCATCGTGCCGGGCGCCACCAGCGGCGGGACGAGCAGGGGCATGGGTCGATTGTCCTCACCCGACCTTCCGCTCGTGGTAGGCGCGGATGGTGTCGGCGAGCACGAGGGGGTATCCGGGGCGGGCGTCGTCGTAGCGGTCGGCGACGTCGCCGAAGACTCCGGTCATGGGCCGATGGTGTCAGAGGCCGCCGGCGACGCGCAGGACGGCGCCGGTGGTGTAGGAGGCGTCCGGGCTGAGCAGCCAGGCGACCGCACCGGCGACCTCGTCGGGTTCGCCGGGACGGCCGAGGGGGATGCGGCCGGCGGCGCGGTCGGGGCGGTCGGACTGGCCGGAGAGGGCGTGGATCTCGGTGCGGATGACGCCGGGGGCCACCGCGTTGACCCGGATGCCGCGGGGGGCGAGCTCCTTGGCCAGGCCGGTGGTGAGGGTGTCGGTGGCGGCTTTGACGGCCGCGTAGTGCACGTACTCGCCGGGGCTGCCGAGGGTGGCGGCGGCGGAGGAGATGTTGACGATGCCGGCCCCGCTGCTCATCCGGCGGGCGGCCTGCTGGGCGCAGAGGACGTAGCCGATGAGGTTGACGTCGACGACGTGGCGCAGGTCGGTGGGGTCGAGGTCGGTGAAGGGCCCGATGGGGCTGGTGACGCCGGCGTTGTTGACCAGCCCGGTGAGCTCGCCGAGGTCGGCGGCGGCGTCGAAGAGGGCGGTGACCTGGTCGGGGTCGCGGGTGTCGGCGGCCACGGCGACGGCGCGTACGCCGGTGGCCCGCAGGTCGGCGAGAACGGCCTCGGCGGCGTCGCGGTCGCGGCGGTAGGACAGGGCGATGTGGTGGCCGGCGTGGGCGAGGCGGCGGGCGGTGGCGGCGCCGATGCCGCGACTGCCGCCGGTGATGACGGTGACGGGATTCAACGGACCTCTCCCCTGCCGTGGCTGCTGGGCCGACGTTACCGTGACCGGCACGTGCCGGCGGGGAGGGGTGGATCACATGACGCGGGCGTTGGTGCTCGGTGGCGGCG
Organism: Micromonospora sp. R311; assembly: GCF_056780015.1. NCBI lineage: Bacteria > Bacillati > Actinomycetota > Actinomycetes > Micromonosporales > Micromonosporaceae > Micromonospora > Micromonospora sp. R311. The sequence goes on from NZ_JBSWCE010000010.1 coordinate 62,635, forward strand.
GGGTGACCGGGGTGGCCTGGGAGCTGGGGGTGGTGGCCGGGCTGGCCGAGCGGGGGTTCGCGCTGGCCGAGGCGGACCTGGTGGTGGGCACGTCGGCGGGATCGGTGGTGGGGGCGCAGGTGTGTTCGGGCCGCCCGGTGCGGGAGTTGTACGAGGCGCAGTTGACGCCGCCGCGGGGTGAGGTGGCGGCGCGGTTCGGGTTCGCGGCGGTGGCGCGGCTGGTGTGGGCGGGTGGGCGTACCCGCGACGCGGTGCGGGCGCGGGCCCGGATCGGGGCGATGGCGCTGGCCGCGCGTACGCCCTCGGAGCAGTCGCGGCGGGCGGTGATCGAGGCGCGGTTGCCGGTGCGGGACTGGCCGGCGCGGCGGTTGCTGGTGACGGCGGTGGACGCGATCTCGGGTGAGTTCGTGGCGTTCGACGCCGACAGCGGGGTGTCGTTGGTGGACGCGGTGGGGGCCAGTTGCGCGGTGCCCGGGGTGTGGCCGCCGGTGACGATCGGCGGGCGGCGGTTCATCGACGGCGGGATGCGCTCGGCGGTGAACGCGGATCTGGCCCGGGGCGCGCGGCGGGTGGTGGTGCTGGCGCCGACCACGGCGGCGTTCGGGCCGATGCCGCGGTTGTCGGCGCAGGTGGCGGCGTTGCGGGCGGAGGGGGCGCGGGTGGTGGTGGTGTCGCCGGACGCGGCGGCGCGGGCGGCGATCGGGCGTAACGTGCTGGACCCGGCGCGGCGGGCGGCGGCGGCCCGGGCCGGCCGGGTGCAGGCGGCGGCGGTGGCGGACGAGGTGGCGGCGGTGTGGGGGTGATCCTCTACGCTCGCCGCGCGTCGGTTCGAGGTGGAGGTGCGTGGTGCTGGATGTCGGGGACGTGGTGGCGGACTTCGCGCTGCCGGACCAGACCGGGGCGGTGCGGCGGTTGTCGGAGTTGCTGGCGGCGGGGCCGGTGGTGCTGTTCTTCTACCCGGCGGCGATGACCCGGGGCTGCACGGCGGAGAGCTGTCACTTCCGGGACCTGGCGGCGGAGTTCGCGGCGGTGGGCGCGCAGCGGGTGGGGATCAGCCGGGATCCGGTGGCGAAGCAGGCGGAGTTCGCCCGGTTGCACGGGTTCGACTATCCACTGCTGTCGGACCCGGACGGTGTGGTGGCGGGCCGGTTCGGGGTGCGGCGGCGGCTGCCGCTGGGGCCGTTGAGCACCCGGCGGGTGACGTTCGTGATCGGCGCCGACCGGCGGGTGATCGAGGTGGTCCACAGTGAGCTCAGCATGACCGGGCACGCCGACCGGGCGCTGCGGGCGCTGGGTGGGTGATCCCGCTGCGGTGCTGTCGCAGCCGGCTGGTATCAAGGCAGGAATCAAACAGGTGTACGGAAGAGGTTGCTGATGGGTGCCGCTGGCCAGGGTTTGTCCGATGACGAGGTGCGCAGCATCCGGGAGGCGTTGGCGGCGGGCCGCAAGCCGAAGGTGGTGTTCACCGCCGCGGCCGGGCAGATCGCCGGGCAGGTCGGGCAGGTGGTGGAGCTGACCGATCCGGTGGTGTCGGAGGAGTTCGTGGTGGTCCGGTTCGGCCGCGACGAGTTGCCGTTCTCCCCCGCCGACGTGGCGGTGGCGCCGCGGGGCGCGGGGCGCAGGGCGGCCGAACCGCAGCCCGAGCCGCAGCCGGAGCCGGAGGTGACGCCGGCGGAGCCGGAGTTCGTGTTGGACCGGGTGCCGGCGCAGCGGCAGGAGCGGCGGGAGGAGTCGAAGGTGGAGACGGTGGAGGCGGCCAGGCCGGCGCGCCGGGTGGCGAAGGCGGCCAAGCCGAAGGGGCCGGCCGGGTTGACGGTGACCCTGGCGTACGCCGAGGGCGAGTGGACGGTGGCCGCGCAGCAGGGCAGCAAGGCCCTGGCCAAGCCGTACGTGGTGAAGCCGGCCGAGGCGCTGCGGATGGTGGCGCTGGTGGACGTGCCGGGGGTGCACGAGGCGGTGGAGCAGATCCTGGCCGCGGAGCGGGCCGAGGCGGAGCAGCAGGCCGAGAAGCTGCGCGCCGAGCTGGCGGAGATCGAGGCGCGGTTGGCGGAGTTGCGCGAGGCCCACTGAGCCGTGGGCGCCCGGTGGGGCGGGTGGCGGTCGCGCCACCCGCCCCACCGTCGTTTCGCCGGTCAGCGGCGCTGCCGGTGGTGGGCGAGGAGTTTGCCGAGCAGGCGGGTGAGCTGGTCGCGTTCGGTGGGGGTGAGCGGGGCGAGCAGGGTCTCCTGGACGCCGGCGAGGGTCTCCCCCATGCGCTGCAGTTCGCGCCGCCCGGCGGGCGTGAGGGTGATGACGTTGCGCCGCCGGTCGGCGGGGTCCGGTGCGCGGACGACGAGGTTCTTCGCGGCGAGTTCGTTGACGGTGGCGACGACGTCGCTGCGGTCGATGCCGCCACGCCGGCCGAGGTCGGCCTGGCTGGCGGGGCCGAACTCGTCGAGGGCGGCGAGGATCCGGTAGTGGTAGCCGCGGGCGCCGATGCCGCCGAAGCCGTCGCTGACCAGCCGGCCGGCGTGGGCGGCGGTCTGGGAGAGCAGCCAGCTCGGGGTGGTGCGCAGCCGGGTGGGCGTTTCCGGCTCGCCGATGTGGTCCATGGGGAGAGCCTAACCCGATTGTTGGCACGACCCACGAATCCTGCTATCGTTGGCCGGGCCAACATTGGTGCCCCCAACATCAGGAGGATCGTCATGACCACCGTGAACGGCCAGATCATCGGCCAGGCCCACTACGCCACCCGTGCCGTGCTGGAACGCGAGCTGGCCGGGTTCGGCATCACCTTCCACCAGTCGCTCGCCCTGAACGCCACCGCCGCCGAGGGCGGGGCCGTCGTCCGGGCGCACCTCGTCGAGCGGTTGACCGGCGCGCTGAAGGTCGACCAGCCGGTGGTGCTGGCCGCGCTGGACGAACTCGTCGCCGGCGGGCTGCTGCGCGCGCTGCCCGCCGGCGGGTCCGGGCTGGCGCTCACCGACGCCGGCCGGGAGGTGCAGCGCCGCGTCGCCGACGTGGTCGCGGGCATCGCCGCCCGGCTGTACGCCGACATCCCCGCCGCGGACCTGGCCGTGGCCGGACGCGTGCTCACCCTGCTCAAGCAGCGGGCCGACGCCGAGCTGGCGGCGACCGGGCAGGGCGCACCCGTGCCCGCGTGACCCGGGCCGGTCACGCGCGGGTGCGACCGGCCCGCGCCGGAGGCGACCGACCGGGTCCGCGCGTCAGAGCGCCGCGGTGAGCCGCTCGACCACGGCGGCGGCGGGGCCGGTGGTGGCGTGCCGGTAGCCGGTGCCGGCCCACAGGTGCACCCGGTCCGGGTGCCCGGCCGCGGCCGCCGCCGCGCGCAGGCCGCGGGTCAGGTGGTGCAGCTCCGGATAGCCGAGCGGCGCGACGGGCTCGTACCGGTCGATGAAGGCGTTGCGCAGCCCGCGCGCCGGCCGGCCGGTGAAGGCGCGGGTGAGCACGGTGCCGGTGCGGGCGGGGTCGGCCAGGGCGTCGCGGTGGGTGCGGCTGGCCCCGCTCTCGTCGGTGCGCAGCAGCAGCGTCCCGACGGCCACCGCGGTGGCGCCGGCGGCGACCAGGTCGCGGACGTCGTCGGGGCCGGCGACGCCACCGGCGGCCACCACCGGCAGCCCGGTGGCCCGGACCACGTCGCCGACCAGGGGCCGGGTCGAGGCCGGCGGGGCCGGCCGGTGCGGCGTGTGGGTGCCGCTGTGCCCGCCGGCCTCGGTGCCCTGGGCGACCAGCCCGTCGACGCCCAGCTGCGCCGCGGCCCGCGCCTCGTCGACCGAGGTCACCGTGACCAGCACCCGGGTGCCGGCGCGGCGCAGCGCGGTCACCGCCGCCGGGTCGGGCAGCCCGAAGGTGAAGCTGACCACCGGCACCGGGGCGGCCAGCAGCAGGTCGATCTTGTCCGGCCAGTGGTCGTCGTCGTGCAGCAGCGGCGCGCCGGCCAGGTCGAGCCCGTACGGTGCGCCTTCGGCGGCGATCTGGTGGGCGTACCGGCGGAAGGTGGTCTCGTCGATGTCGCGGGGGCCGGGCACGAACAGGTTCACCCCGCACGGCGTCCCGGTCGCCCGCACCTCGGCCAGGTCGGCGGCGACCGCCTCCGGGGTCTTGTAGCCGGCGGGGAGGAAGGCGAAGCCGCCGGCCGCGGCGACGGCGCGGACCAGGGCCGCCGTGGTGGCGCCCCCGGCGAGCGGGGCGGCGACGACCGGCGTCGCGCTGCCGAACAGGTTGGTCCACGCGTCGCCGGTCACCGCTTCACCCTAGTCCCGGGCCGGGTCAGTGTTGCGGGATGTGGGCCACCCCGATGCGCTTGCGGAACACCCAGTACGTCCAGCCCTGGTAGGCCAGCACGATCGGGGTGAACACCACCGCCACCCAGGTCATGATCTTCAGGGTGTAGGGGGTGGAGGCGGCGTTGGTCGCGGTGAGCGTCCCGGCGGTGTCCAGGGTGGACGGCAGCACGTTCGGGAACAGCGCCGCGAACAGGGTCGCCACGGCCAGGCCGATCGCCACCGCGGTGCCGGCGAACGCCCAGCCCTCCCGGCGTGCCCGGGCGGCGGCGAGACCGCCGAGCAGCGCGAGCGCCGCGCCGACCGCGAGCACGACGGCGGCCGTGCTGGAGCGGATGCCCAGCGTCCAGGTCAGGAACGCCACGGCGAGGAGCGCGGCGACCGCGCCGACCCGCACCGCGAGAGCGCCGGCGCGCTCGCGGACCTCGCCGACGGTCTTCAGCGCGATGAAGACCGCGCCGTGGGTGAGGAACAGCGCCGCGGTCGTCGCCCCGCCGAGCAGGGCGTACGGGTTGAGCAGGTCGAGCAGGCCGCCGACGTACTCGTGGTCGGCGTCCAGCGGCACGCCGCGCAGGATGTTGGCGAAGGCCACCCCCCACAGCACCGCCGGCACCACCGACCCGACGAAGATCGCCGCGTCCCAGCGCCGCTTCCAGGACGGCTCGGGGCGCTTGTGCCGGTACTCGAAGGCGACGCCGCGGGCGATCAGGGCCAGCAGGATCAGCAGCAGCGGCAGGTAGAAGCCGGAGAACAGGGTGGCGTACCACTCGGGGAAGGCGGCGAACATGGCGCCGCCCGCGGTGATCAGCCACACCTCGTTGCCGTCCCACACCGGCCCGATGGTGTTGATCAGGACGCGGCGTTCCCGGTCGTCGCGGCCGAGCACGGGCAGCAGCATGCCGACGCCGAAGTCGAAGCCCTCCAGGATGAAGTAGCCGGTGAAGAGCACGGCGACGAGCAGGAACCAGATGGTGGTGAGGTCCACGGTGCGCTCCGGAGGTCAGTAGGCGAAGGCGAGCGGGCGCTCGGCGTCGTCGTGGGTGTCGTCGATCTCGGGTTGCGGGGTGAGGTCGGGGACCCCGGCCTTGGCGTAGCGGACCAGCAGCTTGAACTCGATCACGGCGAGGGTGGCGTAGATCAGGGTGAAGGCGGTGAACGAGGTGAGCACCTCGGTCAGCGACACGCTGCGGGAGACGCCGTTGCGGGTGAGCATCTCGCCGAAGACGATCCACGGCTGGCGGCCCATCTCGGTGAAGATCCAGCCGAATGAGTTGGCCAGCAGCGGGAGCACCGGCATGGCCAGGCCGAGGCGCAGCAGCCAGCGGCTGGTCGGGGTGCGGCCCTTGCGGTGGGTCCAGAGCACCAGCAGGGCGATCGCGGCGGCGGCCAGCCCGAAGGCGATCATGAAGCGGAAGCTCCAGTAGGTGACCGGGATGATCGGGGCGTAGTTGCCCGGGCCGTACTGGCTGGCGTACTGGGCCTGCAGGTCGTTGATGCCGTGCACGGTGCCGTTCGGGTCCCCGGTGCCCAGGTAGGACAGCAGGTACGGGATCTTGATCGCGAACAGCTCGCGGGTGCCGTCGAGGCTGCCGACGGTGAGCACGGAGAACGAGGCGGGGCTCTCGGTGTGGTAGAGGCCCTCGGCGGCGGCCATCTTCATCGGCTGCACCTGGGTCATGATCTTGCCCTGGATGTCGCCGGTGATGACCACGCCGGCGGCGGCGACCAGGGTGACCCAGGAGCCGAACTTCGCGGCGAAGCGGTAGGCCGGGGTGTCGGCCGAGTCGCGGTTGCGGATCAGGTGCCACAGCGCGACCGCGACCAGCAGCGAGCCGGCGACCAGGAACGCCCCGGCGATGGTGTGCGGGAAGGTGACCAGGGCGACCTTGTTGGTCAGCACCGCGAGGAAGTCGGTGAGTTCGGCGCGGCCGGTCTCCGGGTTGATCCGGTAGCCGACCGGGTTCTGCATGAACGAGTTGGCCGCCAGGATGAAGTACGCGGACAGGTTGGTGCCGATCGCCGCGGCCCAGATGGCGGCCAGGTGCAGGCGCTTGGGCAGCCGGTCCCAGCCGAAGATCCACAGGCCGATGAAGGTGGACTCCAGGAAGAAGGCGACCAGCGCCTCGATGGCGAGCGGGGCGCCGAAGATGTCGCCGACGAAGCGGGAGTAGTCGCTCCAGTTCATGCCGAACTGGAACTCCTGCACGATGCCGGTGACCACGCCCATCGCGAAGTTGATCAGGAAGAGCTTGCCGTAGAACTTGGTGAGCTTGAGGTACTTCTCGTTGCCGGTGCGGTGCCACAGCGTCTGCAGGATGGCGACCAGCACGGACAGGCCGATGGTCAGCGGTACGAAGAGAAAGTGGTAGACGGTGGTGACACCGAACTGCCAGCGGGCGACGTCCAACGCGTCCACCTGGAACCCCCAGCCGTTCATACTACGGGACGTAGTAAATACTACCGCCGGTCGTAGAAGAATCGGCAGGGCCGAGGGTCCCGAACGCCACCGGGACCAATGACCTTGATCACCCCGGCCTCCCGACCCCCGATCGCGGCCCCGTCCGGCGGACGGCACCCCGACCTGACCCCCGACGCGCGGAGGGCCCGTGCGACCATTGCGCGCTGATGGACACCGCCCGCTCCCCCTGGCGGCCGCCGCTGGTCTGGCGCGCCGCCCAGCTGCTCGCCCGCGTCGTCGTCGCCCTGCTGGCCCGCCTGGAGGTCACCGGAGGCGTGCCGGCGCACCTGCGGCGCGGGCCGCTGATCCTGGCCGCCAACCACATCAGCCCGTTCGACCCGGTGGTGATGGCCGCCGCGTGCCGGACGGCCGGCGTCTCCCCCCGGATCCTGGCCACCGGCGGGCTGTTCCGCGCCCCCGTGGTCGGCGCCGCGATGCGCCACGCCGGGCACATCCGGGTCGACCGGGGCACCAACGCCGTGCACCAGGCACTGGTCGACGCCGCCACGGCGGTCGCCGGCGGCTCGGTGATCCTGGTCTACCCCGAGGGGCGCATCGGCCTGGACCCGGGCATGTGGCCCGAGCGCGGCAAAACCGGCACCGCCCGGCTCGCCCTGACCTGCGGCGCCCCGGTGGTCCCGGTCGCCCAGTGGGGTTCGCACCAGGTGCTGCCCTACCGCGCCCCGAAGGGGATGCTGCGCGGGCTCGCCCGGGCCGTGCTGCGCCGCCCGGTGATCCGGGTGCACTTCGGCGACCCGGTCGACCTGGCCGACCTCACCCCCGGCGTGCCCGGCGCGGCCCGCCGGGCCACCGACCGGATCATCGACGCGCTCACCGCCGACCTGGGCCCGCTGCGCCCGGACGAGCCCGACCGCCCCCGCCACGTCGACCCCGGCCGCCCGGCCGACACCAGCCGCTCCCACCGCCGCCGCCCCACCGGCTGACGCCACGCCCGAGGAGGGCGTGCGTGGGCCGGCCCGGGCACCCGTGGCCGATCGGCCGCACCCTCACCACCGGCGCCGGCGACCTTTCCCGCGATCCATCGGTCACGGGCTGCTCGCCGGGCGGCCACCTCCGGCGGGCATACTGCGCTGCGTGCTGACCGGCCACCCCTACCTCGACGCGCCCGCGCCGCTGGCCTTCGCCCACCGCGGCGGCGCCGCCGAGGGCGACGAGAACACCGCCGCGGCGTTCGCCCGCGCGATCGGCCTCGGCTACCGGTACGTGGAGACCGACGTGCACGCCACCGCGGACGGCGTGTGCGTGGTCTTCCACGACCCCACCCTGCTCCGGGTCACCGGCGAGCGGGGCCGCATCGCCGAGCTGCGCTGGGCCGACCTGGCCTCGGTGCGGGTCGGCGGCGCCGCCGTGGTGCCCCGCCTCGACGAGGTGCTCGACGCCTGGCCGCAGGTGCGGTTCAACGTCGACGTCAAGGCCGACGGCGGCGTCGAGCCGGCCGTGTCCACCGTGGCGCGTGCCGGCGCCGGCGACCGGGTGCTGCTCGCCTCGTTCAGCGACGCCCGGCTGACCCGGATGCGGGCGCTCACCGAGGGGCGGGTCGCCACCGGCCTCGGCATGCGCGGGGTGGCCCGGCTGCGGATGGCCTCGCTGCACGGGCGGTCGCTGCGGCTGCCGCCGTCGGTGGTCGCCGCCCAGGTGCCGGTGCGCTACGGGCGCATCCGCGTGGTCGACCGCCGCTTCCTGGCCTACTGCCACCGCCTCGGCCTGCAGGTGCACGTCTGGACGATCGACGAACCCACCGAGATGCACGAGTTACTTGATCTTGGGGTGGATGGCATCATGACCGATCACGTCGGCGTGCTGCGCGACGTCTACCGCAGCCGCGGCCACTGGGCCGCCTGACCCCCGACGAGGACCCGATGGCCGAGACCGCCACCCCCACCGTGGGCGACATCCCCGCCCCGGCCAGCACCCGTCGGGAGCGCACCGGCTGGTACGTCTACGACTGGGCCAACTCCGCCTTCCAGACCACCGTCATCACGGTGTTCCTCGGCCCGTTCCTGACCACCGTCGCCGAACTGGCGGCCGGCTGCGAACTCGGCGCCGACCGCTGCGACGGGTTCGTGTACCCGCTCGGCATCAAGGTCGCCGCCGGCTCGTACTACCCGTACCTGATCTCGCTGTCGGTCTTCCTCACCGTCTTCGTGCTGCCGGTGATGGGGGCGATCGCCGACCGGTCCCTGCACAAGAAGCGGCTGCTCGGCGGCGCCGCGTTCACCGGCGCCGCGGCGACCGTCGCGATGGCCTTCGTCACCGGCGACCGCTACCTGCTCGGCGGGGCGCTGTTCCTGATCGCCAACATCAGCTTCGGCGCGGCCATCGTGGTCTACAACTCGTTCCTCCCCCAGCTCGGCGGCCCCGACGAACGCGACGGCATCTCCAGCCGCGGCTGGGCGCTGGGCTACCTCGGCGGCGGTCTGCTGCTGGCCGGCAACCTGGTCGCGGTCACCCTGCTCAGCGAGGAGGGCAACCCGCAGCGCACCCTGGACCTGGCCCGCTGGTCCATCGTCTCGGCCGGCGTGTGGTGGGCGGTGTTCACCCTGGTGCCGCTGCGCTGGCTGCGCGAGCGGCCCACCGCCGCGGCCCTCGCCGCCGGTGGCCGCGGCAACGTGTTCACCGACGGCTTCCGCCAGCTCGCCCGCACCCTGCGCGAGATCAAGGCGTACCCGCTGACGCTGTTCTTCCTGCTCGCCTTCCTGGTCTACAACGACGGCATCCAGACCGTCATCACCCTGGCCAGCCAGTACGGCACCGAGGAGCTGCGCCTGGGGCAGAGCACCCTGATCACCACCATCCTGCTGGTGCAGTTCCTCGCCTTCGGCGGCGCGCTCAGCCTCGGCGCCCTCGCCCGGCGCATCGGCGCCTGGAAGACCGTGCTGCTGAGCCTGGTGCTGTGGACCGGGGTGATCGTCGCCGCGTTCCGGCTGCCGGCCGAGGCGCCGCTGCCGTTCATGGTGCTCGGCGCCGCGATCGGCCTGGTGCTGGGCGGCAGCCAGGCGCTGAGCCGGTCGCTGTTCAGCCAGCTCATCCCCGCCGGCAAGGAAGGCGAGTACTACGGCTTCTACGAGATCAGCGACAAGGGCACCAGCTGGCTCGGCCCGCTCGCGTTCGGCCTGGTGTTCCAGCTCACCGCCTCCTACCGGGTCGGCCTGGTCTCCCTGCTGATCTTCTTCGTCGTCGGGTTCCTGCTGCTGCTGGCGGTGCCGATCCGCCGGGCCATCGTCGCGGCCGGCAACACCCCGCCCCGGGTGCTCTGACCCGCGCCCGGCGTGCGTGCGGCGGATCCGGCCGGGTCGATCGGTTAGGCTGCCCGACCGTGACCGACGACGCCGCTGCCGCCCAGACCTGCCTGGCCCGCCCGCTGCCCGGCCCGCACGACACCCCGGCCGGCTGCGCCGCGGCGCGCGGGGCGGACGGGCGGCCGCTGCACGCGGCGGCGCTGAAGTTCTTCTGGGGGCCGATGGACTGCGGCAAGTCCACGATGGCCCTGCAGATGAACTACAACCACTCCCGGCAGGGCCGTCGCGGCCTGGTCACCACCCGCATCGACCGCTCGCTGGGCCCTCGGGTGACCACCCGGATCGGCCTGGCCCACGACGCCGTCGAGGTCACCGACGGCCTCGACCTGCGCGCGCTGGTGCGCGACACCTGGGCCGAGGGGGTCCGGGTCGACTACCTCATCTGCGACGAGGCCAGCTTCTACAGCGTGGAGCACGTCGAGCAGATGGCCGAACTGGTCGACCGCTACGACGTCGACGTCTACGCCTTCGGCCTCGCCACCGACTTCCGCTCCTGCCTGTTCCCGGCCGCGCAGCGGCTGTTCGAACTCGCCGACGAGGTGGCCCGCATCCAGGTCGAGGTGCTCTGCTGGTGCGGCCGGGAAGGGCTGCTCAACGCCCGGGTGGTCGGCGGGCGGGTGGTCCGCGAGGGCGCGCAGGTCGTCATCGGCGACACGGTGGACACCGCCGACGTGCGCTACCAGGTGCTCTGCCGGCGGCACTACCGCGCCGGCGACCTGGGTCCGCGCCACTGACCGGGCGGGCTCAGTACGGGTCCCCGCAGACCCGCCACCCGCCGTCCTCGTTCACCACGGACAGCGTCCGTTCCTCGGTGGCGCCGCTGTCCCGGGTCAGCCGCACCTTCACGGCGCCGTGCGGGCGACCCCGCCGGGTGGCCACCGAGACGTCGACGATCTCGTAGTCGCTGACCACCGGCGGGGTGCGCACCCAACTGGTGAAGCCGATCTCGCTCCACCGGCTGCGCGCGTCGGCGCAGAGCCGGTCGTACGCCCCGGCGCTGTCGCCCGCGGTCACCTGCCGCAGGAAACCGTCGGCGGTCTCCCGCACCGGCCCGCTGGCCTGGGTGACCACCTGCACGTTCCAGGCGCCCAGCCCGGCCACCCCCACGCAGCACAACGCCACGCCCAGCCCGGCGAAGACCATCCCGGTGCGGACCGGGCGGCGCCGCCGGGCGGGCCGGCTCCACGGCTGCTCAGCGCCCATATCTGTCGACGGTAGAGAACGGCAGGGCCCGGCCGCAGGAAAGTCGCCCGGTCCCGGCCCCGCCGCCGCGCCTCCCGCCGAGCCAGAACTCCGCCGCGGGTACCTGCCAGAGGATGTCAGGTACCTGCGGCAGGCTGGCGGGCATGACAGTGACAGCCGACCTCGCCATGGTCAACCTCGACAGCGCCGACCCGGCCGCGCACGCCGCCTTCTACCACCGGGTGCTCGGCTGGGAGATCACCCACAGCCAGCCCGAGTACGCCATGATCTCGGGCGGTGGCGTGGCCATCGGCTTCGGGCTGGTAACGGACTACCGCCCGCCGTCCTGGCCGGACGCCTCCGGCGGCAAGCGCTACCACCTCGACCTGTACGTCGACGACCTCGCCCTGGCCGAGCAGGAGTTCGTGGCGGCGGGCGCGTCGAAGCCGGAGTTCCAGCCCGGCGACGGGCGGTGGGTGGTGCTCGTCGACCCGATCGGGCAGCCGTTCTGCATCTGCCCCCGCCCCCAGGGCTGAACCCGTCGCCGGCCCGGGGCCGTCAGCCGCGGCGGCGGGCCCGGGCCGCCCAGAGCACGTACGCCGGGTCCCGGTCCAGGTTGTGCCGGTCCCGGTCGTAACGGCGGGTGGTGCGGGGATCGGCGTGCCCCATCGCGTCCTGGACGTCCTCCAGCGGGACGCCCTCGGCGCGGGCGGTGGTGGCGAAGGCGTGCCGCAGCGAGTGCGGCGACAGCTTCGCCCAGGCCGGGATCCCGGCCGTGCGGGCCAGCCGGCGCACCAGCCGGAACACCGAGTGCCGGTCGAGCCGGGCGCCGCTGGCGGTGACCAGCAGCGGCCCGGTCAGCTCGGTCATCGGCAGCCCCTGGGCGGCGGCCCGCTGGGCCAGGTAGGCGTCCACCGCGTACGCGGTGCCCGGGGTGAGCGCCCGGCGGCGGGCCTTGCCGCCCTTGCCGACGAACCGGACGCTGCGGTGCCCCCGCTCGGCGCCCAGGTCGGCCAGGTCCAGCGAGACCAGCTCGCCGACCCGCAGCCCGAGGTCGGCCAGGAGTGCGATGGTGGCGCGGTTGCGCAGGGCGGTCGGCCCGGTGTCCGCCTCGGCGGCGGCGAGCAGCGCGTCCACCTCCTCCGGGGTGAGCCCGACGGTGGCCGAGTGGTCCCGGTCGATGCGCGGCCGGTCCGCGCCGGTCACCGGGTTGGCGTCCACGGCCCGGAGCTTGACCAGGAAGTCGTACCAGCTGGACAGCGCGGAGAGCTTCCGCGCGACGGTGGCCGGGGCCAGCGGGCGGCCGCTGCGCGCCGCCAGCGTCGACTCCAGCGTCCGGGCGTACTCGTTGACGTGCAGGAAGGTCGCCCGCAGCGGGTCCAGCTCGCGGGCGGCGCACCAGGCGAGCCAGCCGGCGATGTCCCGGCGGTACGCGTCCCGGGTGTGCTCGCTCAGCCGCCGGTTGCGCAGCCACGCCTCGGTGAAGTCGGTGGGTCCGCCCGGCAGGGCGGGCGGGGCCGACGGGCCGGGCAGCACCGGGGTGTCCGAGAAGAGCATGTGAAAAAGGTTCTCAGCCCCGGGTGGGAATCGGGCTGAGGCGCGCCCGACCGGTTCCCGACAGCCCCGTCTCCCCGGTCGCCGCCGCGACCGTCGGCCGGGGGTACCGTCGGGCGGTGCGCGCGAGTCGGCTGGTCAACCTGCTGCTGCTGTTGCAGGCCCGGGGGCGGATGACCGCGCAGGAGCTCGCCGACGCCCTGGAGGTGTCGGTGCGTACCGTCTACCGCGACGTCGAGTCACTCGGCGCCGCCGGTGTCCCGGTCTACGCCGACCGCGGGCCGGCCGGCGGGTACCGCCTGCTGGACGGCTACCGCACCCGGCTGACCGGGCTCACCGCCGAGGAGGCGGAGGCGTTGTTCCTCACCGGCATGCCCGGCCCGGCGGCCGAGCTGGGGCTCGGCTCGGTGCTCGCCACCGCCGAGCTGAAGCTGCGCGCCGCGCTGCCGGCCGAGCTGGCCGACCGGGGCGGGCGGATCCGGCAGCGGTTCCACCTGGACGCGCCGACCTGGTTCCGGGAGCCCGAGCCGACCCCGCACCTGGCCGCGCTGGCCCGCGCGGTGTGGGAGGACCGCCGGGTCGAGGTGCGCTACCGGCGGTGGAAGGCGCCTCGGGAGGTGACCCGGGTGCTGGCCCCGCTCGGCGTGGTGCTCAAGGCCGGCCGCTGGTACCTGCTCGCCGACGCCGGCGGCGACGTGCGCACCTACCGGGTCGGGGCGGTGCTCGACCTGGCCGTCCTCGACGAGCACTTCGACCGGCCGGACGACTTCGACCTGGGCCGCTGCTGGCAGGAGTACGCCGACCGTTACGAGCGCGGCGTCTACCGGGCCGAGGCGACGGTGCGGATGACGACGGCCGCGCTGGACCTGGCCGGGCACGTCCTCCCGCCGGCGATGAGCCGGGCCGCGCGTGCGGCGGCCGGCGCGCCCGACGAGCACGGCTGGCTGATCACCACGGTGCCGATCGAGTCGGTCAAGCACGGCCACATCGAGCTGCTGAAGCTCGGCGCCGAGGTGGAGGTGCTGGCGCCGGCCGAGCTGAGGGAACGGTTCGTCGGCACCGCGCGGGCGCTGGCCGAGATCTACGTGCCGGCGGCCTGAAGCGGCACTCCGCGCCGCGGTCGCGGCTGGCGCGCCGGCGATCCGGCGATCCGGCGATCCGGCGATCCGGCGATCCAGCGATCCAGCGATCCAGGGTGAGCGGGTGGCCTGGCGCGGGGGCGGGAGGGTCGCGCCGCCCCCGCCCCCGGGCGCGGTCAGGCGTTGATCTGCTTGCGGCCGTTGCCGTTGGCGGTGATGCTGATCCGCCGCGGCTTGGCCCGCTCGGCGATGGGGATGCGCAGCGTCAGCACGCCGTTGTCGTAACCCGCCTCGAGCTTGTCGGTGTCGAGGGTGTCGCCGAGGAAGAGCTGCCGGCTGAAGGTGCCCATCGGACGCTCGGCGGCGACGAGCTCGACCTTGTCGCCGGCGGGCCGGCGGCGCTCGGCGCGGACGGTCAGCACGTTGCGCTCCACGGTGCAGTCGATGCTGTCCGGGTCGACGCCGGGCAGGTCGAACGCGGCGTAGAAGTAGTCGCCGTCGCGGTAGGCGTCCATGTGCATCATCGCCGGGCGGGCGGTGGTGCCGAAGAACTGCTCGGCGAGCCGGTCGATCTCGCGGAACGGGTCGGTGCGCATCAGCATGGTCGTGCCTCCTCGGTTCTCCTGGCCGAAGGTGTCGGGTTGAGCCTGGGTGACTCAACTTCCCCTTCTGTGATAGCGCGGGACACGACGGTCGTCAAGTTCGGGGCAGCAGCTTCTCGAACCAGTGCTCGGCGTACCGGTCGGCGCAGAACGCCGGGATCTCGACGTGGCCGTGCCGGCGTACCGGGCGCGGGCCTCGACCAGCTCGCGGACGCCGCGCCGGTTGGCGGTCAGCGACGGCGGGCCGGCAGGAGGGCGATCAGCGCCGCCGCCACCGCCAGGTGCATGGCGCCCAGGGCGACCTTGGCGCCACCGGTGGCCTCGGTGGCGCCGACCGGGAAGAGCGAGAGCAGCGCCACCACCACGGCCAGCACCGTCCAGATCGTTGCCCCCCGCCGGGTCAGTCGCTCCAGGACGGCCAGCGCCGCCCAGCCCAGCAGGGCCGAGCCGAGCGACACGGTGATGATCGCGGCGGGGCCGAGCGCCATCGCCGGCTGCCCCGGGTTCCGGACGGTGTAGTCGACCCCGGCGACCGCGCCGGCGGCCCAGATGAGCACGCAGGCCACGACGGCGGCGGCCACGCCGAGGGCGCGGCGACGCAGGGATGCGGCAGGGGTGGTGGCGGGCGGCGCGGTCGTGATCATGGCTGCTCCTCGGTCGGGGAGGAGAACAACTGCGACCGCAGCAGATCGTCTTGGCCGGGACTATCTCCCTCGGAACTAGAATCCGGGGCGGCTGCCCGGACCGCACGCGCCGCTGCCCGCCAACCGCCCGGCCACCAGCGCCTCGATGGACCGCAGGAACACCTCGCGGTCGGCCTCGGGCAGCGCGGCGAGCACGTCCCGCTGGATGCGCGCCGCGATCTCCTGCGCCCGGTGCAGCACCTTCTCCCCTTCCGGGGTGACCTCCACCAGGCGGGCCCGTCGGTCGCTCGGCGACGGCCGGCGGCGGACCAGGCCGGCGGCCTCCAACTGGTCCAGCGTCACCACCATGGTCGTCTTGTCGATCCCGCACCGCTCACCGAGCTGCCGCTGGGTGAGCCCGCCGGGCCGGGCCATCAGCAGCACGCAGTGCGCCCGCGGTGAGATGCCCAGTTCGGCCAGCCCGGCGGCATGCTCGCCGGTCAGCGCGTGGCTGGCCCAGGAGAGCAGGAACATCAGGTCCCGGGTGCCACCGGGCGAACACGAGGTCATCCGCCGAGGCTAACAAGATGTTCCTCGGCGGGATCGTTTCGCCGACGGACGATCAGCCGCCGGTGCGCCAGTAGACGCCCTGCTCCCGGGCGAGCAGGTGCTCGTCGACGAGGTACCGCCGCAGGGTGACGTGGTCCGATCCGCCGCCGGCGCACCAGGCGCGCAGCGTGTCGTCCACCGCCCGCTCCGGATAGCGCACGCCGGGCGCGAAGGAGGCGGCGATGTGCGCGAGCAGCACCCGGCGCCGGCCGCGCTGCGCCGGCAGGGCGACCAGCGTCCCGTCGCGCAGGAACGTCCGCAGGATCTTCTGCTCCGGCTCCTCCGCCGGTCGCGCCGGCGGGTCGGTGCGGGCCGCCTCGCGCAGCCGCCCACCGTCCACCCGCAGGTCGCCGTCGTCGCCGGTGACCAGGCCGGCGTCGCGCAGCCGGCGGATCGCCGTGACGACCGGCCGCGCGGCCAGCCCGGTGCGACCGGCCACCGCGGCCGCGTCGGCCGCGCCGAGCACGATCGCCGCGAACACCTGTCGCCGTACGTCGTCGGCGAGCGCTCCCGCCAGCACCTGGGCCGTCATGCCGGCCACCCTGCCAGCGGTCGCACCGGTGGCGCCAGGCGATTTCCGCCGGTCAGTCGGCCGGCCGCTCGGCGACCAGCACCACCCGGCGCAGCAGGTCGGCCAGCAGCCGCCGCTGCTGCGGGTCGAGGGCGGCGAGCAGCCGGTGCTCCTCGGTGCCGCGTACGTCCATCGCCCCCTGCCAGGCGGCCCGGCCGGCGTCGGTGAGCTCCACGTCGACCCGGCGCCGGTCGGTGGCCGACGGGATGCGCCGCACGAACCCCCGTCGGGCCAGTGTGTCCACCCGGGCGGTCACCGAAGCGGGCGCCATGGCGAGGTCGCGGGCCAGGTCGGACGGGGCGGCCCGGCCGCCGCGGCCGGCCAGCGCGTGCAGGGTGTCGTACTCGTGCCGTTGCAGGTCCAGCTCGGCCAGCACCCGCTGCTTCACCGCGCGCAGGTGCCGGGTGAGGAACTGCATCCGGGTGACCGCGCCCTCGACGTCGGGGTCGAGATCGGGCAGCACCGGCAGCCAGCGCTCGACGTGCCGGTCGACATGGTCGCGGGCGGTCATGCCGGCGAGCATACGTCAACGCCAAAATATTCGTTGTCGAAAGGTTCGATGTCGAAGTAACCTGTCGCGGTGACCCATCCCCTCCGCGTCCGCTCCTTCCGGTTGCTCTTCCTTGGCCGTACCGTCTCGGCCGTCGGTGACGCCGTCGTGCCCGCCGCCCTCGCCCTGGCCGTGCTCCGCGCCACCGGCTCCACCTCGGCGCTCGCCCTCGTACTGGCCTGCGCCATGGTGCCCCGACTGGTGCTGCTCCCACTCGGCGGCGTGCTCGCCGACCGGCTCGACGCCCGCCGCGTGGCGATCCTCGCCGACGTGGTGCGCTGCCTCGCGCAACTCGCCGTCGGCCTCGAACTCCTCGGCCGGGCATCGCTGGCCACCATCGCGGTGGCCGCCGCGGTCGGCGGCGCCGCCAGCGCCTTCGCCATACCCACCGCCTCCCCCCTGGTCGCCGGGACCGTCGACACCACCCAGCGCCAGCAGGCCAACGCCCTGATCGGCGTCACCGCCAACGCCAGTCGCCTCGCCGGGCCCGCCCTGGCCGGTGCGCTGATCTGGGCCGCCGGACCGGGCTGGGCGTTCATCCTCGACGCCGCGACGTTCGCGCTCAGCGCGCTGCTCCTCGCCGTCATCCGGGTCCGCCACGTCCCCGTACCGAGACGGACCGTCCTCGCCGACCTGGTGCACGGCTGGCGGGAGGTCCGCGCGCGCGACTGGTACTGGACCAGCCTGGTCGCCCACGGCGTGTGGAACGGCGCCGCGGCCGTGCTGATGACCCTCGGCCCCGCGGTGGCCGTACACCGCCTCGGCGGCGAAGGCGTCTGGGTGCTGATGCTGCAGGCCGGGGCGGTCGGCATGCTCGCCGGTTCGCTGCTGGCCGCCCGGATCCGGCCCCGCCGCCCGGTGCTGCTGGCCAACCTCGCCCTGGCCGGCTACGCGGCACCGCTGGCGCTGCTGGCCGTCGCCGCGCCCGCCCCGCTGGTGATCGCCGCCTACGGCCTGGCGCTCACCGCCCTCGGCTACCTCAACCCGGTCTGGGAGACCGTCGTGCAGCACCAGTTCCCACCGCAGGTGCTCGCCCGGGTCACCTCGTACGACTGGCTGGTCTCGCTGAGCGCGGTACCGCTCGGCTACGCCCTGGCACCGGTCGCGGCGCGGGCGTTCGGCGAACCCGCGCCGCTGCTCGCGGCCGGCCTGCTGGTCCTCGTCGCCTGCGCGGGCACCGCCGCCGTGCCCGGCGTCCGCCGGCTGACCGCGCCCCCGGCGCCGCGCCACGACCTCGCGGCCGCCGCGCGCTGACTCAGAGCGGGTGCCCGGTGGTGGCGTCCACGTGGTCGGGGACCGGGTCGTGCCGGTCCCCGACGCTGGACGTGCCGGACGGCTCGAACATCAGGATCGACGCGCCGGCCGCCGACGACGGCCGGTGCGCCACCCCGCGCGGTACGACGTGGACGGACCCACGCGGCAGCACCACCTCGCGCTCGGCGGCGCCGTCCGCGTCGCGCAGCGCGATGCGCAACTCTCCCTCCAGGACCAGGAAGAACTCGTCGGTGTCGTCGTGGGTGTGCCAGACGTGCTCGCCGGCCACCTTGGCGATCCGCACGTCGTAGTCGTTGACCCTCGTGACGATCCGCGGGCTCCACAGCTCGGTGAACCCGGCCAGCGCGGTGGTCAGGTCGATCGGCTCAGCTCTCATCCGTCCATCCTGCCCGGCCGCGCCGGCCGGCGTCAGCCCACGCAGTGGGCAGCACGCGCCGGCACCGGCGGGCGATGACGGGCCGGCAACCGCTGGGCGTCGCGGCCCGCCGGCGGGTCACTCCCCCGTCGGGCCGCCCGCCAGCTCGGCGACGATGTCCAGGTGCCCGAGGTGGCGGGCGTACTCCTGGAGCAGATGGAACAGCACCCGTTCCAGGGTCGCCGGGTCCTCGCCCTCCCACCGCGGGCCCGGCGCGCCGACCGCCGCCAGGTCGTTGGCGCTCACCACCGCGGTGGTGTGCGCGCCCTGCGCGCGCAGCGCCGCCACCAGGTCCTCCCGGGTCTCCTCCGGGGCGACGTGCCAGCGGTCACCGCGGCGGTCGCCCCACGGCTCGACGACGTCGCGGCCCTGGAAGCCCCACTCGATCCAGCGCAGCTCCACGTACCGCAGGTGCTTGACCAGCTCCAGCGGCGTCCAGCCGGACGACAGCCGGCTACGGCGCAGTTCCTCCTCCGGCAGCGCGCAGACCTTGGCCAGCAGGCTTTCCCGGAAGTAGTCGAGGTAGCGCAGGAACACCTCGGTACGGCCGGCGGCCGGGACGGTGGGCGAGGGAAACGGCATCGTCACCGGGTCATTCTCCGCCGGCCGGCCCGGCGGCGCCGAACGGGTCGGCCCGGCGCTGCGCGGCGACGGCGGGTGCGGCAGAGTGGCAGCGATGACCGAGGGCGGCCCGACGGGCCGGGGCGGGAGGGCGGTGGCCGTGGAGGGTCCGACCGGGGTGGTGTTCCCGAAGACCGACGCGGGGCGCAGCACCTCCGCGCTCGGTCGCGCGGTCGTCGCCGACGCGCTGCGCGCCGTCGACCCGGTCGGCGCCCGCTCGGCGGAGCACGAGACGAACTGGCGGCACGGCTACCTCGGGCACTTCCGGCGGCTCGTCGAGGCCGGACTGCTCTCCCGCGACGCCGCGGTGACCGTCGCCCGGGACGGGCTCGCCTCGCTGCACCGCCGGATGACCGTGGTGCGCGACGACGGCGCCGAGATCGGCCTGGCCGACGTCTTCGGCGCCGCCACCGGGGTCGCGCCGCTGGGCACGGCGACGGTCACCGGCACCGGCGAGGTGGAACGCGAGCTGTCCCTGCCGTACCGGGGCGGGCGGCTGCGCGGCGACGACCTGCTCCGCCGGCTCGACGCCTGGGTCGGCGCCGGCGTCGTCGAGCCGTCCTGCGCCGACGCGGTACGCGCCGTCGCGGCCAACCCGGACTGGCTCGACCTGCGCGACCAGCGCGTCGTCGTGCTCGGCGCGGGCGCGGAGATGGGGCCGCTGCCGTCGGTGCTGCGCTGGGGCGGCGAGGTCGTCGCGGTCGACCTGCCGCGGCCGGAGATCTGGCGGCGGCTGTTGCAGACGAGCCGCCGCCTCGGTGGGCGGCTGCACCTGCCGGTGCCCGCCGGCACCGACGCCGACGACGCCGCCCTGGCCGATCACGCGGGCGCCGACCTGCTGCACCGGCTGCCGCAGGTGGCCGACTGGCTGCTCGGCGTCGACGGCCGGCTGGTGCTGGGCAACTACGTCTACGCCGACGGCGCCACCAACGTCCGGGTCGCCACGGCGGTCGACGCGCTCACCCGCCACCTGCAGGACCGGCGTGACGACGTGGCGCTGGCCTTCCTGGCCACCCCCACCGACGTCTTCGCCGTCCCCGGCGACGCGGTACGCCACGCCGAGCGGGGCTACGCGGCCCGCGGCCTCGCCCGCCGGTCGCTGCGGCTGGCCTCCGGCGGCCGACTGCTGCACCGCAACTACCCACCGGACGCCGACCCGGGCGTCAACGACAGCCTCGTCCCCCAGCAAGGCCCCAACTACGCGCTGGCGAAGCGGTTGCAGCGGTGGCGGGCGACGGTGGCCCGGGAGGCGGGGTCGACCGTGTCGTTCAAGGTCGCGCCGCCCACCCGGACCCGCTCGGTGCTGCGCAACCGGGCGCTGGCCGCCGCGTACGCGGGCGCGCACCGGTTCGGCATCGAGGTGTTCGAGCCGGCCACCAGCAACACCCTGATGGCCGCGCTGCTGGTGCACGACCTGCGCACCGGCGGGCCCGCCCAGCCGCACCCGTGGCAGGACGAGGCGTACGGCGCGGCGCACGGCGGGCTGTGGCGGGTGCCGTACGCCCCGCGCAGCGCCCTGGGCCTGGCCGTGCTGCTCGGCCTCGGCGGCGCGCGGGCCTGACCGCGGCCGGGGTCAGTCGGCGGGCTTCTCCCAGACCGACACGTGCCCGGCGCTGTCGCCGGTGAACGGTCGCCGCGCCCAGCCGTCCCAACGCTCCCGCAGGCGCAGGCCGGCGAGCTGGGCCATCAGGTCCAGTTCGGCCGGCCACACGTACCGGAACGGGATCGACCGGTACCGGCCCCGCCCGTCGACGACCTCCACGTAGTTCGAGCTCATCTCCTGGGTGGCGACGTCGTACCGGTCGAAGGCCCACCGGGTGGCGCCGGCGTGGAACGGGACGACGTCCTGTCCGGGTGGCAGCTTGCGCAACTCGGGAACCATCACCTCGACGAGGAAACAGCCGCCGGGGGCGAGGTGGGCCGCCACGTTCCGGAAACAGGCGACCTGTGCCTCCTGGGTGGTCAGGTTCATGATCGTGTTGAAGACCAGGTAGGCGAGGCGGAACGTCCCGTCCACCCGGGTCGTGGCGAAGTCGCCGATCGTCACGCCGATCGCGTCGCCGCCGGGCTTGCCGCGCAGCCGGGCCACCATGGCGCGGGACAGGTCGATGCCGTGCACCGGCACCCCGCGCCGGGCCAGCGGCACCGCGACGCGTCCCGTCCCGATGCCCAGTTCCAGGGCCCGGCCGTCGCCGGCGAACTCCGCCAGCACGTCGACCGCGGCGGTCACCACCTCCGGCCGGAACATCTCCGACGACGGGTCGTCGTACCGGGCCGCCACCTCTTCGCCGAAATACCCGTCCATCTCGTCCACCGGCGGACCGTACCGCCGACGCCGGGCCCGGCGCCTGCGGTTTTCGGCGCCGGGGGGCGTCGGCCCGGCGCGCTCAGCCCTCGCGCCCGTCCAGCGTGGACGAACGGGCACGACCGCGAGGTCACCCCGCCATCGGCCGCCGCCGCGAGGTCTGCCGCAGCGGTAACCGCGAGGCGCGGCAGCGGTGGCGCGAACGGCAGGCGGCACAGGTGGCCGAGGCTCCCGCCGGCCACGGTCGGCCCAGGTCGTCAGGAAGCAGCAGCACCACGCCCAGGGAGTGATCGGACGCCTCGCCGCTGGTGAATCCCGGGTGCGCCCGGAGACGTCAGTGCCCGGCGGAACCGCCAGCCTCGACGACCGAGACGGGAGTGCCGAGTTCGACCGTTCGGGAGACGGTGCAGAGCCGGTCGTGGGACTGCTGCAGCGAGCGGGGCAGCGCCTCGCGGGCCTTGTCGCCGTCCGCGCCCGCCGGGAACGCCACGGTGAACTCCACCGTGAGGTTCTGCATCCGGTTGCCGCCGTCCGCGTCCCGGACCTTGTCGCCGGTGACGCGGACGGAGAACCGGGTCGGCTCGGCGCGGCGGCTGGTGATGTTGTCCACGTCCACCGCGGTGCAGCCCCCGATGGCCGCCAGCAGCAGCTCCACCGGCGTGAAGCTGCCGTCCTCGCCGGTGCCCATCGACACCGATCCGCCGCGGACGTTCCGCACGACGTACTGCCCGACGTTGGTGCGCTCGATCTCCACCGAGCGGAATGTGTCCTCACTCATGACAGGGAAGCTACCCAGGCCTGCTGGTCCGCGAGCCACCGGCCCGGCGGATCGGTCGGCCCAGGAAGGACGCCACGCCCTGGGCCGCACGATCTCCACGGCCGCGACGGGCAGCCGTACCGGAACCACTCCGAAGGCACGGAGGACCAGACCCGGCGAGCTGGCCGACGGACTATGCCCGCTCAACCCCACCCCGGTGATGATGCTCTGTGACGGGGTGTGGCTCGCACGTCCGGTACGGCAGGGTTTCGGGGGTGAAGCCGGGCGGGCCGGGTGGCCCGCCGCGGCTACACCCCCGCTAGTCCGCGGCCATCACGGTGAAGGTGAATCCGGCGCTCGTCGGGCGGCGCAGCGAAATGTCGCACTTGATCCGGCGCAGCACCTCTTGCCTGCTGAGGCCGAGCCCTTGCGCGATGAGCCGTTCCGGGCGCACCGGTACCGGATCCTCGAAGACGACCTCCACCTGGACCGGCCACGCCTCGTCGAGCCATGCCGACGGGGTGTCCAGCCGCCAGGCCCCCGTCCAGTCCAGGGTGAAGCGGCTGCGCCGGGCGAGCAACGGATCCAACAACCTGGACGCCACCAGTTCCGGATCGTTGACGTGGTAGCCGTGGAGCTGGGCCGGATCGAAGGATCTGGCCGGCGCTCGCTCGTGCACGGTGAGCTTGCTCGTCCGACCGCAGGACACGCAGCGGACCAGCAGCCACACGTCCAGCAGCTTGCCGTTGGCGTTGACGCGGAACCTACCCTCGCCGGTGGTGGCCGACTCCGACCGGCAGTCCACGCACCGCAACGACAGCAGAGGCAGCCTGGTCCGACGAACGACCCAGGGCAGCACGATATGAGGTTGTGAAGACATGATCTCTCTCTAGGCCTGACCCGAGGCCCGTTACGCGCGGCCTCGAACGCTGCATGACCGGGCGCACATGGGCAGCCCGGCAGAGCCGACGGGAGCGTCGGCTACAGGTGAGCGGAAGAAGGTGTCAGGTCTAGAGAGCAGGCGGGGTCACGCGGTTTTGTCCTCTGTCCTCACTGGGATACGGCTGGGGGCAACCTACGGGGGACGCGAAGGGAGGCTCAAACGGTTTTCGACCGCGACCTCGTCGGCGCCACCGGGACCACCTCAGCGGCGAAGCCGAGGCCCGACCGGTAGCCGTCGCCGGTGTCCACGGTGAGGGTCGGCAAGGCTCCGCCCCAGCCGAGGGTCAGGACGCGGAACTCGCTACGGATGGGGCCTTCTCGGTGTGATCAGTCAGAATCTCGACGTACCCGTCGGTTCCGTGCACCCGGATCCGCTGCCCGTCGGAGATCAGTCGGGTGGCATCCAGCACACCGACGACGGCCGGCAATCCGTACTCCCGTGCGATCACCGCGCCGTGAGTCATCAATCCCCCGACCTCCGTCACCAAACCCGCGACGGCGACAAAGAGGGGCGTCCAGCTGGGGTCCGTGTGAGCCGTGACGAGGATGTCGCCCGGTTCGAGATCGGCCCGGGCCATGTCCAGGATGACGCGGGCCCGCCCCTCGACGGTCCCGGCGGAGACCGGTAGGCCGATCAGCGCGCCGGCCGGCACATCGTCGCGGCGGTACGCCCCGGCGATGACCTCGCCATCCGACGTGAGCACCCGGGGCGGCGTGAGCGCCTGATAGGACCTGAACGCGTCCTTGCGCCGGCCGATGAGTTGGTCGTCCGCGCGGTTCGTCCGCACGACGTCGTGGAGCTCCTGGAACGTGAGGTAGAAGATGTCCTCCTTCTCGCGAAGCACGTGGGCCTGCACGAGGCGCTCGGCCTCTTCCAACAAGGCCTGCTTGTACACGAAGTAGCGGCTGACCATGCCGTACTTCGGATACTCCCGGTACCCGATGAAGGTCCGGACCCGGTCGATCATCCGCTTCGTCTCTTCGGCCCTGCGCTCCCCGTCCGGCAGGGCCCGCAAGCGTTCCAACAGCTCCTGCTCCTTCTGCCAGGCCTCCTGCCGCCCTTGTTCGAAGCGCCGCTCGCCGGCTCCCGGCTCGAAGTTCCT
This sequence comes from Micromonospora sp. R311, assembly GCF_056780015.1. Taxonomy (NCBI): domain Bacteria; kingdom Bacillati; phylum Actinomycetota; class Actinomycetes; order Micromonosporales; family Micromonosporaceae; genus Micromonospora; species Micromonospora sp. R311. Next base: position 86,884 of record NZ_JBSWCE010000010.1, read on the forward strand.
GATGTTGCCGAGGATCATGGGCACGAGCGTGGAGGGGCGTTCCCTCCAACGCGGCCGCGTGATGTCGATCTCGCCGACGCAGCGCATGCCGTACTTGTCGAGCCAGGCCCCGATGGCGTCGCGCGCTTCCCGCCCGCCCGCGAGCTCGGGCAGCTCGTCCAGGAAACCCTCGTCCTCGACGTGCTGCAGAAACGCCACCACGTCCGGATGTGGGCGGATCACGTCAGCGACCCCCAGCAGCGCCAGCCCCATCTCCGACGTGACGTTGTGGGGCACGGACTGCGTGAGCGTGTCCGCCGCGTTCTTCTCGCCCAGCCACGCCTCCAGCTGCTCGTTGAGCCACCACGTGGCCTCCATCGCCGACATGAAGACCTGGTGGCTCCGCGGATCGAACAAGATCCGCCTCAGCTCCTGGATGTCCGCCCGGATGAAGTCGAGCAGCGCCTCTCCGGACTTGGTCCGGATCTCGCTTTCCAAGGCGGTGATGGATGCCTCGCTGCGCCCGATCAGCTCGGTGACGATGGCCGGATCGGTCTCGATCGGGGCTGGCGCGCCGCCGGCCAGTGGCCCGGGGGGACCCTCGTCCGGGAGCGGCCGGATGAAGCCGTCGCGCTCGAGGATGGTCTGCACCGCGTCCGCGGTCAGCGGATCGGATCTCCCCATGAGCTCCAGGAGGCCGGCGCGGCTCGTCGGTGCAGCCAGCCTCTGGGTGACGTCGACGAACAGGCGGCCGCCGGCCTCGGCCATGGGCGCGGGGGTCGTCATCTGCCAGAAGGAGAGCCCGAGGGGCTTCATGGGGTCGGTCATCATCTGCTGATGGCCGACGGAGACATAGACGCGGTTCTCCCGGTCGCCGGAGGCGGGGATCGGGAACAGCGTGGTGATCGGCCGGCTCTGGACGATCCGGAAGCCGTCGTCGGCCAGGCACCATTCGATGTCCTGGGGGTGGCCGAAGTGCGCTTCGATCCGCCGGCCGAGCTGCACGAGCCGCACGACCTGCGCATCCGTCAGCGCCGGCTGGTCCTGCCGCTCCGGGCCGATCGGCTGTTCCTGCGTCCCACCCGCCGGTGAGGCGTGGATGGCGAGCTGCTTGGCGGCGATCGCCCTGGCGACGACCTCGCCGTCGCGCACCGTGTAGACGTCCGGGTTCACCAGGCCGGAGACCAGGGCCTCGCCGAGGCCGAAGCTGGCCTCTACGGAGGCGACCTTCCGGTTGGACGTGACGGGGTCGGCGGTGAACAGGATGCCGGCCGCATGCGGGAAGACCATCTGCTGCACGACCACGGCCATGTGGACCGTACGGTGGTCGATGCCGTTGCGCTGGCGGTAGGTCACGGCCCGCTCGGTGAACAGCGAGGCCCAGCACCGGCTGACGTGCTGAAGGATCGCCGCCGGCCCCACGACGTTGAGGTACGTGTCCTGCTGGCCGGCGAAGGAGGCCGTCGGCAGGTCCTCTGCCGTCGCGCTGGATCGGACGGCGTAGGCGGCTTGCTCGCCGAGCCGGGCGAGAGCGCGGGTGATCGCCGCCGCGAGATCGCCCGGGATGGCGATCCCTTCGATGCTCCGGCGGATCTCCGCGCTGAGCGCGCGGATCGCCTCCCGGTCGTCCGGGCTCAGGCGCGACAGCTGGTCGAGCCGATCGTCGATCGAGGGCGCAGCCGCCATGATCCGCCGGAACGCGTCCGTCGTCACGCAAAAGCCAGCCGGCACGCGGATGCCGTCGATCCGCGACAGCGCCCCCAGGTGCGCGCCCTTGCCGCCGACGACCGCGACCTGCATCTCGTCAACCTCTTGAAGACCCAACACGTACGGCTCGCTCATCGCGACACCTCCGGGGCAGCCGTGCTCCGTCGCACCGCACCGGCCGATCGCATCACCGGCGCCTCCAGCTCTGTCGAAGCTCGTGTCGACCACGTCCTCATCTGTCGGCGCCGTCCCTCTGACGAGTCGGCCGGCCGCTGCGCCCAGTCGCGCGCCCGCAACCGCACCTCCGCGCCGAACGCCCGCAACCGCACCGCCACCAGCGGTCCGACGTCACCGCGTCCCGCATAGGTCGACAACAACACCCGCATGTCGTGCCCCCGTGTCTTCGTCCGTTCCTGGTCCGGCCGACGATTCTGCACGGCAACCCGGGTCTTGCGGCAAGCCCCCCAGTCTGCTATATGTTAAAACTGGCAAGGGGTCCAGTCTCCTTGCCTTCTCTTTTGGTCGTCCGCTGCGGACTGACACCCTTCCCCTGAAGCGGCAGCGCGCCGCGTGCGGCGCGCCGCCGGTGGCCCGGGAGGACTCCCATCGGCCTACGGGTGCCGCCGCGGCACGAGAAGTTCCTCTCTTCGTCGGCAGGGCCCGACCGTCGTCGAGCGCGCCGCCGCTCTCCCGCACGTCGGCGCGCAACGCGAGCGCTGGGTGAAGCTCGCCGAACGGGCGACCGCCGAGTTCGCCGGTCGCCCCGGCTCGAATCGGCCGGCACCCAGGCGAACGGCCCCACGCTCCCCCCGCCCGGGTCGCCCGGATCGTGGCCCGGCTGCCCCGCCGCACCGACCAGATCCTCGGCCCGCGCGCCGCCTACACCGGCCAGCGCCGGCCTGGCCGCGGTCGGCGTCGGGTCACCACCGGTTGATGAGCGGCGGGTCCGGTTCGTGCCGCCGCCAGGCCTCGGTGAGGCGGGCGAGGCGGGTGGGGGCGGCGATACCACGCACGGTTGCGATCTTGCCGTTGGTGATGTCGAACGCCACGGCGCCGACGACCTGGTCGCCGACCACGACGAGGATGGCGGGGGCGCCGTTGACGAGCGCGTAGTGGATGGCGGGCGTGCCGCCGGCGAATCGCCGTTTCGCGGGTGTGGGTTTGAAGCCGGCCCGTGCGACGGCGGCGATGCGCTGCGGAGTGTCGTACCGCAGCAGCGTGTTGGTCAGGCCGGCACCGTCGGAGATCGCGGTCGCGTCGTCGGTGAGCAGCGCCACCAGCCGTTCGGTGCGGCCCGAGGAGGCAGCGGCGAGGAATTCCTCGACGATCCTGCGGGCGGATACCGGGTCGACTTCGCCGCCGCCGCCGCGGCGGCGCGCGGCGGCGATGCGGTGCCGGGCCCGGTGGAGGTGCTGCTGGCTTGCGGACTCGGTGATGTCGAGGATCTCGGCGATCTCCGCGTGGCTGTAGGAGAACGCTTCGCGCAGGACGTAGACGGCCCGCCCGAGGGATGACAGGCGCTCCATGAGCGTCAGCACGGCCAGGGAGACCGATTCGCGCTGCTCGAAAGTGTCCGCCGGGCCGAGCATCGGGTCGCCGTCGAGGAGCGGCTCGGGCAGCCAGGCGCCGACGGTGCGTTCGCGGCGGGCTTGCGCCGAGCGGAGCCGGTCGAGGCACAGGTTGGTGACGACCTTGGTCAGCCACGCTTCCGGCACCCTGATCCGCTGCCGGTCGGCGGCCTGCCAGTGCAGGAACGCATCCTGCACGGCGTCTTCGGCGTCGGCGGCGGAGCCCAGCAGCCGGTACGCCAGCGAGGCCAGCCGGTTCCGGCTGGCCTCGAACCGACCGGTGTCGAAGCGATCAGTGGCGGTGCTGTCCACGCGGATCACCCTAGGTGGCTACGCCGACCACCTTCTGGGCGGACGCATGCGGCGCGGCGGTCAGGCGGTGCCTGCGCTTGGGCAGGCCGAAGGTCGGGTGCGAGATGGTCCACAGCGAGGTCTTGAGGATGGCAGCTTTGACCCGCGCGGCCTTCCGGCCACCCACATACCTCGGCGTTGCTTGCGCTTCGTCGTCGACCGCCTGCAGGATCCCGTCCCGCCGCCCGAGGCTGATGTGGTTGCCCGGGTAGGCCAGCTTGGTGTGTGGGATCTTGCGGCCGGTCAGGCGTCCGACGATCGCGTCGATCGCCTGCCTGCTGGTGTAGCCGGCCGAGGCGCAGGACATCGGCAGCGGCCGGCCGTTGTCGCCGACGGCGTGGGCGCTGTCGCCGGCGGCGTAGACGTTCGGGTGCGAGACCGACCGCATGGTGCGGTCGACGACGATCCGACCGCTCTCGGTGACCTCCAGCCCGCTGCCGGCCGCGATGGGGCTCACCGCGAACCCGGCCGCCCAGACGGTGGCGTCGGAGGCCAGGGCGGTGCCGTCGGCGCACCGCACCCGCGTCGCTTCGACGGCTTCGACGCTGGTGTGCTCGAGGACGGTGATGCCCAGCCGGTCGCAGGCCTGGCGCAGGTGGCTGCGGGCCCCGGCGGAGAGCCGGGCGCCCAGCTCGCCGCGGGCGACCAGCGCCACCGACAGGCCGGGCCGGGATTCGGCGATCTCCGTGGCGGTTTCGATGCCGGTCAGCCCGTCGCCGACGACCAGCACCCTCCCGCCTCCGCCCCGCCTGCCCAGGCTGTCCAGGCGCTCGCGTAGGCGCAGCGCAGAGGGTCGGGCGGCGATGTCGAAGGCGTGCTCGGCCACGCCGGGGACGCCGCGGTCGTCGCCGTGGCTGCCGAGCGCGTAGAAGAGCGTGTCGTAGCCGAGCTCGCCGCCGCCGTCGGCGTCGGCCACGGCGACGACCTGGCGCTCGGGGTCGACGGCGGTGACACGGGCCAGGCGTAGCCGGATTCCCGTGCCCGCGAAGACGTCGGCGAGCTTCCTGGCCGCGATCTCCTGGCCGGCCGCGAGCTGGTGCAGCCGCAGCCGCTCGACGAAGACCGGCTCAGCGTTGACCACGGTGATCTCGGTGTCCGCCGGGGACAGCCGGCGGGCCAGGTTCCCGGCCACGTAGGCCCCGGCATAGCCGGCGCCGAGGACGACGATGCGGTGCTTCATGTGTCGCTCCTGTCGGTTCGCTTGCTCTCGGTGAGTTGAGCGGAACGGCGCCCCGATTGCTGACAGGAACGGCATGTGGCATGGGTCACGGAGCGACGGGAGCGAACCGGCTACCGACGCCGCCGCGGGGCCCAGTCAGGAGGCGAACCAACGATGCTCGCGACACCGAGGTGCGGGCCCGGGCCCGCACCTGCCGTCTCGGATCCTCCCAACACCAGAACAGTCATTATGATGCACCGCCGTTTTGCCCGTTTAGCCCGGCTTAAATAACGGATTATCGGTAATGACAATCCGGTAATACCGGCAGTGTGGGGCCATGTGCTGTGACCGGAGAAACGCGGAGCTGGCCGATCGTCCGGTAGGCGACGGTGCCGGCGGGCGGCACCGTCGCCGCCGGCGGCGGTGCCGGCGGCCGGCACCGTCGCCGCCGGCGGCCGGGTCAACCGACCCCGTCGAGGACAGGGATCAGCTGCTCCTCCTCGTACGTCAGGTGCCGCTCCAGTTCGTCGGTGAGGCGGTCGACCTCGCGGCGCAGTTCGGCCGGGTCGGCGGCGTCGTCGGCGATCACCGTGCGCAGCCGCTCCACCAGGTCGGCGACGCGCCGGTGCTCCTCGCGCAACCGCGCCAGCGTCGGGGCCAGGTCGGGCCGCTGCTGGTCGAGGGCGGTGAACATGCCGGCGTCCTCGATGCTGTGGTGGTGGTGCAGCCCCTGGCAGACGGTCAGGCAGTTGATCCGCAACTGGGCGCCCAGGCCGGGCCCGGAGCGGGCCACCTCGTCGCGGACCAGCGCGAGCTCCCGCCGGAACGCGTCGTGCAGCAGTTTGAGTCCCGCGCCGAACGACGACGCGTTGGGCGGCCCGCCGGCCACCTGGTACAGCGCCACCACCGGGATGACCCGCGTCGTCTTCTCCTGGTACGCGGCCCACCCGGGGTCGGCCTCCACCGCGCGGGCGAAGACGCGGTCGCGGTCGGCGCCGGTCAGCACCTGCGCCCGGGCCTGGTAGGTGAACACGCCGTCCTCGACGGTGGCCCGCGGGTCGGCCACCAGGTTGTGGTACCAGTCGGGGTGCCGGGCCGCACCGCCGGCGGAGGCGATCACCAGGATCCGTTCCCCGCCGTCGGGCAGGTAGCCGACCGGGGTGGTGTGCGGGGCGCCGGTACGCGCCCCGGTGGTGGTGAGCAGGATCAGCCGGGCGCCCGCGAAGGGGCCGCCCACCCGGCCGGAGTTGGCCCGGAACTCGTCGATGATCTGCTGGTTGAAGTCGTTCGGCATGCGCTGCTTTCTGTCGAGGAACGCGACGGCCGGCCGGTGGCGGGCCGCGCGGGGAGCACGCCCCGGCCGCGTTCGGGCCGGCGCGCGCGCAGGAGGGAAGCCAGGATCACCGGGCAGGCGATGCCCGGTGAGATGAGGGAGCCGAGGTTGTGACCGGGCCGCGGCGAGGCGCGGCGGAACTGTCGGCAGGATCGGCGGGCCGCGGGCCCGCCCCCGGCTCACGACCCCGCCGGGTGCCCTGTCCGCTCGTGGCCCATGGCCGACCCGGCAGTCACGGTCCCGACCCTAGTGCCGCGCGGCTGCGCCCGGCAACGATCTTTTCCGGTTGTGCCCGGCCCGGCGCGCTGGCACGGTCGGGGGATGCCGACGACCGGGGCCGACGTGGCCCGCGCGGTGGCCGAGATGACCGCCGTCCTGGGCCCGTACGACGCGCGGGACTGGACCGTGCCGGCCGGCGACCTGACCTGGAGTTGCTGGACCACCGCGGCGCACGTCGCGCACGACCTGCTGGCCTACGCCGGCCAGGTGGCGGGCCGGCCGGAGGCCGGTTACCTGCCGTTCGACCTCGTCGTCGCCCCGATCGCCGCGCCCCGGGAGGTGCTGGCGGTGGTCGCCGCCGGCGCGGGACTGCTGCGCGCGGCGGTCGACGCCGCCGCGCCGGAGAGTCGGGCCTGGCACTACGGGCCGTGCGACCCGCCGGGCTTCGCCGCCATGGGGGTGGCCGAGACGTTGCTGCACACCTACGACATCACCCGTGGACTCGGGGTGCGGTGGCAGCCGCCCGACGGGTTGAGCGCCGCGGTGGTGCGCCGGTTGTTCCCGGCCGCCCCGGACGGGCCCCCGGCGGCGGTGCTGCTCTGGCTGACCGGTCGGGGCGAGCTGCCGGGGCGGGCGCGGCGGACGTCCTGGACGTGGCGCGCCGCGCTGGACTGACCCGGCCACGCACCGGGCAGGGTGCGACTACGCCGCCCGACGGCGCCACGGCAGCCACCACCCGCGCCGGTCAGGCCGGCCGGCGGCGGCCGGAGCGGGCGCCGGGGTGGCGGGTGCGGTGGTGGGGGCCGGCCGGCGCTCGTCGCGCCAGCGGCGTACCACGTCGTCGGCGCTGACCGGGCGCACCACCACCCGCGGCCCTTCCGGGTTGCGCAGCCAGGCGAGGATCTCGGCATTCAGGTCGGCCACGTACGAGCGCACCGCCTCCTCGGTCGGCAGGTCCCGCACCTCGTCCGGCACCTGTTCGACCTTGCGGCGCAGTTGCAGCGGGGTGGGCAGCAGCAGGTCACTGGGGAGCGCCTCCCGCTCCAGGAAACTCTTGATCCACCACGACTCGTCGTAGGGCAGGTTGCGGCCGGGGATCGGTTTGCCCATGCCGGGCAGGTTGTCGAACTCGCCCCGCTCCTGGGCCGAGCGGATCTGCGCCTCAACGCTCGCTTCCCACGCACCGTTCACCCCGCCACCTCCCGAAAGCCACCGTAACGCGGTCGTCGGAAGAACCAGCGCAGCGGGCGGAACGGGCATTCCCGTCAGGGTCAGGCCGGTGACCCGACCCACCGGACGTGCCGATGCCCGTCGCGGGGGAACGGCGGCCGGGCCGGCAGCACCTCCTGGAACCGGTAGCCGGTCTTCTCCGCCACGCGGCAGGAGGCCGGGTTGTCCACCTGGTGCAGCAGCTCCAGCCGGGTCAGCCCGGCGGCGGCGAACCGGTCGAACGCCCACCGGGTCACCGCCTCCAGCGCGTGCGGGGCGATGCCCCGCCCCCGGGCCGCCGCGGCCGTCCAGTAGCCGACCTCGGCGTCCCGGCGCCCCGGCGTCACGTTCTTGAGCACCACGTTGGCCACCAGCCGGTCACCGCCGGGCAGCGGCTCCAGCGCGGCGAAGCTGCACCGGCGGCCGCTCTCCCAGCCCTCGTGAGCCTCGGCCAGCCAGTGCCGGGCCTCGGCAGCGGTGGTCACCGGGAACCTCGTCCACCGGCGCAGCACCGGGTCCCGGTAGACCTCGATCAGCGCGTCGGCGTCCTCGGCCCGCCAGGGGCGCAGCAGGAGTTCCGGTGCGGACGGCGACGCCGGCGCGCGCAACACGATCGGCACCGCCCCAGTCTCCCCGCCGGCCGGTGCGCCGGTGGCACCAGGCCCGCGGCGGGAAGCGGCGTCCCGAACGCTGTGCACCCTATGCCGGTTACGTCCGGCTTCCCCGCAGGCCACCGGTCGGCCGGTGGCTCTCGGCCGCGCCGCCGCCCGGCCATAGGGTCGGCCCAGGCGTCGACGGGGGGTCTGGTCATGGTCGGTACGGGCGCGCTGGTGGGGATCGCTCTGGTCGCGTTGGGCCTGGTGCTCACGCCCGGGCCGAACATGGTCTACCTGGTCTCCCGCTCGGTGGCCCAGGGCCGGCGGGCCGGGCTGATCTCGCTGCTCGGGGTGGCCGCCGGGTTCGCCGTCTACCTGGCCGCCGCGGTCGCCGGCCTGGCCACCGTCTTCGTGCTGGTGCCGGCGCTGTACACGGCGGTGAAGCTGGCCGGGGCGGCGTACCTGCTCTGGCTGGCCTGGCGCACCCTGCGCCCGGGCGGGCAGTCGCCGTTCACCCCGGCGCCGCTGCCGCCGGACCGGCCCCGGCGGCTGTTCACCATGGGGCTGGTCACCAACCTGCTCAACCCGAAGATCGCCATCCTCTACGTGTCGCTGCTGCCGCAGTTCGTCGACCCGCAGCGCGGGCACGTCGCCGCGCAGAGCCTGCTGCTCGGCCTGACCCAGATCACCGTCGCGCTGACCGTGAACGGGCTGATCGTGCTCGGCGCCGGCACGCTCGCCGGGTTCTTCGCCCGCCGGCCGCTCTGGCTGCGCGTGCAGCGCTGGGTGATGGGCACCGTGCTGGGCGGCCTGGCGGTCCGGATCGCCGCCGACCGCTCCCGCGCCGCCGTCGCCACGCCCTGACCCCCGGCCGCGCGCCGCCCGGCGTGGTGGCGCCGGCGGGCCCGCGCCGGGAGCGTCCGCCCGCGCCGGTGACCGGCCCGGGTCGGACGGCCGCCCGGCACTAGACTTCGCCCTCGATGGACGCCGAGCCCACCCCCGTCGAGACCCGCCCCTGCGCGCACTGTGGACGTCCGGTGCCGCAGCGCGCCGGCGCGGGCCGCCCGTTCCGTTACTGCCGGGACAACGACGGCGCCTGCCAGCGGGCGTCGCGCAACAACCGGATGCGGCACCGCAACGCGCCGGGCCTGCCCGGGCAGGTGGCCCGCACCTGGGAGGCGGTGGACCGGCTCGACCAGATCGTGCAGACCCTGACCGAGGCGCTGCACGACGAACTGTCGCCGGTCGGGGTCGAACGCCAGTTGGCCCAGGCCCGCGCCGAGGCGGCCGCCCAGGTGGCCGCGGCGCACACCGAACGGGACGAGGCGCGCCGCGAGGCCGAGGAGGCCACCGCGGCCGCCGGGCAGGCCCGGCAGGAGGCACGGGCGGCCCTGGCCGACCGGGACGCGGCCCGCGAGCGGGCCGAGCAGGCCGTGACGCGGGCCGGCCGGGACGCCGAACGGTCGGAGCGGGCCGAGGCGGCCCGGGACGAGGCCCGCCGGGCGGCCAGCGCCGCCGAGGCGCTGCGGGTCCAGGCCGAGCGGGACCGCGACGCGGCCCGGCACGAGCTGCGTACCGTGCGCGCGGAACGGGACACCGAGCAACGCCGGGCGGCCGACCTGACCGCCGAACGCGACACCGCCCGCGCCGACGCGGAGCGGGCCACCCGGGCCGCCGCCGAGGCCGCCGAACGCGCCGAGCGGTGGCGGGTCGAGGTCGAGGACGTCCGCCGCCACGTCGAGCAGGCCCGCACCGACACCGCGCGGGCCCGGGCCGGCGCCGCCGACGCGGTGCGCGCCCACGAGCAGGCCGACCGCGCCCGGGAACGGGCCGAGGCCGCCGCCCGCGCCGCCGACGCCGCGCGGCAGGAGGCGGTCGCCGCGGCCGTGCAGCTGCGCGCGGAACTGGCCGCCGGCGCCGCCCAGCGCGACGCGCTCACCGCCGAGCTGACCGCCGCCCGGCAGGGCGCCGCCGCCGCCGAGAGCCGGCTCTCCGAGCTGACCGTACGGCTGCGCGCCGCCGAGGCCGACCGCGACCTGAGCCAGCAGCGGGTCGCCCAACTCGCCGGCCAGGTGAGCGACCTGGCCGCGGCGCTGGCCCGGCTGTCCGGCCCGGCCGCACCCGCCGCGACGGTGGCCGACGCCGGGTCCCGCTGACCGCCTCCGCACCGACTGTCAGGCCCAGGACACTCCCCGTTCATCAACCGTCCATTCAGTCATTTACCGTGAGCGATCCTCCATGCACTGATGGCAATTCTCGGGAGTGGTCGAGGGCCCGCCGACACCTAGCATCGGCGGTGACCGATGCGGGTTCCGCGCGTCGGGGGAATCCGCGGGGGGAACGCACGTGCAGGCCAGGTCCACCGAGTACGTCTTCGCCGCGTCCTTCGCCCAGGAGTGGATCTGGCTGGCCAGCCAGCTGGGCACCGAGGCCTCGGCGTACAACCTGCGCTCGCCCATCCTGCTGCCGGCCGGCACCGACGCCGCGGTGCTGCGCGCCGCGCTCGCCGAGCTGACCCGGCGGCACGAGCCGCTGCGCACCGCGCTGCGGTCCACCGACGGCAGGCTCATCCAGGTCGTGCACGCCGACGTGCCGATCGACCTGGCCGAGACCGACCTGTCCGCGCTGGCCGAGCCGGAACGCCGGGCCCGGTTCGCCGACCTCGTCGCCGCCGACCTGGCCGGCCCGTTCCCGCTGGAGCAGGCGCCGCTGTGGCGGGCCCGGCTGGTCCACCTGCCGCAGCGGCCCGCGCTGCTGTTCACCGCCCACCACACCGTCTTCGACGGCAGCTCCCAGCCGATCCTGGAGGCGGAGGTCGAGGAGCTGTGCCAGGCCGCGCTGCACCGGCGCGCGCCCCGGCTGCCCACGCTGGAGATCCAGTACGCCGACTACGCGGTGTGGCAGCGCGAGCAGGCCACGAGCGCCGCCGCCGAGGCCGACCTGGCGTACTGGCGGGACCGGCTCGCCGGCGCCCCGCCGGTGCACGGGCTGCTGCCGGACCGGCCGCGTACGGCGGCCGCGGAACGCCCCGGCGCGGAGGTCACCTTCGAGGTGCCCGGGCAGCTGCGCGACACGGTGGCCGAGGTCGGCCGCCGGCACGCGGCGAGCAGCGCGATGGTGCTGCTCGCCGGGTACGCCGCGCTGCTGCACCGGCTCAGCGGCGACCCGGAGGTGTGCGTCGGCCTGCCCGTCGCCGGGCGCAACCGGCCGGAGCTGGCCCCGCTGATCGGCATGTTCGTCAACACCCTGGTGCTGCGCGTCGACCTGACCGGCGACCCGAGCTTCGGTGAGCTGATCGGCCGGGTCCGGGAGACCATGCTCACCGCCTGGGAACACCAGGAACTGCCGCTGCCCCGGCTGGTCGAGGCGCTCAACCCGACCCGGCTGCCCGGCGTGCAGCCGCTCTACCAGCTCGGCTTCAACCACCTCGGCGAGGTGGGGCTGAGCACCAGCAACGGGGTGGCCCGCGAGGAACTGCTGCTGGAGGTCAGCGACACCGCCGGGCGGCTGGAGTACCGCAGCGACCTGTTCGACGCCGACACCGCGCGGCGGATCGTCGCGCGCTGGCTGACCCTGCTGCGCGGCGGCCTGGCCCGGCCCGACCGGCCGCTGTCCGCCCTGCCGCTGCTGCCCGCCGCCGAACGCGACCTGCTGGTCACCGGCTGGGCCGCCGGGCCACCGGCGCCACCGCCCGGCCCCGGAGTGGTCGACCTGATCCGCGCGCACGCCGCGGCCACCCCGGACGCGGTCGCCGTCCGCGACGCCGGCCGGTCGCTGACCTACCGCCAGCTCGACGAGCGCACCGGCCGGCTGGCCGCCCGGCTGCGCGCCCTCGGCGCCGGCCCGGAGCAGCTGGTCGGGGTGGCGCTGCCGCGCGGCGCCGACGTGGTGGTGGCGATGCTGGCGGTGCTGCGGGCCGGCGCGGCGTACGTGCCGCTGGATCCCGGATATCCGGCGCAGCGGCTCACCCAGCTGGTGGCGGACGCGGCCGCCGAGGTGGTGGTCACCTCCGCCGCCGTCGCCGACGCGCTGCCCGCCGGGGCGTACCGGACGATCCTGGTGGACGACCTCGACGGCGGCCCGGACGGCGCCGCCGAGCCCGCGCCGGTCCTCCCGCACCGCCTCGCCTACGTGATCCACACCTCCGGCTCCACCGGCCGACCCAAGGGCGCGATGATCGAGCACCACTCGCTCGCCGCGCACGCCACCTGGTTCGCCCGGCGGCACGCGCTCACCCCCGCCGACCGGCTGCTGGTGCTCGCCTCCCCCAGCTTCGACCTGTTCGGCCAGGAGGTCTATCCGGCCCTGGTGGCCGGCGCCACCCTGGTGATCGCACCCGAGCAGGGGGCGCTCGACCCGGACGCGGTGCTGGACACCGTCCGGCGGGAGCGGGTCACCCTGCTGTCCTGCGTGCCGACGGTGCTGCGGCACCTGGTCGCCCACCCCGGCCTCGCCGCCGCCGCCGACCTGCGGCAGGTCGTCTGCATCGGCGAGCAGCTCGACGGCGACGTGGCCACCGACCTCGCCGCGGTGCACACCGTGCCGCTGCACAACCTCTACGGGCCGACCGAGACGACGATCGCGGTCTCCGCGCACACCGTGCCCCCCGGCGCCCGGCCGGCCGGCGCGGTGCCGATCGGCGTGCCGATGCCGGGCGCCCGGCTGCACGTCCTCGACGAGCGGGGCGACCCGGTGCCGGTCGGCGTGCCCGGGCACCTGCACATCGGCGGTGGCCCGGTCGGGCGCGGCTACCTGCGCCGCCCCGCCGAGACCGCGGCCGCGTTCGTGCCCGACCCGTTCGGCCCGCCCGGCGCGCGGCTGTACCGCACCGGCGACCGCTGCCGCTGGCGCTCGGACGGGACGCTGGAGTTCCTGGAGCGGCTCGACCGGCAGGTGAAGGTCAACGGGGCGCGGGTGGAGCTGGGCGAGATCGAGACCGCGCTGCGCGCCCAGCCCGGCGTCGACCAGGCCGCGGTGGCCGTCCGCCCCGACGGCCACGGCGGGCGGCGCCTGGTCGGCTACCTCACCGGCGACGCCGACCCGGCCCGGTTGCGCGCGGCGCTGCGGACCGTCCTGCCGGGGCACCTCGTGCCGACCGCCTTCGTCACCCTCGACGCCCTGCCGCTGATGCCCAGCGGCAAGCTCGACGTCGCGGCGCTGCCCGACCCGGCGGTCACCGACGACGCCCCGCCGGCGGTGACCGCCCCGCGCACCGGCGCCGAGGAACTGGTCGCCGCGGCCTGGGCCGAGGTCCTCGAGGTCCCCTCCGTCGGCGTGCACGACAACTTCTTCGACCGGGGCGGGCACTCCCTGCTGGCCAGCCGGGCCGTCGCCCGGATCGGCGCCGCACTGGACGTCGACATCCCGGTCTACATGCTCTTCGCCCACCCCACGGTCGCCGAACTGGCCGTCCAGGTCGAGCGGCTGCTGGTCGCCCGGCTCGACGAGATCTCCGAGGACGAGGCCGCCGCGCTCCTCGCCACCTACGAAAGGTAGCCCCGCATGTCCGCAGCCCCGGAGTCGGCGGCCCGGGAAGTACCGCTCTCCGCCACCAAGCAGGCCCTGCTGCACCGACTGCTGCGCCAACCCGCCGACGCCCGGGCCGGCCACATCGGCCCGGCCCCCGCGGACGCGCCGGCGACCCTGTCGTACGCGCAGGAACGGCTCTGGTTCGCCGATCAGTTCGCCGCCGGCTCGACCGCGTACCACGTGCCGGTGGCGGTGTGGCTCGACGGCGAGGTGGACCCCGCCGCGCTGCACCACGCCCTCGCCGACCTGGCGGCCCGGCAGGAGAGCCTGCGGATGCGCTTCCCGGCCGACGACGACGGCCGGCCCACCGTGGTGATCGACCCGCCCGGCCCGGTGCCGCTGTCCCGGGCCACGGTCAGCGCGGACGACCCGGCCGACGCCCGCCGGCATGCCGTGGAGCTGGCCCGCGAGCACGCCGCCGCGCCCTTCGACCTCGGCACCGGGCCGCTGTTCCGGGCCCTGCTCGTCGGGCACGGCCACCGGCGCTGGCTGCTGTCGCTGCAGGCGCACCACATCGTCAGCGACGGCTGGTCCATCGACGTGCTGGTCGGTGACCTGCTCACCGCCTACCGGGCGCGGCGGGACGGGACGGCCCCGCACTGGCCGCCGCTGCCGGTCCACTACCGCGACTACGCCCACTGGCAGCGGCACCGGCCCGGCACCGACCGCGGCCTGGCGTACTGGACCGGCCAGCTCGCCGAGGTGCCCGCGCTGGACCTGCCCACAGACCGGCCGCGCCCGCCGACGCAGCGCTTCGACGGCGCCACCCACCGCTTCGAGGTGGACGCCCCGCTCGCCGCCGCCGTCACCGCGCTGGCCCGCCGGCACGACGCCACCGTCTACATGACCCTGCTCGCCGCCTACCAGGTCCTCCTCGCCGGGCACAGCGACCAGCGGGACTTCGCCGTCGGCTCGCCGGTGGCCGGGCGCCACCACCCGGAGCTGGAGCCGCTGGTCGGCATGTTCGTCAACATGCTGCCGTTGCGGGCCCGGCTGGACCCGGACGAGTCGTTCGGCGCGCTGCTCACCCGCACCCGCCAGCTGGTGCTCGACGGGCTCACCCACCAGGAGGTCCAGTTCGAGCACCTGGTGGCCGAGCTGGACGTGGCCCGCGACGTCAGCCGCTCCCCGCTGTTCCAGGTCACCTTCGCGGTGCAGAACTACCAGATCCGCGACCACGGCGCCGGCGGCGACGGGCCGGCGGTCAGCTGGGAGGTGCTCGACCTGTCGACCACCCGGTTCGACCTGGAGCTGCTGGTCGTGCAGACCCGCACCGGCGAGCTGTGGTGCGAGTTCACCTACAACACCGCAATGTTCGACGCGGCGACCGTGGCCCGGTTCGGCGAGCGGTTCGGGCAGCTGCTGCTTACCGTGGTCGACCGCGCCGACGCCCCGCTGCGCACCCTGGACCTGCTCACCGCCGGCGAACGCGCCCAGGTGCTGGGCGAGTGGGGCGCCCGGGTCGCCCGGTACCCGGTCGAGCGGACCCTGCACTCGCTCTTCGAGGAGCAGGCCGCCCGCCGCCCCGACGCCGTCGCCGTCGTGCACGGCGGCGAGCAGGTCAGCTACGCCGAGCTGAACCGCCGCGCGGACCGGCTGGCCGAGCGGCTGCGCCGGCACGGGGTCGGCCCGGACACCCTGGTGGCGCTGCACCTGCGGCCCGGGACGGGCACCGTCACGGCGATCCTCGGCGTGCTCAAGGCCGGCGGCGCGTACGTGCCGCTGAACCTGGCCTACCCCCGGGAACGGCTGGAGTTCATCCTCGCCGACACCGACGCGCCGGTGCTGGTCACCGACGCGGCCGCCGGCACGGAGCTGCCCGCCCACGCCGGGCGGGTGCTGCGGCTGGACGCCCCGGACGACGACCCGCCCGCGCCCGAGGCGGGCGCCGCGGCCGCGCGCCCCGGCGACCTGGCCTACGTCATCTACACCTCCGGCTCCACCGGCCGGCCCAAGGGGGTGCTGGTCGAGCACCGCCAGGTGGTCCGGCTGCTCACCGCCGCCGAGGCGCACTTCACCTTCGGCCCGGACGACGTCTGGGCGCTGCTGCACTCCTACGCGTTCGACTTCTCGGTCTGGGAGATGTGGGGCGCGCTGGCCTACGGCGGCCGGCTGGTCGTCGTACCGCCGGAGGAGATCCGGGACACCGAGCGGCTGCTGGACGTGCTGGCGGAGCAGCGGGTGACGGTGCTCAACCAGACCCCGGCGGCGTTCCGCGGCCTGCGGGCCACCCTCACCGAGACCGACCGCTCCTTCGCCGACCTGTCCGTGCACACCATCGTCTTCGGCGGGGACGCGCTCTACGTCCGCGAGCTGCGGCACTGGCTCAACCGGTACGGCGAGGACACCCCGGCGCTGGTGAACATGTACGGCATCACCGAGACCACCGTGCACGTCACCGCGCAGCGGCTGCGCCGCGCCGACGTGCGCCGCCCGGTCGCCTCGCCGATCGGCCGGCCCCTGGACGACCTGCGCGCCTACGTGCTCGACCGGCACCTCAACCCGGTGCCGGTGGGGGTGCCCGGTGAGCTGTTCGTCGCCGGTGAGGGCCTGGCCCGCGGCTACCTGAACCGGGCCGCGCTCACCGCGGAACGCTTCCTGCCCGAACCGTTCAGCGGCGAGCCGGGCGCCCGGATGTACCGCACCGGCGACCGGGTGCGCTGGTGCCCCGACGGCAGGCTGGAGTACCTGGGCCGGGTGGACCGGCAGGTGAAGGTCCGCGGTTACCGCATCGAGCTGGGCGAGATCGAGGCGGCCCTGCAACGCCACCCCGACCTGCGCGCCTGCGCGGTGCTCGCCCAGCCCGACGGCACCGGCGACCGGCGGCTGGTCGCGTACGTGGTGCCCGCCGACGGCGCCCGCCGCCCGAGCGCCGGGCAGCTGCGCGAGCACCTCGCCCGCAGCCTGGCCGACTACCTGGTGCCGGCCGCGTTCGTGCCGCTCGACGCGCTGCCGCTGACCCCGAACGGCAAGCTGGACCACCGCGCGCTGCCCGACCCCGACCTGGCCGGGCAGGCCGAGCAGGAGTTCACCGCGCCGAGCACCCCGACCGAGCAGCTCATCGCCGCCATCTGGACCGACCTGCTGCCGGTCGAGCGGGTCAGCGTCGACGACGACTTCTTCCTCGTCGGCGGGCACTCGCTGCTGGCCGCGCAGGCGGTCACCCGGATCCGACGCGACCTGGAGACCGCCGGCGCGAGCGGCACCGTCTCGCTGATGGACCTGTTCCGCTGCCGCACGGTGCGGGAACTGGCCCGGCTGCTCGACGCCCCGGCCACCGGGGACCGACCGGCCCGGCTGCTGCACGAGCTGACCCGGCCGGTGCCGGACGCCGCGCACGTCCGGTCGCTGGTCTGCGTCCCCTACGGCGGCGGCAGCGCGGCGGTGTACCAGGCGCTGGCCGACGCGATGCCGGCCGGGCACCGCCTCTACTCGGCGGCCATCCACGGCCAGGAGGCCGGCGGCGAGCGGGACACCCTGCCCTTCGCCGAGCTGGTCGACGGAACCGTCACCGAGATCCTGCGCGACATCGGCGGGCCGCTGGTGCTCTACGGCCACTGCGGCATCGGCAGCGCGCTGGTGGTGGAGGTGGCCCGCCGCCTGCAGGTCGCCGGCCGGCCGGTCGAGGCGGTCTACGTGGGCGGCATCTTCCCGTTCGCCCGCCCCCGCGGCGTGCTGAGCCGGCTGTCCCGGCTGGCCGAGCTGGAACGGTTCCGCAGCAACCGCACGTTCATCAACCGGCTGGTCGGGCGGGGCGTGGACATCGAGGAGCTCGGCCTCGACGAGGCCGACCGGGTGATCCGCAACATGCGCCACGACACCCGCAGCGCCGAGGACTACTACAGCGGCCTGTTGGACAGCCGGGTGGACCGGATCGACGCGCCGGTCATCTCGGTGGTCGGCGAACAGGACCCGGCCACCGACTACTACAGCGAGCGGTTCCGGGAGTGGGACTTCCTCTCCGACACCTGCGCGCTGGTCGTCCTGGACGAGGGCGGGCACTACTTCAACCGCTACCGGGCCACCGAACTCGCCGAGATCGTCACCCGTACCCACCTGCTGCTGGACGCCGACGACGGCGCGGCGCTGACCCGGGCGGCCCGCGGCGCGGACAACGACTGGTGGCTGCACGGCGTGCACCGCCGCGGCGCGCCGGCCGGGCCGGGCGACGGCGGCCCGCCGGCGGACGCGGGCCCGAGCCGCCGCCCGGCCGAGCCGAGCATGGGCCGGTTCCTCGGCGTGGCGGCCGGCCAGCTGGTCTCGCTGATCGGGTCGGCGTTCACCCAGTGGGCCATCCCGATCTGGATCTACCTGACCACCGGATCGGTCGCCCAGCTCGCGCTCTTCGTGACGCTGGCCCTGGTGCCCGGCCTGGTGGTCGCCCCACTGGCCGGCGCGGTGGTGGACCGGTCCAGCCGGCGGCGGGTGCTGCTCGCCGGGGACGTCGCCGCCTGGGCGGTGCAGGGTGCGCTCGGGGTGCTGCTGTGGACCGACGCCCTGCAGATCTGGCACATCTACGCGCTGATGGTCGGGTTGTCGGTGGCCACCGCGTTCCAACGCCTGGCGTACGTGGCGTCGGTGCCGCAGCTGGTGCCGAAGCGGTACCTGCGACACGCCATCGGCGTGGTGGAGATGGCCAACGGCGCCGGCACGCTGTTCGTGCCGCTGTTCGCCGCCGGCCTGCTGGCGACGGTCGGCCTGGACGGCATCCTGGTGATCGACATCGTCAGCTACGCCGCGGCGGTGCTGGTCGTCGCGGTGGTGCGCTGGCCGGCGCGGATGGGCTGGCACCGGCGCGAGACGCTGACCGCCGAGATCGCCAACGGCTTCCGCTACTCGTGGGGCCACCGGCACTTCCGGGCGATGCTGCTGTTCTTCCTGGTGCTCAACGTCTTCCTGGCGCCGCCGCTGATCCTGATGAGCCCGCTGGTGCTGTCCTTCGGCACCCTCGGCGACGCGGCCCAGGTCTCGTTCGTCTCCGGGCTGGGCGCGACGCTGGCCGGCCTGACGGTCGCGCTGTGGGGCGGGCCCGCCCGCCGGCCGATGCGCGGGGTGCTGCTGTCCATCCTGGCCATGGCGGCGGCCTGCGTGGTGATCGCGCTGCGCCCGGATCCGCTGCTGATCGCGGTGGGCGCGTTCGGCCTGACCGCCGGGCTGACCCTGACCACCGGCATCTACCGGGCGATCGTGCAGGTGAAGATCCCGCAGCGCTACCACGGCCGGGCCGCCGCGCTGAACCAGATGATCTCCTGGTCCACCCTGCCGCTGGGCTTCGCAGTGGTGGCGCCCGCCGCGACCGCGCTGTTCACGCCGATGCTGATGCCCGACGGGCGGCTGGCCGGCAGCGTCGGGCGGGTGATCGGGGTGGGCGAGGGACGCGGCATCGCGTTCGTCTTCCTGCTCTGCGGGCTGGTCATCGCCGTCCTGGTGGCCGCGGCCGCGCGGATCCGCGCGATCGCCCGGTTCGACACCGACGCCCCCGACGCGGTCGCCGACGACCTGGTCGGGGTGGAGTCGCTGCGCCACCGGCGGGAGCCGGCCGGGCAGCGACCGGCGGTGCCGTCCCGGCCGCGGGCCGGGAGCGCCGCGTGAGCGGCCCCGCCGCGCCGGCCGGACCGGTCGACGTGGACGTGATCATCTCCGTCGGGCAGCGACGCCGCCTGCTGGGCCGCCGCCACGGCGGCGAGGTGCTGCTGCCCCGGCTGCGGCTGGCCGGGGCGTGGCCGCCGCCGAGCAGCCAACTGCCCGGCGCGGTCGCCGCCGAGACCGGTCTGCGGGTCGCCCTGCTCGAACCGCTGGACACCACGATCTTCGTGGCCGAGCCGGTGGACGGCGAACCGGCGGCCGGCTACGACTGGCACGACGCGACGGCGTTCGGCGCGGCGTCGGTGCGGCGCTGGCTGGGCCGGGCCGAACCGGACACCCGCCCGGCCTGGTACCGGCCCGGCTGGTTCGCCGCCGCCACCGGCTGGCTGGACACGGTGCTGGCCGAGCGCGGCGCGCGACGCACCGGCCCGGTCACCCAGATCCGGCACTGGACGACCTCGACCGTGCTGCGCGCCCCGACCACCGCGGGGGCGGTGTTCCTCAAGGCGGCCCTGCCGCACCTGGTCGCCGAGCCCCGGGTGATCGCCGAACTCGCCCGGGCGTGGCCGCGGGCGGTGCCCGAGGTGCTGGCCCACTCGGCCGAGCACGGCTGGTGGCTCAGCGCCGACTTCGGCGCCCAGCCGCCGGCCCGCGACGGCGCGGCCGCCCTGCGCCTGCTGGCCCGCATCCAGGCCGCCACGGTGGGCCGGACCGGGCCCCTCGCGGCGGCGGGCTGCCCGGTGCTGACCCTGGACGACCTGGCGGCCCGGGTGCCGGCGCTGACCCGCCGCACCGAGGTGTGGGACGCCGCCCGCACCGGCACCGGCCGGGGTGGGCTGACCGGCGTGGCGATGTGGCTGCAGGACCGGTGCGCCGAACTCGACGACCTCGACCTGCCGGCGACCCTGGTCCACGGCGACCTGCACCCGGACAACGCGGCGGACCGCCCGGACGGGCCGCTGCTGTTCGACTGGAGCTTCGCCCGGATCACGCACCCGCTGGTCGACCTGGCCGGCTGGTTGCACGGCGCGCCCGAGCCGGAGGCACGCCGGCAGGTCGGCGCCTATCTGGACGGTTGGCGGCAGCTGGCCTCCCCCGGTGAACTGCGCGAGGCGTGGCGGATCGCCAAGCCGGTCGCGGCGCTGGTGGAGCTGGCGAAGTTCGCCGACCTGATCGACCACACGCCCGGCTACGAGTTCGACTACCTGCCGATGGCCGGGGTGTGGGCGCGGCGCATCCTCGACGCGGCCGCCGGGCGGGACGCCCACCTGACCGGCTGGTGCGACCCGCGGCCGGCCCGGGCGGGCTGACGCCGGTCAGCGGGTGGGACGGCGCCGGGGCGGGCGGCTGGCCGGGCGCCACCGGGGGATGATGCCCGGGTGGGAAAGACGTACGAACGCATCGACGGCCGCCTGCGGACCTTCATCGAGGAACAGCCGCTCTTCTTCACCGCGACCGCGCCGCTGGCCGGCGACGGCACCATCAACCTGTCCCCGAAGGGGCTGCGCGGCTCCTGGGCGGTCATCGACGAGCACACCGTGGCCTACCTCGACTTCGCCGGCTCCAACGCCGAGACCGTCGCGCACCTGCGGGAGAACGGCCGGATCACGCTGATGTGGTGCGCCTTCCAGGGGCCGCCGAACATCGTCCGGGTGCACGGGCGCGGCGAGCCGGTGTTCCGCGACGACCCGCGCTGGGCGCGGCTGGTCACCCACTTCCCGGACATCGACACCAGCGTGCACGGGCTGCGGGCGGTCATCGTGGTGCGCGCCGAGCTGATCCGCGACACCTGCGGCTACGCCGTGCCGTTCATGTCCTACGACGCCGAGCGGGACCTGCACGGCAGGCGGTTCGCCCGGGAGGACGACGCGTCGCTGAGCGACTACTTCGCCAGGAAGGAGCACATCGCCCGCAGCATCGACGGGCTGCCCGGGCTGCCGCTGCCGCTGCCGCCCACCCCGGCGCCCTGACCCGGACCGGTCGGCTCGGCCGGCGTCGCGGGACGGTCAGTGGATGCCGGCCATCAGCGTGCGGATCTGCCGGGCGAACATCACCGCGCCCAGCCCCAGCGCCACCGACGCCAGCCCGAAGGTCAGGAAGTACACCGGCCCGGACCAGGTGTCGGCGAGCCGGGCGACCTGCCCGCCGATCGCGTCCCCGACGGCGGTGGCCAGGAACCACAGCCCCATCATCTGGCTGGCGTACTTCACCGGCGCCAGTTTGGTGGTGGCGGACAGGCCGACCGGGCTCAGCGACAGCTCACCGGCGACCTGGATGGCGTACACCGCCACCAGCCACCACGGGGAGACCAGGTCGCCGCCGACCGCGGCCCGCGCGGCGGCGGCCATCAGCACGAACGACAGGCCGTTGAGCACCAGGCCGACGGCGAACTTCACCGGGGTGGAGACCCGGTGCCCGAGCCGCAGCCAGAGCAGCGCGAACAGCGGCGCCCCGATGATGATCAGGATCGGGTTGACCGACTGCAACCAGGACGCGGGGAAGGTGAACCCGGCGACGTCCCGGTCGGTGCGCTCGGCGGCGAAGAGGTTCAGCACCGACCCGGCCTGGTCGTAGATCAGCCAGAACGCCGCGGCGAAGACGAACAGCCACACGTACGCCTTCATCCGGCTGCGCTCGGTGTCGCTGAGCTCCCGGTCCACCATGATCCGGGTGAAGTAGCCGATGGTGACCAGCACGGTGACCACGGCGAGCAGGTTGACCACGGTGTCGACGGTGAACAGCCCGGCCACGGCCAGCACGACCACCGCGACCAGCAGCACGCCGGCGACGATGCCGACCCGGGTCAGTGCCCGCCGCCGGTCCGCGCCGAGCAGCGGGTCGGCCGGCCGGGCGCCGGCCTCGCCGAGGTGGCGCCCGCCCAGCACGTACTGCAGCACCCCGAAGGTCATGCCGACCGCCGCCGCGCCGAAGCCCAGATGCCAGTTGATCTTCTCGCCGAGGAACCCGGTGATCAGCGGCGCGATGAACGCGCCGAGGTTGATGCCCATGTAGAAGATGGAGAAACCGGCGTCGCGGCGCGGGGAGTCCCGGTCGTACAGGTCGCCGACCATGGTGGAGATGTTGGGTTTCAGCAGCCCGGTGCCGAGCACGATCAACGTCATCCCGGCGAACACGCTCCACCGCGCCGGCACCGCCATCACGTAGTGGCCGGCCGCGATGACCACCCCGCCCCAGAGGACGCTGCGGCGGGCGCCGATCAGCCGGTCGGCGACCCAGCCGCCGGGCAGCGCCAT
The DNA here is from genome assembly GCF_056780015.1 of Micromonospora sp. R311. Lineage (NCBI taxonomy): Bacteria > Bacillati > Actinomycetota > Actinomycetes > Micromonosporales > Micromonosporaceae > Micromonospora > Micromonospora sp. R311. Next base: position 109,374 of record NZ_JBSWCE010000010.1, read on the forward strand.
CAGGTAGACCATCGCGTTGTACGTGCCGTAGACGGCGTTGGCGCTGGACTCGGCCAGGCCCAGCCCGTCGTCGGCCAGCTCGGCGGTCAGGTAGAGCACCAGGATCGCCCGCATGCCGTAGAAGCTGAACCGCTCCCACATCTCGGTGAGGAACAGGGTGGCCAGGGCGCGCGGGTGGCCGAAGAAGGTCCGCCCGGCGGGCGGTCGGTTCCCCACCGGCGCGTCACCAGCCATCGCAGCCTCCGCTCTGTTCGCAGCGGCTAACATCCCCGTTGACAGCGAAAACACTCCACCGTTTCCACCCGGCCGGGGACGACCCCGCCGGGCGACTGTCATGGCCGGCTACCCTTGTTCAGGCTCGACCCTGGGCGCGGCAGCGCCCGGGGCGGGAATGGCCCGGCGGAGACGGACCGTTACACCAGTAGACAGCACCACGAACGAGGGGAAGTCGATCATGGGCGAGCGTATGCTGCGCGGTAGCCGGCTGGGCGCAGTCAGCTACGAATCCGACCGCAACACGGAGCTCGCGCCGCGTCAGACCCGCGAGTACCTGTGCGCCAAGGGCCACCAGTTCGAGGTCCCGTTCGCCGTGGACGCCGAGGTCCCCACGACCTGGGAGTGCAAGTTCGACGGCAGCGTCGCCCGGCTGGTCGACGGCAGCGAGCCGGAGCAGAAGAAGGCCAAGCCGCCGCGTACCCACTGGGACATGCTGCTGGAGCGCCGCTCCATCGCCGAGCTGGAGGACATCCTCGCCGAGCGGCTGCAGGAGGTCCGCACCCGCCGCGGCCGCGCCTGACGCGTACCGACATCACGGCGCCCCGGGAGAACCCTCCCGGGGCGCCGTCGTCCGTCCTGGGCCGGTCAGCGGCCCGGTTCGACGATCTCCCCCTCGATGGCCCGACCGCCGTCGACCACCGGCGGCTGCTCGGCCGGCCGCTCGGTGGGCTGCGGTGCGCCGCGGCGCACCCGCACCCGCCGGGGCCCGAACAGGTCACCGGCGACCATCGACGACACCCGGCGCTCGGCGGCACGTTGCACCCCGGCGCGGGCCAGCCGCCGCACCGGCGGCACCAGCAGCGCCAGCCCGACCGCCCCGCTGACCAGGCCGGGAACGGCCAGCAGCAGGGCGCCGGCCAGCCCGACCAGCCCGTCGGTCACCTGCCGGCCCGGGGGTTGCCCGGCCTGCGCGGAGGCCCGGAAGCCCCGCCACGCCCGCATTCCCTCCCGACGCAGCAACACCAGCCCCACCAGCGACGCCGCGAACACCACCAGCACCGCCGCGCCGAACCCGACGGCCCGGCCCAGCAGCACGAACACCGCCAGCTCCAGCACCACCGCCAGCAGCAGGGCCGGCGGTACGAACCTCAGTCCCCGGCGCATGTCACCCCATCCCGTCGGCACGCCCGCCCGTCCAGCATGACACGGCCACGCTCAGGGCCAGCGGACCTGACCGGTCGGGGTGCGGTGCAGGCCGCGCCGCACCGCCTGCCGGCGGTCCTGCACCGCCCAGGCGGTGATCCGCCACATCGCCTCGGCGACGATCAGCGGGCTCATCTTGCTGCTGCCGCGCTCCCGCTCGGCGAAGGTGATCGGCACCTCCACGATCCGCACCCCGGCGCGGTGCGCCAGCCGGGACAGCTCCACCTGGAACGAGTACCCCTGGGAGCAGATCGAGGTCAGGTCGAGCCGGCGCAGCGCGTCGAGCCGGTACACCCGGTAGCCGCCGGTGGCGTCGGAGACCGGCATGCCCAGCGCCACCCGCGCGTACAGGTTGCCGCAGCGCGACAGCACCAGCCGCCGCAGCGGCCAGTTCACCACCCGCGCCCCACTGGTCCACCGCGACCCGATCACCACGTCGGCGTCGCGGGCGGCGGCCAGGAGCGCGGGCAGTTCCTCCGGGGCGTGCGAGCCGTCGGCGTCCATCTCCACCACCGCGTCGTAGCCGCGTTCGCGCGCCCACGCGAAGCCCGCCAGGTACGCCGCGCCCAGGCCCTGCTTGCCCTCCCGGTGCAGCACGTGCACCTGCGGGTCGGCGCCGGCGAGGGCGTCGGCGATGGCGCCGGTGCCGTCGGGGCTGTTGTCGTCGGCGACGAGGATCTCCACCGCCGGGGCGGCCCGGCGCACCCGGGCCACGGTCCGGGTGACGTTGTCGGCCTCGTTGAAGGTCGGGATCACCACCAGCACCCGCCCCAGCCCGGGGTGACCGGTGCCCGGCCGTCGGATGTCGGTCGCCTCACCCACGCTGCTTCCCCTCCACCGGCCGGGGCCGGCTGGTCGTTACCCGGGCACGGCGCGCTGCCGGCGGCGCAGCACCGCCGCGCCCGCCAGGGCCGCCACGGCGAGGGCGGCCAGCGCCAGCTCCGGCCACAGCCCGACCCGGGTGGCCAGGGTGCGCCCGTCGGCGAGCGTCAGCTGCCGGACCACCACCGCGCGGGTGTTGAACCCGGTGGCGTCGCTTACCCGCCCGTGCGGGGAAACGAACCCGGACACCCCGACCGTGGAGGCCATCAGCGCCGGCCGGCCGTGCTCCACCGCGCGCAGCCGCACCATGGCCAACTGCTGACGCGCCTCGGCCACGTCGAAGGTGGCGTTGTTGGTCTGCACCACCAGCAGCTGCGCGCCACCGGTGACGGTGTCCCGGACCACCTCGTCGTAGGCGACCTCGAAGCAGATCACGTCGCCGAGCACCGTCTGCCCGGCCCGCAGCACGCCCGGCTCGCTGCCGGGCACGAAGTCGTTGCGGACCCGGTCGACCTGCTTGCTGACCATCCGGGCGAGGTCCCGCAGCGGCACGTACTCGGCGAACGGCACCGGGTGCCGCTTGGTGTAGAGCTGGTCCAGGTCGGCGCCGGCGCCGGGGCGCCACAGGATGCCGGCGTTGCGGACCTGGCCGGGCTGCGGGCCGAGCAGCACCGCGCCGACCAGGATCGGCGCCCGGACCGCGTCGGCGGCCGCGGAGATCCGCGCCCCGGCGGTGGGGTTGCGCAGCGGGTCGATGTCGCTGGAGTTCTCCGGCCACACCACCAGGTCCGGTTGCGGCTGCTGCCCGGCGGCCACCCGGGCGGCCAGCTCGATGGTGGCGTCGACGTGGTTGTTCAGCACCGCCTGCCGTTGGGCGTTGAAGTCCAGCCCGAGGCGGGGCACGTTGCCCTGCACGATCGCGACGGTGACGGCGGGTCCGCCGCCGGCGGCGCCGACCGGCACCAGCAGCCCGGCGGCGACCACGGCGAGCGCGCCGGCGGTCAGCGCGGCCGCCGGCGCCCAGCTCCGCCGGCCGTCGAAGCGCCGCCACGCCGCGGCCACCAGCAGCCCGCCGGTCAGCGCCACCGCGAAGGTCACCAGCGGCGCCCCGCCGAGGGCGGCCAGCCGCAGCAGCGGCGCGTCGTCCTGGCTGAACGCCAGCCGGCCCCACGGGAACCCGCCGAACGGGGTGCGGTCACGCAGCGCCTCCTGCCCCACCCAGAGCACGGCGGTCAACGCCGGCCACGCCCCGCGCCACCGGTCGGCCAGCGGGGACACCCACGCGGTACCCGCCCCGAGCAGCGCCAGGTAGCCGGCCTGCAGCAGGGACAGCAGCACCCACGGCAGGTAGCCGGTGTGCAGGTTCGTCCAGGCCAGCAGCGGCGCGAACAGCGCCACCCCGGTGAGGAAGCCCAGGCCCGCGCCGGCGCGCAGCCGCCGCCGGTGCGCCGCCGCGGCCAGCAGCGCGACCCCGACCGGCGCCAGCGGCCACACCCCGTACGGCGGGAACGCCAGCAGCAGCGCCACCCCGGCGGCGACCGCCAGCGGCGCGGCCACCCGCAGCGGCAGCGGGCGCGGCGCCGCCGCCGGCCGGGCGGCCGGCTCGGCGTGCGTGGAGTCCAGGGTCGTCACCGGCGCCTCATCTCGATCACGGTGCTGAAGGCTACCCGCCCGGCGCCGGCTGCCGCCGCCACGGCGGCAGCCGGCGGGGCCGGCCGGGCACCTCGCGCCGCTACCGGCGGCGGGCGACCAGCACGGCGTCGTGGATCGTGATGTCCCGTCCGTCCGGATCCGTCGCCGCCCGCGGCCGCGCCTCGGCGACCAGCACCTCCCAGCGGGCCGGGTCCAGCGACGCCGCCACCTCCTCGGCGGTGAACATCATCTCCGGGTAGTGCATGCGGTGCGCGGTGGTGCGCAGGTCCCACGGGTGGTGCATGCGGTGCGCGGTGGTGCGCAGGTCCCACGGGTGGTGCCCGACGAGCAGCAGGGTGCCGCCGGGGGCCACCGCGGCGGCCAGCCGGGCGAACAGCTCCCGCCGCTCCTCCGGCGGCAGGTGCATGAACTGCGCCGACACCAGGTCGTAGGCGTCGGCGGCGGGCGGCTGCGCGCGCAGGTCGGCCCGCACCCAGTCGATCCGCTCGGTGACCGGGGCGCCGAGCGCCGCGGCGTGCCCGGCGGCCCGCTGCAGCGCGGTGGCGGAGATGTCCACCGCGGTGACCCGCCAGCCCCGCTCGGCCAGCCACACCGCGTCGGCGCCCTCCCCCGCCCCGACGTCGAGCGCCCGGCCGGGGGCCAGCTGCGCGGCCTCGGCGACCAGCTGCGGGTTGGGCCGCCCACTCCACACCGCCGGCCGGGACCGGTAGCGCTCCTCCCAGGCCGCCTCGGTGAACAGGGTCTCGCGCCGCTGCCGGTGCCCGGCCACCGCGTCGCGGGTGTCCTCGGCGACCAGGTCGGCGTTGATCGCCGCGCCGGCGGTCAGGCCGGCCGCCGCGGAGGTGATCACCTGGGCGCGGAGGTCGGCGACGTTGCCGGCCACCCACACCCCGGGCACGGCGGTGGCGCCGCTGGCGTCGGCCGGGATCTGGGTGCCGAAGACGTGCCCGTTCATCTCCACCTCGACCGGCTTCAGCCCCAGCGAGGCCAGCATCCCGGCGCGGGCGGTCATCGTCGAGGCGACCACCACCGCATCGAGCTCGACGACCTCGCCGGAGGCCAGCCGGACGCCGGTGAGCGCGTCGCCGGTCACCACCAGCTCCGCGACCGGGCCGTCCACCACCGCGATCTCCCGGGCGGCGAGCTGCTCGGCCTCCTCGGCGGTGGGCGCCGGGGCGCCGTGCATCAGCAGCAGCACGTGCGGGCTCCACTGCCGCCACAGCTGCGCCAGGTGCAGCCCGAACGGACCGGTGGCCAACACCCCGATCCGCTGGTCGCGCACCTCCCAGCCGTGGCAGTACGGGCAGTGCAGCACGTCGCGGCCCCACCGCTGCGCCAGACCGGGCACCTCGGGCAGCTCGTCGACCAGGCCGGTGGTCACCAGCAGCCGCCGCGCCCGCACCGTGCGCCCGTCGTCCAGGGCGACGGTGAGGTCCGCCCCGTCGCGCCGCGCGTCCTCGACCCGCCCGGCCACGATCTGCCCGCCGTAGCCGGTGACCTCCGCGCGGCCGGCGGCCAGCAGCTCGGCCGGCGGCGTGCCGTCGCGGCCCAGGTAGTTGTGCATGTGACCGGCGGGGGCGTTGCGCGGCTCACCGGCGTCCACCACCAGCACCGAGCGCCGCGCCCGGGCCAGGGCCATCGCCCCGGCCAGCCCGGCGGCGCCGCCGCCGACCACCACCACGTCGTATCTGTCGTCCATCTCTCCCCCTCGTCGCCTGGTGCGGGCTCCACGGTCCACCGGCGCCGCGGATTCGACAAGTAATGTTGCTGTTATGGCAAACGACGAGGCGACCGTGCTGGCGGCGGTGGGGCCGCGGCTGCGGGCGCTGCGTAAGCAGCGTGGCACGACCCTGACCGACCTGGCCGCGACCACCGGCATTTCGGTGAGCACCCTGTCCCGCCTCGAGTCGGGGCAGCGCCGGCCCACCCTCGAGCTGCTGCTGCCGCTGGCCCGCGCCCACCAGGTGCCGCTGGACGAGCTGGTCGGCGCGCCGGAGGTCGGCGATCCGCGGGTGCACGCCCGCCCGATCGTCCGCCACGGTGTGACGTTCCTGCCGCTGACCCGCCGCCCGGGCGGTCTGCAGGCGTTCAAGCAGATCCTGCCGCCGCACACCCCCGCCGAGCCCGAACAGCAGACCCACGAGGGCTACGAGTGGCTGTACGTGCTCTCCGGCCGGCTGCGGCTGCTGCTCGGCGAGCACGACCTGATCCTCAACCCGGGCGAGGTGGCCGAGTTCGACACCCGGGTGCCGCACTGCGTGGCCAACCCGGGACCGGAGCCCGCCGAGATCCTCACCCTGTTCGGGCCGCAGGGCGAACGGCTGCACGTGCGCGCCCGCCCCACCCGCCGCTGACCGCGTTGCGGCAGGGGTGGACGAAATCGGGGCGCGGCTCGCGCCGCGCCCCGATGCTCCCAGGCCCTTCCCGGCCGGTGGGGCGAGGATGCGGCACGCCGACCTTCGGACCGACCGGACGCGGACTGGCTGCCCCCGCCGGGCCGTTGTCTACTGGCCGTGCACCTCACCCTGCCCGTACACCGGTAACCGCGGCCGGTTCGCGCCGCCCCGCCGACCCCCGCCCGCTGGACCTGGCCGCCGCGACCGTCAAGGTCGCTCGGCCAGCGGACGAAGGGACGAAGCGAACAGCAGCCGCTTCCCGTGGTAGGACTCAAAGACGGTACGTGCTGCACCCCGGGCGCTGTCAACCCACCCCCGGCCTGTCGTGTGTCGCGGGTTCGGCGTGTCGCCCCGGCGGTCCTCAGTCGACGGTCAGGTGCCGGCGCAGCAACGCCCCCGCCACCTGCGGATGCTCACCGGCGAGCAGCCCACCGGCGGCCAGCACGTAGTCCACGTCGACCACCGCCCGCGCCGCCCGGGGCAGCGGCCACCCGCCGGCGTGGTCGGCCAGCACCGCCGACAGCACCTGCGCGGCGTGCCCGGCCGGGGCGTGCCGCAGCACCCCGCCGGACCCCACCACCAGCCGCACGTCCCGCAGGTCCCGCCCGCCGCGTTCCCCGGTGGCGCCGCCGCGGGCGTGCCGGCGCAGCGCCACCGTCGCGGCCAGCGCGGCGATCCGCCGGTCGACGGCCCGCTCCGCGTCGGTGACGGCCAGCAGTCCCGGCTCGGCGGCCCGCGCCGCCGCGGCGGGCGCCAGCGTCTCCTGCTCGCCGGGGGCCAGCAGCCGCTCCTCCGCGGCGGCCCGCACCACCCCCGGCGCGCTCCACCGCATGCCCAGGTCACCCTCGACGGTGCGGGCCCGCCACAGGGTGCCGGCGACCTCCCGACCCGGCCCGCTGTCCCGCTCGTCCGGGGTGAGCACCGAGTACACGTCGGTGGTCGCCCCACCCACGTCCACCACCGCCAGGTCCCCGCCGATCGCGTCGGCCAGCGCCTCCACCCCGGTCAGCACCGCGTCGGGGGTGGCGGCGCGCACCAGCCGGGTGAACCGCGACCCCCGCGACAGCCCCTTGCCGCCGATGACGTGCCGCAGGAACACCTCCCGGATCGCCGCCCGCGCGCTCGCCGGCGCGAGCACCCCGATGCGGGGCAGCACGTTGTCGGCGACGGTCACCGGCACGCCCGCGCCGGCGAGCAGGGCGTGCAGGTCGTCGCGGACGTCGACGTTGCCGGCCAGCACCACCGGCCGCCGCCAGCGGGCCCGGGCCAGCCGGGTCGCGTTGTGGCTCAGCGTGTCGGCGTCCCCGCCGTCGGTGCCGCCGACCAGCAGCACCACGTCCGGCCGGGCCGCCCGCAACGCGGTCACCTCGGCGCCGCCGAGCCGGCCGGCGGCCACGTGCACCACGTTCGCGCCCGCCGACAGGCCCACCCGCCGGCCGGCCTGCGCGGTCACCAGATGCTCGTAGCCGACCACCGCCAGCCGCAGCCCACCGCCCGCCGACGAGCACACGTACCACGGCACGTCGCGCGCCCCCAGCCCGTCGGTGGCCGCGGCCACCGCGGCGTCCAGGCCGTGCAGCACGTCCGTGCCCACCGTGGTCGGCGCCGACGCCGCCGCGACCAGCGCCGCCGCGGCCAGGTCCACCACCGTGACCTTGGTGTACGTCGACCCGACGTCGGCGCAGACCGCCAGGGTCACGACGCGGCGGGCACGACCACCGTGCCGGTCGCGGTGACCGCCACGATCGGCTCGGCGAGCACCTCCGCCGCCGACTCGCCCCGGTCCGGGCGGCCCCGGCACACCACGCGGGCGGCGAAGTCGATGGTGCGGCTGCGGGTGCCCACCCGGGTCACCGTCGCGGTCACCTCCAGCACGTCCCCGGCCCGCATGGCGCTGCGGAACTGCACGTCCGAATAGGACGCGAACAGCCCCTCGTCGCCGTCGGTGCGGATGCACACCTCGGTGGCCACGTCCCCGAACAACCCCAGCGCGTACGCCCCGTCGACCAGGTTCCCGGCGTAGTGGGCGTGCGAGTACGGCACGTACCGCCGGTGCGTCACGGTCAACCCGACCCGGGAATCAGTCATGCCTTCGCCTTCTTCTGCGTGATCAGGGCGTGCACCAGGTAGCTGGCCACCTCGCCCGGCGTGGTGCCCCGGCCGAAGATCCGGTCCACCCCCAACTCCTCGGTCATCGTCTCGTCGAACCGCGGCCCGCCGACGATCAGCAGCGGCCGCTTCCCCGCCGGCATCGCCTCCCGGAACGCCGCGGACATCTCCCGGGTGTTGTGCAGGTGCGCGTCGCGCTGGGTGACCACCTGCGACACCAGCACCGCGTCGGCCCTCTCCCGGCGGGCCGCCTCCACCAACTCCGGCACGCTGACCTGCGCGCCCAGGTTGGTCACCGTCAACTCCCGGTAGTACTCCAGGCCCTTCTCCCCGGCGATGCCCTTGACGTTGAGGATCGCGTCGATGCCGACGGTGTGCGCGTCGGTGCCGATGCACGCCCCCACCACCGACAGCTTGCGCCGCAGCCGCTGCTTCACCACCGCGTTGACCTCCTTGGCGCTCAGCAGCGGGAAGTCACGCTCCACCACCTGCACCGCGGAGGTGTCCACCAGGTGGTTCACCCGCCCGTACACCACGAAGAAGGTGAACCCGTCGCCCATCTGCTTGGCGTGCACCAGCATCGCCGGGTCGATGCCCATCCGGTTGGCCAACTGCACCGCCGCGCCCTCGGCCCGCTTGTCGTGCGGCACCGGCAACGTGAACGACACCTGCACCATGCCGTCGCCGGTGGTGTCCCCGTACGGCCGGACGATCCTCTTCTCCGCCGCGGTGCTCATGCCGCCTCCAGGATCTCGGTGGCCGGGTTGTAGTAGTCCGGCTCGTGCGCGGCGACCCCGTCCAGGCCCTTGCCCCGGTCCGCGGGCCGCTTCATGATCCCGAACGTGCCCTCGGCGATCGCGGTCAGCAGCGACTGCTCACCGATCCGCTCCAGCAGCCGCACCGCCTCACCGAGCACCCGCTGCGCCCGCTGCTGGATGAACCCGCCCGGCGCCGGCACGAAGTCCTCGTGCAGCCCACCGGCCGCGCCCAGCACGTAGCGGACGTTCTGCAGGGCGATGTCCCGATCCGACAGCCACGGCGTCACCACCGCCTCGGTCATCATCCCGACCAGCAGGATGCCCTGCCCGGTCATGGTGCCCACCAGGTTGAAGAACCCGTCGAGCAGGTTCCCGCGGAACACGTCCCCGGTCATGTGCTTCGTCGGCGGCATCCACTTCAGCGGCGCGTCCGGGAACAACTCCCGGGCCAGCAGCGCGTGCGCCAGCTCCAACCGGAACGACTCCGGCAGGTCCGGGTTGATCTCGAACGCGTGCCCCAGCCCCAACTGCCAGTCGGCCAACCCGGCCTCGTGCGCGAAGTACTCGTTGAGCAGCTGCGACACGGTCACCGTGTGCGCCTCCTCCACCGCGTCGGCGGTGGTGAGGTAGTTGTCCTCCCCGGTGTTGATGATGATGCCCGCCCGCGCGTGCACCTGCCGGGAGAACCGCTGGTCGACGAAGGTGCGGATCGGGTTGATGTCGCGGAACAGGATCCCGTACATCGAGTCGTTGAGCATCATGTCCAGCCGCTCCAGGCCGGCCAGGGTCGCCATCTCCGGCATGCACAGCCCCGACGCGTAGTTCGTCAGCCGCACGTACCGGCCCAACTCCTTCGACGACTGATCGAGGGCCGCCCGCATCAGCCGGAAGTTCTCCTGGGTGGCGTACGTGCCGGCGAACCCCTCCCGGGTCGCCCCCTCCGGCACGTAGTCCAGCAGCGACTGCCCCGTCGACCGGATCACCGCGATCACGTCCGCGCCCGCCCGGGCCGCCGCCTGCGCCTGCGGAATGTCCTCGTAGATGTCCCCGGTCGCCACGATCAGGTAGATCCACGGCCGCCGCGCCGGATCCCCGTACCGCTTGACCAGACGCTCCCGCTCGACGCGCCGCCGGTCGATCTGCCGGATCCCCGCCGCGACCGCCCGCCGGGCGGCCCGGCGCGCCGCGGTCGCCGCCTTCCCCGACGGCACCTGGAACCGCACCGACCCGGCGGCGGCCTTCTGCGCCAGCAACGTCACGTCGCTGATCTGCTCCCGGGCCAGCGCGTCGAACACCGGCACCGCCACCCCGTGCCCCAGGCCGGTGTCCGCGACCACCGCGTCGACCAGCCGGTTCACCCACGGAATGCCGTCCGGGTCGGCGCCGGCCACCCCGGCCAGCCGCAGCACCGCACGCTCCACCGACACCGTCGTGTGGCTGCGCGCCAGCTCCACCACCGGCCGCCCGGCCCGCCGCGCCAACTCCCGCGCCCGGGCCACCAGCGCCGGATCCAGGTCAAGCTTCCCTGTCACGAAGACCCTTCCTCGAAGATCACCTCACCGCGCAGCACCGTGCGCCGGCACACCGGCAACGGCGTCGGATCCTGCGGACCCCGCACCTCCGGGTCGTCGGCCTGCAACACCGGCAACCCCCGGTCCACCCCCGCCGGCGTGGACCACACCGCGAACGTCGCCGGCGCCCCCAGCGCCAGGACCCCCTCGTTGTCCAGGTGCACCGCCCGCCAACCACCCCGGGTGTGCGCCGCGAACGCCGCCCGCTCACTCATCCGCTGCGCCGGATTGTGGTGCGCCGCCGCCGCCCGCACCGAACCCCACGGGTCCAGCGGCGTCACCGGCGAATCCGACCCGAACGCCAACGCCACCCCGACCGCGTGCATCGACCCCATCGGGTTCGACTCCAACGCCCGGTCCAGCCCCAACCGCGCCTCGTACATCCGGCCCGCGCCGCCCCACAACCGGTCGAACGCCGGCTGCATGCTCGCCACGATCCCGTACTCCACGAACCCGGCGATCAGCCGCTTGCTCATGATCTCCGCGTGCTCCACCCGGTGCCGGGCCGCCCGCAGCCGATCCGTGCCGAGCTTCTCCGCCGCCGCCGCGAACCCCGCCAGCACCGTGGCGATCGCCGCGTCACCGATAGCGTGGAACCCGCCCTGCAACCCGTGCGCCGCGCAGTCCACCAGGTGGTCACGCACCTGCTCGGCGGTGAGATAGCCGTGCCCGCAGCCGCCGTCCCCGTCGAGGTAGTCGCGCGACACGTGCGCCGTGCGCGACCCCAACGCCCCGTCGGCGAACAGGTCACCCCCGGCGCCCACCGCGCCCAACTCCCGCGCCCGCGCCGCGCCGCCCAGCTCACCCCAGTAGCCGTACACCTCCGGCAACCCCGCACCGGAGATCCCCAGCAGGCCGGTGAAGTCCTCCTCGTCGGAGATCTCCGGCCCACCGCACTCGTGCACCGCCGCGATGCCCAACGACGCCGCGTGCGCCAACGCCCGCCGCTGCGCGGCGATCCGCTGCGACCGGGTCACCGACGCGAACGCCGCCGCCCGCACCACGTGGTGCGCGTCGCGGCGCAGCCACCCCGACGCGTCGTACCCCGCCGCGGCCGCCGCCTCCGGACACGCCGCCAGCAGCGCCCGCGACACCAACGCCGAATGGATCGACGCCTGCGACAGGTACACCCGCCGCCCGCCGGCCGCCCGGTCCACCTCCGCCGCGTCCGGCAACCGCGGCACCGGCCAGCTCGACTCGTCCCAGCCGTGCCCCAGCAGCACCGCCTCCGCCGGCAGACCCGCCGCGAACCCGGCCACCGCGTCCAGCAACTCCCCCGCCGAGCGCACCCCGGACAGATCCAGCCCCGACAGCGCCAGACCGGTGTCCGTGGCGTGCACGTGCGCGTCCACGAACGCCGGCGTCACCAACGCCCCGTCCAGCTCCACCACCCGGTCCGCGGCCGGCGCCTCCGCGTCCGTCCCCAACCATGCGATCTTGCCGTCCGCCACCAGCAGCGCCGTCGCGCTCGGGTCGGCCGGACAGTGCAGCACTCCGCCGCGGTACAACGTCGAGGGGTTCGTCATGGCACTCAGTCTGCAACCAGCCGCGACTCGAACAGCCTCCGGACCCCCGGCTCCGAGCGCAGCAGACCCAACGCCAACTCCGCGTGCCCCGGCACGTACCCGTTGCCCACCAGCATCGTCACGTCCGCCGCCAACCCCTCGGCACCCAACGCCGCCGCCGAGAAACTGGTCGCCATCGAGAAGAAGATCACCGTGCCGCCGTCCGCGGTCGCCAGCACCGCCCCGTGCTCACAGCCCGGCACGTCCACGCAGACCACCGTCACGTCCGCCGGCACCCCCAGCGCCGACGTCACCGCCTGCGACAACGCCACCGGATCCCGGGCGTCGGCCAACGCCACCACCGAGGCCAGCCCGGCATCGGACAGCGCGTCCCGCTCCGCCGCCACCGGCACCACCCCGACCGTACGGGCGGCGCCCGCCCGCCGCGCCGCCGCCAACGACAGCGACCCGCTCTTGCCCGCCGCACCGATCACCGCCACGCTGACCGGCCGGGCGTCCCCCTCACGCGCCCGGTCGGCCACATAGCGCGACACCACCCGCGCGGTCAGCGCCGGCGCCCCGCACACGTCCAGCACGGCGAGGGACAACTGCGGGTCCTCGTCGTCCGGCAGCACCGCCGCGATCGACCGGGCGAACAGGATCGCATGCCCGTCGCACGGCACCTGCTCGCTGCGCCCGTCCCACCGGGCCAACCCGTCGGTGATCACCAGCGGGGTCAGCGTCAACGACACCAGCGTCGCCACCCGCTCCCCCGGCTTGAGCCCCAGCGGCGACCGCCGCCCGGCCTCCTCCACCGTGCCGATCAGCATCCCGCCCGACCCGGTCACCGGGTTCTGCATCTTGCCCCGGGCGTTGACGATCTCCAGCACCTCGGCGCGCACCGCGGCCCCGTCCCCGCCGTGCTTCTCCCACAACTGCCGGAAGCTCGCCGCGTCCAGGTTCAGCCGCTCCACCCGGATCCGCACCTCGTTCGGCGCGATCGCCGGCGACGCGTCCAGCCGCCACGCCGCCTGCGGCAGCACCCCCGCCGGTTCCACAACGCGGTGCAGACCCACCGGTGACGTCACGCCGACCTCCCCCTGTCAACCGCCCGAACCCCCGGTCAGGGCTCGCGTAGCGGGAAAACTTCCGGCAGACTAATTTCTTCACCGGATATTTTCCAGTAGCCTTCGGGCCGCTGATCATCTCACGCACGAGGAGGGGCCGTGACCCAGACCCAACCGGTGGAGACCATCCCTGCGCCACGCCCCACGCCGGCCACGGTCCCCACCGCCGCCCAGCCCTACGAATACCGCCGCGCCCCCCTGGTCGAACCCGACTGGACCCGCTTCCCCGGCTGGCGCCACGTCACCCGCGAACAGTGGGAATCCGCCCAGTGGCAGCGCGTCAACTGCGTCAAGAACATCAAGCAACTGCGCGCCGTCCTCGGTGACCTCGTCGACGAGACCTTCTACGCCGACCTCACCGCCGACCAGGCCGCCCTCGCCACCATGTCCATGCTGGTGCCGCCGCAGATGCTCAACACCATGGTCCCGTTCGCGCCGATGAGCACCGAGGCGTTCCTCGCCGACCCCGTCCGGCGCTACATGATCCCCGTCGCCTCCGACCGGCGCACCGACTGGCCCTCACACCCCTACGCCAGCCGCGACTCGCTGCACGAGCACGACATGTGGGTCGCCGAGGGCCTCACCCACCGCTACCCCACCAAGGTCCTCGCCGAACTGCTCTCCACCTGCCCGCAGTACTGCGGCCACTGCACCCGGATGGACCTGGTCGGCAACTCCACCCCCGCCGTCGACAAGCTCAAGCTCACCCTCAAGCCCGTCGACCGCTACGACGCCCACATCACCTACCTCAAGGCCCACCCCGGCGTCCGCGACGTCGTCGTCTCCGGCGGCGACGTCGCCAACGTGCCCTGGCGCAACCTCGAGTCCTACCTGATGCGGCTGCTCGAGATCGAGACCATCCGCGACATCCGGCTCGCCACCAAGGCCCTCATGGGCCTACCGCAGCACTGGCTCCAGCCCGACGTCGTCGAGGGCCTGGAACGCGTCGCCCGCACCGCCGCCCGCCGCGGCGTCAACCTCGCCATCCACACCCACGTCAACCACGCCCAGTCGCTCACCCCGCTGGTCGCCAAGGCCGCCCAGACCGCCCTCGACGTCGGCGTCCGCGACGTGCGCAACCAGGGCGTGCTCATGCGCGGCGTCAACGCCACCAACAAGGATCTGCTCGACCTCTGCTTCGCCCTACAGGGCGAAGCGGGCATCCTGCCCTACTACTTCTACATGTGCGACATGATCCCCAACGCCGAACACTGGCGGGTCCCGGTCTGGCACGCCCAGCAGCTCCAGCACGACATCATGGGCTACCTGCCCGGCTACGCCACCCCGCGGATCGTCTGCGACGTCCCCTTCGTCGGCAAGCGCTGGGTGCACATGCTCACCGAGTACGACCGCGAACGCGGCATCTCGTACTGGACCAAGAACTACCGCACCAGCATCGAGTCCGCCGACCTGGAGGCGCTCAACAAGCGCTACGCCTACTACGACCCGATCGACACCCTGCCCGACAGCGGGCAGCAGTGGTGGGCCGAGCACCGCAACGACTGAACCCACCCCACCCCCGCGCACCCCCGGCGTCGCCCCCGCGACGACCGGGGGTGCGTCGTCTCCGGCACCCGCACAGTCCCACGACCGGGCGACTAGCCTGCACAAACATGGGAACCGCGCCGCGCGACGCCGACACCGCCGACCGGGCCACCCCCGTCGAGATCTTCTTCGACGTCGTCTTCGTCCTCACCATCACCCAACTCGCCCACCTGCTCGAGGAGCACCTCGACTGGGGCGGCCTCGGCAGCACCATCCTGATCCTCGGCCTGCTCTGGTACCTCTACAGCGGCTACGCCTGGCTGACCAACCAGTGCCACCCCGCCACCCCGCCCGCAAACTCCTCCTCTTCGCCGGCATGGCCGGCTTCCTGCTCACCGCCGTCGCCATCCCCGACGTCTTCACCGGCAGCGGCCTGCTCTTCGGCATCGGCTACCTCGTCGTGGTCACCGTTCACCTCACCCTGTTCAGCCACAGCACCGCCCGCGCCGGCGTCCGCCGGCTGGCCCCCTACAACCTCGGCGCCGCCCTGCTCGTCCTCGCCGCCGGCCTGCTCTCCGGACCCGCCGGGTACGCCCTCTGGGCCGCCGCCATCTTCGTCCAGACCGTGCTGCCCTACCTGCTCCCCGGCCACTCCTGGCTCGGCGTAGCCGCCAGTTTCCGCATCGTCCCGGCCCACTTCGTCGAACGGCACGGCCTGCTCGTCATCGTCGCCCTCGGCGAGACCGTGGTCACCATCGGCATGGGCGCGCCCATGGACCACCTCACCCCCAGCACGGTGGGCGCCATCGTGCTGGCCCTCGCCCTCCCCGCCGCCCTCTGGTGGACCTACTTCACCGAGGCCGGCGCCGCCGAGGCGGCCCTCGCGGGCGCCGACCTCGCCCCCCGCAGCCGGATGTCCGCCCGCGTCTACATCCTCAGCCACTTCGTCCTGCTGCTCGGCATCATCGCCACCGCCACCGGCCTGCACGCCACCGTCGCCCATCCCGACGCCCCGACCGGGTGGCCGGCCGCGCTCGCCCTCTCCGGTGGAGTGGCCCTCTTCCTGGTCGGCATCGCCGACATTCGCCGCGTCGTCCACCACGGGCGTCCGGCCAGCCGCCTGGTCACCGCGGCCCTGGTCCTGGCCACCGTCCCGATCGGCGGCCACGTCAACGCCACCCTGCACCTGGCCGTCGTGATCGCCCTGGTGACCGGCATGCTGCTCGTCGACGGCCGCCACGGCGCCCACCCGGCGGCGTCCGTCAGCCGCGCGGCGCGTACATGATCACGGCGACGCCGAGCAGGCAGATCGCCGCGCCGGTCAGGTCCCACCGGTCCGGCCGGAAACCGTCCACCAGCACCGCCCAGCCCAGCGACCCCGCCACGAACACCCCGCCGTACGCGGCGAGGATCCGGCCGAAGTGCGGATCCGGTTGCAGGGTGGCCACGAAGCCGTAGCAACCCAGCGCGATCACCCCGGCCGCCACCCACCACAGCCCCCGGTGCTCCCGCCACCCCTGCCAGACCAGCCACGCCCCGCCGATCTCGGCAGCGCGGCCAGGACGAACGGCAGCAGGGAACGCAGGACGGTCACGCCGGCGACCCTAGCCGCCGGGCCGGCCAGCGCCGGCCCGACCCACTGACCCGCGCCACACCGGCGACCTGGCGGCATCCACCGGACCGGGTCACCCCCCGGATCGCCGGCCCGGAGTCGCGCAGGGCACCCGACGCGCCAGCGGGGCGCGGAAAACGGCCGGGACGCGTGGCGGCCCCCGGCCTGCGCCGGGGGCCGCCACGACAGCGCGAGGTCACCTCGTGAAGGGATCCCGCACGTTCCGACCGGCTTCCTGGGCCGGCTCGCCGGCCCGGCGGGCGCGGGCGTCGCCCTGCTGCGCCGCCCCCTCCTGCCGCATCCGCTCCTTGGCGGCGCCGGTCAACTGTTCGACCTTGCTCTTCGCCTTGTCGGTGAAGCCCATGTCGCCTCCTCTGCTCCGGCCGTCCAGGGGCCCAGGGGCCCTCGATGCGGTGCATGCCCGTGCCCGGTGACCGGAAACGTGGTTACCGGGCACACACCCACTGGAGCGTCCTAGGACACTAGGTGAACGTCGGAGACCGGTGCCTGGTTAACTGGACGAATGGGCGAGATCCTGCTGATCCGGCACGGCGAGACCACCTGGAGCGCGAGTCACCGGCACACCTCGTACACCGATCTGGAGCTCACCCCGGACGGTGAGCGACAGGCCCGGATGGTCGGCGCGTTCCTGGCCGGCCGGCACTTCGTCACGGTGCTGAGCAGCCCCCGCAAGCGGGCGGTGCGCACCGCCCAGCTCGCCGGGCTCACCGTCGGCGAGACCGACGACGACCTCGCCGAGTGGAACTACGGCGAGTACGAGGGTCGCACCAGCGCCGACATCCACGCCGACCACCCGCACTGGAACCTGTGGACCGACGGCTGCCCCGGCGGCGAGTCACCCGACCAGGTGGGCGCCCGGCTCGACCGGGTGCTGGCCCGGGTCACTCCCCTGCTGGACAAGGGTCACGTGGCGCTGGTCGCGCACGGGCACAGCCTCCGGGTGGCCGGCGCCCGCTGGATCGGACTGCCGCCCGCGGCCGGCGGCCGGCTGCGGCTGGACACCGCGACGGTCAGCACCCTCGGCCACGAGCACGGCCGACAGGTCATCCGGCGCTGGAACCAGCCACCTCTCCCGGCACCCGGGACCGTCCCCGCATCGGGGGTTCGGCACTGACCTTCGGCGGCCGCCCCTCGTACGGGGTGGAGAGCACCACCGTGGTGCGGGTGGTCACGTTGGCCGCGGTGCGGATCTCCTGCAGCACCCGTTCCAGGTCCGCCGGGCCGGCCACCCGCACCAGCAGCAGGTAGAAGTCCTCCCCCGCCACGGAGTAGCAGGAGTCGATCTCCGGCAGGTGGGCCAGCCGCTCCGGCGCGTCGTCCGGCTGCGACGGGTCGAACGGCCGGATCGCCACGAACGCGGTCAGTGGCAGGTCCAACGCCTCGAAGGAGACCCGCGCGGCGTACCCCTTGATCACCCCGCGCTGCTCCAGCCGGCGCACCCGCTGGTGCACGGCCGAGACCGACAGGCCCACCTTCTCCGCCAGATCCGTGTACGACAGCCGGCCGTCAACGGTCAGGGCTGCGACGATGGCGCGGTCGATCTCCTCCACGGCGTGCAACCTACCGGTAAAACCGCCCGACGGCGACGACGCGGCCCGCAGTCGAACGGCCCGCGCCGGTGCGGTGGACCCACCGCACCGGCGGCGCGACGCTGCGTCAGCCCTTGGCCAGCGCCCGGGAGATAACCAGCCGCTGGATCTGGTTGGTGCCCTCGACGATCTGCAGCACCTTGGCCTCCCGCATGTACCGCTCCACCGGATGGTCGGCCACGTAGCCCGCCCCGCCGAGCACCTGCACCGCGTCGGTGGTGACCCGCATCGCCATGTCGGTGGCGAAGAGCTTCGCCTTGGCCGCCTCGATCGAGTACGGCCGGCCGGCGTCGCGCAGCCGGGCCGCGGCCAGCGTCAGCGCCCGGGCCGCGGAGATCTGGGTGGCCAGGTCGGCGAGGTTGAACCCCAACCCCTGGAAGTCGATGATCGGCCGGCCGAACTGCTGCCGCTCCTTGGCGTAGCCGACCGCGTAGTCCAGCGCCGCCTGGGCCAGCCCCACCGCGCACGCGGCGATGCCCAGCCGGCCCGAGTCCAGCGCGGACATCGCGATGGTGAAGCCCATCCCCTCCCCGCCGATCAGCCGGTCGGCGGGGACCCGGGCGGAGTCGAAGGCGATCTGCGCCACCGGGGAGGCGTGCAGGCCCATCGTCCGCTCGGCGGCCTGCGGGGCGATCCCCGGGGTGCCGGCGTCGGCGAGCAGGCAGGAGATGCCCTTCGGGCCGGGCCCGCCGGTGCGGCAGAAGATGTTGTAGAAGTCGGCGACCCGGGCGTGGGTGATCCACGCCTTGGTGCCGGAGACGAGGTAGGCGTCCCCGTCGCGGACCGCCCGGGTGGTCAGCGCGGCGGCGTCCGAACCCCCCTGCGGCTCGGAGAGGCAGTACGCCCCGAGCAGTTCGCCGCCGATCATGTCGGGCAGCAGCTTGCGCTGCTCGGCGTTGCCGAAGGCGGCCACCGGATAGCAGGACAGGGTGTGCACGCTGACCGCCTCGGCGACCGCCAGCCACCGGCTGGCCAGGATCTCCAGCACCTGGAGGTAGACCTCGTACGGCTGCGCGGCGCCGCCGTGCTCCTCGGGATAGGGCAGGCCGAGCAGGCCGGCCCGGCCGAGGGTGCGCAGCACCTCCCGGGGGAACTCGGCGCGCTCCTCGAACCCGGCGGCCCGCGGCGCGAGCTCCCGGTCGGCGAGTTCGGTGGCGAGGTCCAGCAGGTCGTGGGCCTCGTCGGTGGGGAGGATCCGGTCGACAGTCATAGCGCGATGAGCTCCGTGGGGGTGGTGTTGAGCCGTTGTCCGCCGTCCGTCGTGCAGACGACGATGTCCTCGATCCGGGCGCCGTGCCGGCCCGCGAGGTAGATGCCCGGTTCGATGGAGAACGCCATGCCGGGTTCCAGCGGCCGGGGGTTGCCGGCCACCACGTACGGCTCCTCGTGCCCGTCCAGACCGATGCCGTGCCCGGTCCGGTGCAGGAACGCGGCGCCGAAGCCGGCGGCGGCGATCGGCTCCCGGGCGGCGGCGTCGACCGCCTCGGCGGTGATCCCGGGGCGCACCGCGGCCACCGCCGCGCGCTGGGCGGCGTGCAGCACCGCGTAGTACTCGGTGAACTCGGCCGGGGCCGGGCCGCCGGCGACGTAGGTGCGGGTGCAGTCGGAGCGGTAGCCCGACGGCATGGTGCCCCCGATGTCGACCACCACCGGCTCACCGGCCCCGATCGGGCGGTCGGAGGTGCCGTGGTGCGGGCTGGCCCCGTTCGGCCCGGCGGCGACGATGACGAAGTCGACGGTCACGTGCCCGGCGGCGCGGATCGCCGCGGCGATGTCGGTGGCCACCTCGGCCTCGGTGCGCCCCGGGCGCAGCCACTGCCCCATCCGCTCGTGCACCGCGTCGATCGCCGCGCCGGCCTCGGCGAGTGCCGCCACCTCGGCGGGCGACTTGCGGATCCGCAGCTCACGCAGCACCTCGCCGGCGAGCCGCTGCTCGGCGCCGGGCAGCGTGGCGCGCAGCGCGAGCACCTGCTCCGCCCACATCCGGTCGGCCAGCCCGACCGCGCCGACCGGCCCGCCGAGGGCCGCGCTGACCAGGGGGTACGGGTCGGTGCCGTCGGCGTGGTCGACGATCCGCACCCCGGTGGCCGGGGCCGGCGACGCCTCGGCGGCGGGCCGCTCCAGGGTCGGCACGATCAGCGTCGCCTCGCCCTCGGCGGGCAGCACCAGGCAGGTCAGCCGCTCGCCCGCGTGCGCGTCGTAGCCGGTGAGGTAGCGCAGGTCGGAGCCGGGGGTGAGCAGCAGCGCGTCCAGGCCGGCGGCGGCGGTGGCGCGCCGCGCGGCGGCCAGCCGGCCCGGCGGGTAGAGCTCGTCGGTTCCCACCCGGTCAGCTTAACGGTCGTTCGGGCGGTGACCCAGCCGCCCCGCGCACGGGAAAGCGCTCTCCCACTCATCGAGAGCCGTCATTGACGCAAACCGTTAACACTCTTTAAGATTTGGCTCCCCGAGGATGCGCACCCTCCCGTTCCGATCCGTCCGTCGCGCCGGCGCCCGGCCCACCGGGCACCGGCCCGGCGGCACGGTCGCCACCGCCCGCCCACGGGAAGGCCCGCGATGTCCTCACCACATCCCCGTCCCCGCTCGGCCCTCGCGGCCGGCCTGCTCGCGCTGGTCACCGCCGGCGCGGGCCTGGCCCTCGCCACGCCGTCCCCGGCCGCCGCCGCCGTGCTGCCGAACAACTTCAAGAGCGTCGGCTACCTGCCGTCCTGGAGCGGCGACGTCAACGCCGTCCAGTACAGCAAGCTCACCCACATCAACTACGCGTTCGTGCTGCCGAACAGCAACGGCAGCCTGCGCGCCGTGGAGAACCCGGGCAAGCTGTCCCAACTGGTGTCGCTCGGGCACGCCAACAACGTGAAGATCTCGATCGCCATCGGCGGCTGGAACAACGGCGACGACTCCGCGTTCGAGGCGCTCGCCGCCAACTCCAGCACCCGCACCGCGTTCGTGAACAACGTGGTCAACTTCGTCAACCAGTACAACCTCGACGGCGTCGACATGGACTGGGAGTACCCGGACCCGGGCGCCTCGGCCACCAACTACAGCCTGCTGATGCAGCAGTTGGGCAGCGCCCTGCACAGCCGGGGCAAGTTGCTCACCGCCGCCGTGGTGTCCGAGGGCTACTACGTGCAGGGCGTGCCGACCGCGGTCTTCGGCCACGTCGACTGGCTGAACATCATGGCGTACGACGGCGGCAGCCCGCACGCCAACTACGACTGGTCGATCAACAGCGTGAACGGGTGGAAGGCGCGCGGCCTGCCGGCCGGCAAGGCGGTGCTCGGCGTGCCGTTCTACAGCCGGCCCGGCTACTACACCTACTCGGCGCTGGTGGGCATGGACCCGGCCAACGCCAACCGGGACTGCACCACGGTCGGCGGCGTCCAGCAGTGCTACAACGGCGTACCGACGGTCAAACGGAAGACCCAGTGGGCGCTGGCCAACGCCGGCGGGATGATGAACTGGGAGCTGTCCCAGGACCGGAACGACTCGACCTCACTGGTCAGCGCGATCTACGACACCGTCATGGGCGGCACCCCGCCGCCGACCGGGCGCACCGGCCCGATCACCGGGATCGCCGGCAAGTGCGTCGACGTGGCGGCCGCCAGCACCGCCAACGGCACCGCGATCCAGCTCTGGACCTGCAACGGCACCAACGCGCAGCGCTGGACGGTGGGCGGCGACGGCACCCTGCGCGCCCTCGGCAAGTGCGCCGACGTGGCCAGCGGCTCCACCGCCAACGGCGCCAAGGTCCAGCTGTGGGACTGCAACGGCACCGGCGCCCAGGTCTGGCAGGCCCAGGCCAACGGCACGCTGCGCAACCCGCAGTCCAACAAGTGCCTCGACGCCACCGACAACAGCTCCGCCGACGGCACCCGGCTGCAGATCTGGGACTGCTTCGGCGGCGCCAACCAGGTCTGGCGGCTGCCCGCCTGAGCCGGCCCGTGGGGTCCCGCCGGGCGGCGGGGCCCCACCCGGGCCCGGCTCACCCCGGGGGCCGGCTGGCGACCCGTCAGCCCGCTCCGTCCGCCGGTCCACCCACCGGCCCCGCCGCGTCCGACCTGCGGCGGACCAGGTCGAGCATCTCGTCCACCGAGCCGGCCGGGTCGGTCACCGGGAACTGCACCGCGCGGACCACGGCGCCCGGATCGACCAGCAGGCTCAGCCGCTTGAACCGCTCGACCCCGCCGGCCCGGAAGGTGGGCAGCAGCAGCCCGGCCGCGAGCCGGCCGTCCTGGTCGGACAGGAGCGGGAAGGGCAGGTCGGCGTACGCCACGAAGTCGGCCAGCTGGTCGGGGCGCTGCGTGCTGACCCCGACGATGCGGGCCCCGGCGGCGCGGAAGTCGGCGTCCCGGGCGGCGTACGTGGTCGACTCCAGCGTGCAGCCGGTCGCGCCCGGGATCTCACCCCAGCCCGGCGGCAGGTCCCGGGCACCGGGCGCGAACGCGCCGGGGAAGAAGTAGAGCACGCTCCAGCGGCGCCCGTCGGCCGGGGCCACCGGCCGCCCGTCGGGGCCGGGCAGGACCACCTCGGGCAGCCGCCGGCCGGCCAGGTCGTGCACCCGCCGCGCCTCGGCCGAGTCCGCCGCGGCGGTGGCGGTCAGGCCGCCGTCGCCCATCACGTGCCGGGTGCCCCAGTCCTGGAGCGCGATCAGCGCCGGCAGCAGCGCCTCGCCCTTGGCGGTGAGCAGGTAGTCGAAGCGCGGCGGGTGCTGCGAGTAGGCCCGCCGCTCCAACACACCGTGCTCGACCAGCCCGGCCAGCCGCTCGGCCAGCGCCCGCCGGCTCACCCCGAGGGCGCGGTGCAGCGGGTCGAAGCGGGTGGTGCCGCCGGCGACGTCGCGCACGATGAGGAACGTCCACCAGTCGCCGAGCACGCCCAGCGCCTGCGCGATGCCGCAGTCCGCGTCTGTCAGGTCGGCCCGCCGCACACCCCACCCCTTCACCGGTCACCGTCGCCCCGACTATAGTCCGTTTCAGTTTGGAACTGACTGGCTCGACGGAACGGGGGCGGACGCCATGGACGTCGGACAGCGAGCCGGGGTGTTCTGGCGCTGGTGGACCGCCGGCACGACCAGCCAGGTCGGGTCGGCGGTCGGCGCGATCGCGCTGCCGCTGACCGCGCTCACCGTGCTGGACGCCAGCGCGTTCGAGATGGGCCTGATCGCCGCGGCCAGCTACGTGGCCTGGCTGGTGATCGGCCTGCCGGCCGGCGTCATCGTGCAGCGGCTGCCGTTGCGCGGCGCGCAGGTCGGCGCCGACCTGGCCCGGGCGGCGGCCGTCGCGTCGATCCCGCTCGCCTGGTGGTGGGGTCACCTGACCGTCGCCCACCTGGTGGTCACCGCCCTGGTGGTCAGCTTCGCCAACGTGCTCTTCGACGTGGCCAACATGACCTTCCTGCCCAGCATCGTCGACCGGGACCAGCTGCACGCCCGCAACAGCCTGACCTCGGCCACCCACGCCGCCACCCAGCTGAGCGGCCCGTCGCTGGGCGGGCTCGCGGTGCAGGCGCTCGGCGCGGTGCCGACCCTGCTGGTCGACGCGGCCAGCTACCTCGTCTCGGCGGTGCTGCTGCGCACCCTGCCCGCGCGGCGCGCCGACGCGCCGGACCGGTGGCCGCCGGTCGGAGCGATGATCCGCGAGGGCTGGCGCTTCGTCGTGCGCCACCCGGTGATGGGCCCGAGCATGTGGGCCGCCACCGCGATGAACGTCGTCTGCGGCGCCCAGTTCGCGCTCTACCCGCTCTACCTGGTCCGGGAGCTGCACGCCCCGGCCGGCCTGGTCGGCGTGCTGCTCGCCGTCGAGGGCGTCGGCGCGCTGGTCGGGGCGGCGCTCACCCCGCGGATCACGGCCCGGCTCGGCACCGCCCGGGCGCTGGTCCTCGCCTCGTGGGTCACCGTCGGCGGGGCGGTGCTCGTCCCGCTGGGCACGGGCTGGCCCGCGTACCTGGCGTTCGCGGCCGGCAACGTCGTCTTCGCCGTCGGGACGGTGGTGCTCAGCGTGACCACCCGCACCTACCGGCAGGTCGCCAGCCCGCCCGAGCTGCTGGCCCGGGTGATGGCCACCGTCCGGTTCGTCTCCTGGGGAGCGATCCCGGTCGGCGGGCTGGTCGCCGGCGCCCTGGCCGCCGCCCTCGACGCCCGGGTCACGCTGCTGCTCTTCGCCGGCGCGGTGGTGGGCGCGCCGCTGGTGCTGCTGCTCTCCCCCGTACGGCGGCTGCGCGACCTCACCGACCACGACCGCGAGCCCGGGGAACACCCCGCCCCGGTGCCGGCCGCCCGCTGAGCCGCCCGCCGGGCGCATCCCGGTTCCGCCCTCCGGCGGCCGGCGCGTCGATAGCCTGGGTACGGGCGCCCGGCCGGGCGGCGACGGACGAGAGGACCGATGACGGTGGCAGCGAACGAGGCGGACCGCGCCGCGGCGCGCCGTCGCCGGCTGCTCTGGTCCGGCGTCCTCGCGCTGCTCGGGCTGCTGCTGCTGGTCGTCGGCCTGACCGTCGCCGACGGCGCCACCGCCTGGATCGAGGTGACGGCCGCGATCCTGCTGCTGCTGGTCAGCTACGGCCTGCAGTGGGTGGCCCGCCGGGAGACCTACTACCGGCGGGACGACCGGACCTGACGGCGGGCGGGCGGGCCGTCCCCCCGATCGTCGGTGGGCTGTGCCAGGCTGTCGGACGTGGCACAGCAACCCCCGATCATGCTCGTCGACTCCCCCAGCCTCTACTTCCGGGCCTACTTCGGCATTCCCGAGTCCGCCGCCCGGGCCGAGGACGGCAGCCCGGTCAACGCCGTGCGGGGCTTCCTCGACATGCTGGCGTCCCTGATCCGCACCCGCCGGCCCGACCGGATGGTCTGCGCCCTCGACCACGACTGGCGGCCCGACTGGCGGGTGGCGCTGCTGCCGTCGTACAAGGCGCACCGGCTGGCGCCGGAGGGGGGTGAGGTGGTGCCGGACACCCTCACCCCGCAGGTGCCGGTGATCCTGGAGGTGCTCGACGCCATCGGCATCACCACCGTCGGCGCGGCCGGCTACGAGGCCGACGACGTGCTCGGCACCCTGTCGGTCACCCAGCGCGCCCCGGTCGAGGTGGTCTCCGGCGACCGGGACCTGTTCCAGCTGGTCGACGACGCCCGGCCGGTGCGGCTGCTCTACGTCGGGCGCGGGGTGGCCAAGCTGGAGGACTGCGACGACGCCGCGGTGCGGACTCGCTACGGGGTGCCGGCCGACCGGTACGCCGACTTCGCCGCGCTGCGCGGCGACCCCAGCGACGGGCTGCCCGGCGTGCCCGGCGTCGGCGAGAAGACCGCGGCCCGGCTGGTGACCCGCTACGGCGACATCGCCGGCATCCTGGCCGCCCTGGACGACCCGAACTCGGGCTTCGCCCCCGGGCTGCGCGCCAAGCTCGCCGCCGCCCGGGACTACCTCGCGGTGGCGCCGAAGGTGGTCCGGGTCGCCCTCGACGTGCCGCTGCCGGCGCTGCCCACCGACCTGCCGACCGCCCCGGCCGACCCGGAGCGGCTGCTGGAGCTGGCCCAGCGGTGGAACCTGGCCGGCTCCGCCCGCCGGCTGGTCGACGCCCTCGCCACCCGTTCCTGACCCCCGCCGGCCCGGTCGCCGCCCCGTCCGCGGTCCGCCGGTGCTTGAGCGGGCGGTAGTGATCGACTCCATCGCGGCGACATGGCGGTGTCCGGGCGAGCCGGACACCGTGTCGGCGACCTGGTGTCGATCAGGGCCCTGCTGCGCGGCTCAAGCCCCGCGCCGGTCAGGCGGCGGCGTGGTAGGCCAGCACGCCCCGGTTGACGGCGCCGATCGCCTGCCGGGCGGTGGACCGCAGGTCCGCGGAGGCGCCGCCGGAGTCGGCGAGCTGGCCGAGCAGGTCGACCACCTGCCGGGCCCACCGGACGAAGTCGCCGGCCGGCATCTCGCCGTCGATCTCGTGACCGCTGGCCAGCACCTTGGCCAGCGCCTCGCCCCGGGCCCAGCGGTAGATCGGCCAGGCGAAGCCCAGGTCGGGCTCCCGGGTCACCGCCAGCCCGCGGGACGCCTCGTCGGCCTCGATCTCGCTCCACAGCTTCAGCGTGGCGTCCACCGCCTCGGACACCCCGCCGCGCGGCAGCGAGGCCCGCTCGTCGACGTCCCGGCGCGCCTCGAAGACCACCACGGAGACCGCGGCGGCGAGCTCGGCCGGGGAGAGCCCGTCCCACACCCCGCGCCGCAGGCACTCCGCGACCAGCAGGT
The DNA here is from genome assembly GCF_056780015.1 of Micromonospora sp. R311. NCBI lineage: Bacteria > Bacillati > Actinomycetota > Actinomycetes > Micromonosporales > Micromonosporaceae > Micromonospora > Micromonospora sp. R311. Next base: position 135,675 of record NZ_JBSWCE010000010.1, read on the forward strand.
CGGCCTCGGTCCAGATCCGGCCGAGCATCCGGCCGGCGTCGGTCACCGCGCCGTCCGGGGCCAGGTAGCCGCGCGCGGTGAGCAGCGCGACGATCCGGTCGAAGGTACGCGCCAGCGAGCCGGTCCGCCCGGCCACCCGCTGCCGCAGCTCCTCGGTGTCGCGCTCCAGGCGGCGACGCCGCTCTGCCCAGCGGGCGTGCTCCTCCCGGTCCGGGCAGGCGTGGCAGGGGTGCCCGCGCAGCTCGGCGCGGAGCTGGCTGAGCCGGTGGTCGTCACCGGCCGCCTGCCGGGACCGCCCGCCGCGACGGCCGCCGTGCCGGTCCAGCCCGGTGCCGCTGACCTCGGCGGCGAGATCCCGCCGGGCGGCCGGGGAGCGGTGGTTGAAGTGCTTGGGCACCCGGATCCGGGCCAGCACCTCGGCCGGCGTGGTGAAGTCGCCGGGGCTGACCCGCCCGGCCCAGCGGTCCTGGGTGAGCACCAGCGGTCGCGGCTCACCGAACCCGCCGGTCGCCGGGTCCAGCACCACCGCCAGGCCGGCCCGCCGGCCGGACGGCACCCGGATCACGTCGCCCACCCGCAGCCGCTCGAGCGAGGCCACCGCCGCCGCCTTGCGCTGGCTCTGCCCCTGCCGGGCGATGGCGCGCTCCCGGTCGGCGATCGCCACCCGCAGCGCGAAGTACTCGTCGAAGTCACCGTGGTGACAGGCCGCCTCCGCGCCGTACGCCTCGATGGTCTCGGTGTTGCGCTGCACCTGCCGGGCCAGACCGACCACCGACCGGTCCGCCTGGAACTGCGCGAACGACGACTCCAGCAGCGCCCGGGCCGGCTCCGCGCCGACCGTGCCGACCAGGTTCACCGCCATGTTGTACGAGGGCCGGAAGCTGGACCGCAGCGGATAGGTGCGGGTGGAGGCGAGACCGGCCACGTGCCGCGGGTCGGTCTCCGGGGACCAGACCACCACGGCGTGCCCCTCGACGTCGATCCCGCGCCGGCCGGCCCGGCCGGTGAGCTGGGTGTACTCCCCGGGGGTCAGGTCGACGTGCGCCTCGCCGTTGTACTTCACCAGCCGCTCCAGCACCACGCAGCGGGCCGGCATGTTGATGCCCAGGGCGAGGGTCTCGGTGGCGAAGACCGCCTTGACCAGCCCCCGGACGAACAGCTCCTCGACGACCTCCTTGAACGCCGGCAGCATGCCCGCGTGGTGGGCGGCCAGCCCGCGCTCCAACCCGTCGAGCCACTCCCAGTAGCCGAGCACCGAGAGGTCCTCGCCGGGAATCGCGGTGATCCGGGACTCGACCACCCGGCGGATCTCGGCCCGCTCCTCGGGCGAGGTGAGCCGCAGCCCGGCGGCGAGGCACTGCTGCACCGCGGCGTCGCAGCCGGCCCGGCTGAAGATGAACAGGATCGCCGGCAGCAGCCCCTCCCGGTCCAGCCGGTCGACGATGTCCGGGCGCATCGGGCCGCGCCACCGCGGCCCGCGCCGCCCGCCGCCCGGGCCGGCGCTGCGCCCCTCGCCCAGCTCCAGCCGGCGCATGGTGTCCCGGGTGTAGCGCAGCAGCTCCGGGTGCACGTCGTGCTTGCGGGCCGCGTCGGCGTCGTGGAACAGGTCGAACATCCGCTTGCCGACCAGCATGTGCTGCCACAGCGGCACCGGCCGGTGCTCGCTGACCACCACGGCCGTCTCGCCGCGCACGGTGACCAGCCAGTCGGCGAACTCCTCGGCGTTCGAGACGGTCGCCGAGAGCGAGACCAGGGTGACCGAGGCGGGCAGGTGGATGATCACCTCTTCCCAGACCCCGCCGCGGAACCGGTCGGCGAGGTAGTGCACCTCGTCCATCACCACGTACGCCAGGCCGTCCAGCGTGGCCGAGCCGGCGTAGAGCATGTTGCGCAGCACCTCGGTGGTCATCACCACCACCGGCGCGTCGCCGTTGATCGCGTTGTCGCCGGTGAGCAGCCCGACCTGCTCCGCGCCGTAGCGGTCGACCAGGTCGTGGTACTTCTGGTTGGACAGCGCCTTGATCGGCGTGGTGTAGAAGCACTTGCGCCGGGCGCCGTCGGCCGGCTGCCCGGGCGCGCCGCGCAGCGCCAGGTGCACCGCGAACTCCCCGACCACGGTCTTGCCGGCGCCGGTGGGCGCGCAGACCAGCACCCCGCTGCCCCGCTCCAACGCCTGGCACGCCTCGCGCTGGAAGTCGTCGAGATCGAACCCCAGGTCAAGGGCGAACTCGTCCAGCGCCGGGAACTGGGAGGCCTGCGCGGCCCGGCGGCGCGCCGCGGCGTACCGCTCGGCGGGGCTCGACATGCCACCAAGATTAGTGCGTGGCGGCGGACGACACCGGACAAGGCCGCCCGCTCCGGGCCGGCGGAGCCGGTCGGTAGGGTGCAGCACGTGCCGGACCATGCCGAACCGCCCCAGACACCCGCCCCGGGCAGCGCCGCCGCCGGCGGCCCGAGGGCGTCCCGCCGGCCCGTGAAGGCGGTCCTGTTCGACTTCCACGGCACCCTGGCCCAGGTGGAGGAGCCCCGCGAGTGGGTGGTGGCCGCGGCCACGGCGTGCGGGGTCACCCTCGAGCGGGCCCGGGCGACCGCGCTGGCCGACCGGCTGCTCACCGCGGGGCGGGCGGGCGGCCCGCTGCCGGCCCGGGTGCCGCCCCGGCTGGCCGAGCTCTGGGCCGACCGCGACCTCTACCCGCACGCGCACCGCGGCGCGTACACCGGGCTCGCCGAGCTGGTCGACGCGGGCATCGACGGCTTCGCCGACGCGCTCTACGAGCGGGTGCTGGTCCCCGAGGGCTGGGTCCCCTACCCGGACACCCGGCCCACCCTCGACGCGCTGCGCGAGGCGGGGGTGCCGGTGGCCGTGGTCAGCAACATCGGCTTCGACATCCGGCCGCACTTCGAGGCCTGGGGGTTGGCCGACCTGGTCGACGCGTTCGTGCTGTCGTACGAGGTGGGGCGCTGCAAGCCGGACCCGGGCATCTTCCTGCGCGCCTGCGGCATGCTCGGCGTCGACCCCGAGCAGGCGCTGATGGTCGGCGACACCCCGGCCGACGCGGGAGCGGTGCGCGCCGGCTGCGCCGTGCTGGTGCTCCCGGCCGCCGACGCCGGTCGGGAGAACGGCCTGGGCGCCGTGCTCGACCTGGCCCTGCCGGGCTGAGCCGGTCCCGGGGCGGCGGCTCAGCCGCGGACGGTGTCCCGGGCCAGCGCGACGAGGTCGGCGACGGCGGCGTGGCCGGGCGGTTCCCGCCAGGCCAGCAGCACGGTGACCGCGGGCGCGTCGGTCAGCGGCAGGTACGCCACCGCCGGGTTGGGATACATCGCCGCGGTCGCCGCGGTGGTGACCCCGACGGCCCGGCCGGCGCTGATCGCGGCCAGCCAGTCGTCGGTGTTGGCCACCGGCACCACCGTGGCGGGCGTCCGGCCGGCCGGCCACAGCTCCAGCGTGGTGGTGCCGGTCGCCGCGTTCACCGCGATCGGCTGGTCGACCAGGTCGGCCAGTCGGAGGTCGGCCCGGCCGGCGAGCGGGCTGTCGGCCGGCACGGTGGCCAGCCGCGGCTCGTCGAGCAGCCGCAGCGTCCGCACCCCGGGCAGGTCGACCGGCTGGCGCAGCACGGCCACGTCCACCCGGCCGCGGGCCAGCCCGGCGGTGCGCTCGTCGATGCGCAGCAGCTCCAGCGGGATACCCGGGTGGTGCTGCCGCCAACGGCGCAGCAGGGCCACGGTGTGCCCGCCCAGCGCCGACCAGGCGTGCCCCAGCCGGATCGGCCGCCCGCCCAGGTGGGCCGGGTCGAGCGCGTCGTCGACGGCGGCCACCGCCGCGGCGGCGCGGTCGCGCAGCGCCCGGCCGGCGGCGGTGAGCGCCAGGTGGTGGGTGGAGCGGTCGGCGAGGCGTACCCCGAGGTGGGTCTCCAGCTGGCGCAGCGTGCGGGAGAGCGCGGGCTGGGTGAGCCGCAGCCGGGCGGCGGCCCGGGTGATGCTGCCCTCCTCGGCGATGGCCAGGAAGGCCCGCAGGTGGCGCAGCTCAACGGTCATGACCGCCAAGCATAAGCGCGGGCGAACCGGCATTTCCGCGCGGCGACACCGGCTCCTAGCGTCGGACGGGTGACCGACACCCTGCGCCCCGTCCCGCCCGCCCCCGCCGCCGTGGCACCGCGCCCGCGCGGCGGCCTGCGGGCGGTGGGACTGGTGCTCGGCGGAGCGCTGTCGGTGCAGTTCGGCTCGGCCGTCGCCACCCTGCTCTTCCCGCGCTCCGGGGTGGCCGGGGCGGTGACCCTGCGGCTGACCGTCGGCGCCGTGCTGCTGCTCGCGGCGTGCCGGCCCCGGCTGCGCGGGTACGGCCGCGGCGACTGGGCGGCGGCCGCCGCGTTCGGCGTCGCGCTGGCCGGCATGAACTCGCTGTTCTACCAGGCCATCGAGCGCATCCCGCTGGGCCCGGCGGTGACCCTGGAGGTGCTCGGCCCGCTGACCCTGTCCGTGCTGGCCGCCCGCCGGATGGCCAGCTGGTGCTGGGTGGGGCTCGCCGCGGTCGGGGTGGCGCTGCTGGGGCAGGGCGGCTTCGACCGGCTCAACCCGGTCGGCGCCGGCCTGGCGCTGGCGGCCGGCGCGATGTGGGCGGCGTACATCGTGCTCAGCGCCCGGGTCGGCCGGCGCTTCCCGGGCGCCGACGGGCTGGCCCTGGCGCTGGCCGTCGCCGCGCTGCTCACCCTGCCCGCCGGGCTGCTCGGGGCCGGCCCGGCCCTGCTCGACCCGACGGTGCTGGCGCTCGGCTGCGCGGTCGCCCTGCTCTCCTCGGTGCTGCCGTACACCCTCGAACTGCTCGCCCTGCGCCGGCTGCCCACGCACACCTTCGCCGTGCTGATGAGCCTCGGCCCGGCCATCGCCGCCCTCGCCGGCTGGCTGGTGCTGCGTCAGGCGCTCAGCGTGCCGGAGGTGCTGGCGATCGGCCTGGTGATCGTGGCCAGCGTCGGCGCGGTCCGGGTCAGCGCAGCAGCCGCAACGCCGCCGGCACGGCCGTGACGGTGACCGGCAGGTCCAGCGCCCGCTCCCCGTCGGCGTACGTGGTGATGCCCTCGGCCGCCAGCTCCACCTCCCGGACCCGGTAGCTGCGTACCAGCGGATGCCGCACGTGGGTGCCCTGGTAGATGCGCGGCTTGACCCGCATCAGGGTGAGCCGGTCGAACCGCCCGCCCACCACCACGTCGAGCAGCCCGTCGGTCAGGTCCGCGGCCGGGCAGATCCGCATGCCGCCGCCGTAGCTGGGCGCGTTGCCGACCGCCACCAGCACCGCGTCGACCTCCTGCGGCTCGCCGTCGAGGCGCAGCGTGTAGCGGCGCGGCCGCAGCCGGGCCAGCTCCACCAGGATCGCCAGGTCGTACCGGCGCGGACCGCGCGGCCAGCGCATCCGGTTGGCGCGCTCGTTCACGATCGCGTCGAAGCCGGCGGCGAGCACCGCCCCGTACCACCGGCGGGCGCCGTCCGCGCCGGTCAGCCGGGCCAGGTCGACCGGGTGCGTCCGGCCGGCGCGCAGCGCGTCGACGATCACCTCGACGGCGGCGAGCGGGTCGGCCGGGTAGCCGGTGTCGACGGCGAAGTCGTTGCCGGTGCCGACCGGCACCGGGCCGAACGGGATCGCCGTCCCGGCCACCGCCTGCAGCGCCCGGTGCACGGTGCCGTCGCCGCCCACCGCGACCAGCGCGGCCACCCCGTCGGCGACCGCCGCGTGGCACGCCGCCTCGGCCTGGTCGGCGCTCCGCGCCTCGAGCAGCCGCACCGGCCGGCCGGCGGCCGAGAGCCGGTCCAGCAGCCCGGGCAGCAGCCCCCGGTTCCGCCCCCGGCCGGCGGTCGGGTTGGCCAGCACGGCGACGGCACCGGCGGGGGCCACGGAGGGGTGATCGTCTGCGGTCACGGCGAGCACGGTACCGCCAACGCCGACGCCGCCAGCCTCCGCCGGCCGGTCGTCACCGCCTGTCCGGACGGCGTCACCGCCGGACGCTCAACGGTCAGGCCGCCGGGGACACACCGCATGCCCGACAAGCGTCCCGGCCGGTTCGCCGCACCCGCGCGGCCGGAGCCGGAGGTCGAGGAGGCCTTCGGCCGGCTGGTCGAGGAGGGACGGTGCGGCTGGCCCGGCCGTGGTCGTCACGGGTCTGCTCGGCGGCGTGGACGTCGGTACCGGCGTGCTGGCGTACCTGCTCGTCGCGCAGGTCACCGGGGAACCGCTGCTGGCCGGGGCGGCGTTCGGCATCGGCTTCGCCGCGCTGCTGCTGGCATCCGGCTGGTCGCCGCGCTGCTGTTCGGCGCCCTGCTCGCCGCGGGGCAACTCTTCCACAGCGTGCTGGACTCGATCTTCATGTTCGCCGCGCGCACCGCCGGCAGGGCGCCCTTCGGTTACCTGGACTGGCTCGACGCGCTCGCCTGGTCGGTGTTCGGCAACATCGTCGGCGGGGTGGGTCTCGTCGCGTTCCTGCGGATGCCCCGGGTGTTGCACCGGCTGGCGCAGGAGCGGACCCGCCACCGGTGACCCGGCTACCGGAACAGCGGAAGCCACCCACCGGGGGCGGCTTCCGCTGCGGTCACGACGTGCGGGCCGGTCAGGTCATGTCGTCGTAGCGGCGGTCGATCGGGGCCGGCGCGGCGACCGGCTCCGGAGCGGTGATCGGCGCGGAGGCGTGGACCCGCTCCCCGGCCTCCACCGGCTCCCGGTCGAACTCCAACGGCGACACCTCGTCGTCGGCAAGGCCGGCGTAGACCTCCTTACCGCGCCCCCGACGCCGGTCGTTGAGGAACGCGACGCCGATAGCGAGGAAGTAGAGCAGGGACAACGAGAGCGCCAGCAACGTCATGCCGAACGGACCCGGGTCCGGAGTGGCGATCGCCGCGAATGCGAAACAAATGAAGATGACGGCTCGCCACCAGCCGAGCAGCCGCCGGGCGCTCGCCACCCCGGTGAAGTTGAGCATCAGCAGGATCAGCGGGAACTCGAACGCCACGCCGAACAGCAGAATCATGTTGGTGACGAACGAGATGTATCGGGTGACCTCGAGCTGCGTGGATAGCCCGGTAACGCCGGACTCCATCAGGAAGGACAGTCCCTTGTCCACGACGAGGTAGGCGAGCACGGCGCCCCCGGCGAACAAGGGGGCCGCAATCGAGACGAAGACGTAGGCCCACTTACGCTCGTGGCGGTGCAGGCCGGGCGCGATGAACGCCCAGAGCTGGTAGAGCCAGACCGGCGCCCCGATGATCAGGCCGATCCAGAGCGCCAGCTTCAGTTTCAGGATGAACCCGTCCGCCGGCGACAGTTGCAGGAACTGCTGGCACTGACCGAGCGCGTCGGTGGCACCCGGCAGCTTGCAGTAGGGCTCCTTCAACAGGTCGAAGGCCGGCTGGGCGAGCCAGAATCCGACGATCAGACCCGCCACGATCGCCAGCGAGGCGCGGAACAGCCGGTCGCGCAGCTCACGGACATGCTCGATGAGGGTCATCGAGCCGTCGGCGGCCCGGGCGAACTTGCTCGGACCGCGCTTACGGAGAGCGAAGGCCACGGTGTCGGGCCCCTCGGTCAGTTGTCGCGGACGCGCTGCACCGGGTCAACGACCGGCTGCTGCTGCGGCGGGGCCTGGTAGGGCGCCTGCTGCGGGGCCTGCTGCCCGACCTGCGGCGGCAGCGGCTGGTAGCCGGCCTGCGCGTCGGCCTTCTCGGCCAGGTCGCGGTCGTCGTCCTGCAGGCTCTTCGTCTCGGCCTTGATGATCCGCAGCGAGCGGCCCAGCGAGCGGGCCGCGTCGGGGAGCCGCTTCGCGCCGAAGAGCAGGATCAGCACGACCACGAGTACGGCGATGTGCCACGGCTTGAGGGCACCCATGGGAAGCTCCAGTCGCTCTGTGTGTCTGGCAAGGGGTGTGTCGCAGCCCATCGTACGTGCGTCGACGGCCGTTGCCACCCGCCGGGCGGCGGTGGTTCGGCCCGGCCGGTGAAGTCTTGACCAACCCCGCGTGTCCCGTCAACCGCCGGCGCCCGATCGCTCCTGCGCGCAACCCGCCCGGATCGCGCAGGGACGACAACAGCGGTCGATCAGTCGCGCTTCGCCTTGATCAGCTCGATCCGCCGCTGGGCGGTGTCGAGCTGCTCCTGGAGCGTCTCGGCCCGCTGCTGGAGGCTCTCCGCGCTCTCCCGCAGCGCCTCCGCCTCGGTCGCCCGCCGTTGCAGGGCCAGCGCCGCGCGGCGCAGCCGGGGCAGCCGGGCCAGCACCGTCCGGACGGCCAGGGCGAACCCGACGAGCGCGACCAGCACCACCGCGAGCACGATCCACGTCACCACGGCGGCCAGCCTACTGGGCGCCCGCCGTCACCGCCGGATCGGCGGACGGCGCCGCCGGCGTGTCGGGTCCGCCGGCCGGTTGCGCGGGCGCGGGGCTCGGCGCCGGGGTGGCGTACGCGTCGAGCGCGGCGGCCGCCGCTGCGCGCACCTGTTCGGCGAGCGCGACCGGGGCGACCACGGTGACCTCCGGGCCCAGGCCGAGCACGAACCGGCGGGCCCAGCCGAGGTCGGTGACACGCAGCGAGACCAGCCACTGGTCGCCGTCGCCGGCCTCCACCCGCTCGCACGGGTAGTACTCGGTGATCCACCGCTCGCTCCGCCCCACCCGCAGGGTGATCAGCGGCAGGTCCGGCGCGGGCCGGAACACGCCCTCGGTGAGGTCGTGCGGGCGGGCCTGCGGCGGCACCACGGCCGGCTCGTCCAGTTCGGCGACCGCGTCGATCCGGTCGGCCCGGAACAGCCGGACCGCCTCCGCCCGGCGGCACCACGCCTCCACGTACGCCCGGCCGCCGACCATCAGCATCCGCAGCGGGTCGACCACGCGTTCGGTGGTCTCGTCCCGGGCAGCCGTGTAGTAGGTGATCCGCAGCGCCCGGCCGCTCTCGACGGCGGCCCGCAGCTCCTGCACCCGGCGGGTGTCGGCGGGCAGCCGGACCTCGACGGGCGCGGCCACCAGGTCGCCGGCCGCGTCCTCGATCTTGGCGAGGGCCCGCTCCACGGCCTCCCGGTTGGCCACGCCGGGCGTCTCGGCGAGCATCCGCAGCGCCACCACCAGGGCGAGCGCCTCGTCCGGGGTGAGCCGCAGCGGCCGGTCGATGCCGGCGTCGTAGGTGATGGTGACCCGGTCACCGTCGAAGGCCATGTCGATCAGGTCGCCGGGCCCGTAACCGGGCAGCCCGCACACCCAGAGCAGTTCCAGGTCCTCGCGCAGCTGCCGCTCGGTGACGCCCAGGTCACCGGCCGCCTCGGCGATCTGGATGCCGGGGCGGGCCAGCAGGTAGGGCACCAGGTTGAGCAGCCGGGCCAGCCGGTCGGCCGAGGCCCGGGAGCCGCCCCGGGCGGCCGGGCGGGTCATCGGGCACCTCCCGCGCCGGCCAGCTCGTCGTGCCGGGCGGCGATCTCCTTGAGCCGCTGGATGACCGCCTCGCGTACCTCCGGCGGGTCGAGCACCCGCACGTCCGGGCCGTAACCGGTCAGCTGCCCGGCGAGCGAGTCCGGGTCGGCGTACGGCAGCACCAGCCGGTCGGCGTCACCGCCGGTGGTGACGCTCACCGCCCAGCGGCGCAACCCCGCGGCGCGGCCCGGGGCGACCAGCACGGTGGCCCGACCGGCCCGCTCCACCGGGCCGGACCAGCGGGCCACGTGGCTGATCAGGTCGACCCCGGCCGGCGGCTGGTAGCCGCCCGGCTGGCCGGTGACCCGGACCGCGCCGACCACCCGGGAGAGCCGGAAGCAGCGGGTGGCCGCGCGGTCCAGGTCGTGCCCGACCACGTACCACCGGCCGCGCCAGCAGACCACGCCCCACGGCTGGAGGCGGCGCCGGCCGGGCGAGTCCCGGTCCGGCACCCGGTAGTCGAAGGTGACCTCCCGGCGGTCCCGGGCGGCGGCGGTGAGCGGCGCGAACGCCGGGTCGACCGTGACCATCGGCTCCAGGCCGAGGGTGGCCTGCGGGTCCACGTCGACGCCGGCGGCGCGCAGCTTGGCCAGCCCCGAGGAGGCGGCGGCGGCCAGGCCGGCGTGCTGCCACAGCCGCGCGGCGATGCCCACCGCGGCGGCCTCGTCCGGTTCCAGGGGGATGTCGGGCAGCGCGTACTCCCGGCGGGCGATCCGGTAGCCGGGCTCCGCGTCGAAGACGCTCGCCGTCCCGGTCTCCAGCGGTACGCCCAGCTCCCGCAGCTCGGCCTTGTCCCGCTCGAACTTGCGCTGGAACGCCTCGTGGTCGCGGGCGTCGTCCGGGTCGTGCTCGTAGCCGGGCACGGTCGCGGCGATCTGCGCGGCGGTCAGGAACCGTCGCGTGGACAGCAGGCAGATCACCAGGTTGACCAGGCGTTCGGTGCGGGTCCGCGACACGCGGTAACGCTAGCAGCCCGCGCGCCGGGAACGCGCACCCACGCGCCGTGGGCCGGGCGGCGGCCGGCTGCCGGGTCCCCCGGCGGTAGGCGCCGGCCCGCCATATGGTGATTTGGTGGCCGCGCGGAGCGTCCGGACCGAGAGCGTCGGCACCGTCGTCGTCGCCGGCGCCGCCAACCTCGCCATCGCGGTGGCGAAGCTGGTCGCCGGGCTGATCTCCGGCTCGGCGGCGATGCTCTCCGAGGCGATCCACTCGGTCGCCGACACCACCACCGAGGTGCTGCTCTTCCTGGCGCTGCGCCGCGGCGCGCGGCCGCCGGACGCCCGGCGCCCGTTCGGCTACGGCAAGGAGAGCTACGTCTGGGCCTTCCTGGCCGCGCTGTTCACCTTCGTCGCCGGGGCCGGCTTCGCCGTCACCCACGGCGTCACCACGATCCTGGTGCACGAGCACAGCGGCGACTACCTGGCCTCGTACGTCGTGCTGGCGGTCTCGTTCGTCCTCGAGTCGGTCTCGCTGACCCGGGCCGCCCGCCAGGTCCGCGCCGAGTCCCGGCGCTGGCGCACCACGCCGGTGCGCTACCTGCGGCTGACCGGCGACACCACGGTCCGGGCGGTCTTCCTGGAGGACAGCGCCGCCCTGGTCGGGCTGCTGCTGGCCGCCGCCGGGGTGGCGCTGTCCGAGCTGACCGGCGACGAGCTCTACGACGGGATCGCCTCGATCCTGATCGGCCTGCTGCTGCTGGTGGTGGCCGTCAACCTGGCGCTGCGCAACCTGTCCCTGCTGGTCGGCCGGGCGGTGCCGGAACGGCTGGGTCGGGAGATCGGGGGCGAGCTGGCCGGGGTGCCCGCCGTGCAGCGGATCGACACGCTGCTCACCATGCAGCTCGGGCCGGCCGACATCCTGGTCGCCGCGAAGGTCGACTTCGACGACGCGGCGACCGGCGCGGACATCGAGGCCGCGGCCGAGGCGGCCGAGCGCCGGTTGACCGGCCGCTACCCGGAGATCCGGTACGTGTTCCTCGACCCGACCCGGTCGCTGCCCGGCGCCGTCCGGCGGACCCGGCCCGGCCCGGCGGACCCGCCCACCGCGTCCTGACCCGGTCCGGTCCCCGAGCGCCCTCGCCCGGACACCGCCGCCCCGGCGAGCACACCCCGCCCGGGGCGCCGTGATCCGCCCCGCGCGCCGGGGGCGGTCACCGCGCCCGCTAGCGTGCCGGGCATGGTGCGATGGCGGTCGGGAACGGTGACGGCGCTGCGGCGGCAGTGGGCCGGGGCGGTCGAGCTCGACGTCGAGCTGCCCGACGGCGGCACCATGCGGGCCCTGGCCTACCCCGACCTGGTCGGCCGGCCCGAGCCCGGCGACCGGGTGCTGCTCAACGCCGGTGCCCTGCTGATGGGCCTCGGTACCGGCGGGTACGCGCTGGTGGTGGCGCTGCCGGACCGGCTGCCGCCGGACCCGCCGCAGGCGCGGGACAGCCGGGAGACCGGGCACCTGGTCAAGGCCCGCTACACCCCGTTGCAGCCGATCCTGCTCGGCGTGGACGAGGAGGCCTCGCCGCACCGGGCGGTGCTCGCGGCGGCCGAGGACGTCGCCGGACTGCCGGTGGTCACCGCCGACCTGCACTCGGCGCTGCCGGCGATTCTGGCCGGGATCCGCGCGGAGGCCCCCGACGCGCGGGTGGCGTACCTGCTCACCGACGGCGGGGCGTTGCCCGCCTGGTTCTCCCGCACCCTCGCCGGGCTGCGCGACGAACTGGTGGGCACGGTCAGCGTCGGGCAGGCGTTCGGCGGTGACCTGGAGGCGGCCACCCTGCACAGCGGCCTGCTCGCCGCCCGGCACGTGCTCCACGCCGACCTCGCGATCGTCGCCCAGGGGCCGGGCAACCTGGGCACCGGCACCCGCTGGGGCTTCTCCGGGGTGGCCGTCGGCGAGGCGGTCAACGCGATCGCGGCGCTGGGCGGGCGCGCCGTCGGGTCGCTGCGGATCTCCGCCGCAGACCCCCGCCCCCGGCACCGGGGCGTGTCGCACCACAGCCTCACCGCGTACGGCCGGGTGGCGCTGGCCCCCGCCGAACTGGTGGTGCCCGACGGGCTCGACCCGGCGCTGGCCGCCGAGGTCGACGCCGCGCTCGCTCCGCTGGCGGCGCGGCACCGGATCGTCCGGGTGCCCACCGACGGGCTGGACGCCGCGCTGCGCACCACTCCCGTGCCGCTGTCCACGATGGGCCGCGGCCTGGACGCCGACCACGCCTACTTCCTGGCCGCCGCCGCGGCCGGCCGGCACGCCGCCCGCCTCGCCGGCCGTCCGGACTGACCCGGGCGGCGCCGGCGTCGCTCAGCGGACCACCGGCCGCTTGTCCCGGGGCAGCGCCTCGATCAGCTCGCGGGGCAGGTTCAGGGTGTCCGCGGCGACCTGGTGCGGTGTGTTCGCCATCCACTGGGCCAGCGAGATGTCGGCGAACCGTGGCGCGCGGAACATCTCCAGGAAGACCAGCGGCTCGCTGCCCAGGTTCTCGATGTAGTGGCCGTACGCGAAGGGCACGTAGCCCACGTCGCCGGCGCGGAAGTCGAAGGTGCGGGCCACGCCGGTGCCGGCGAAGACGCCCATCCGGCCCTGCCCGGAGATGTAGTACTGCCACTCGTCGTCGGTGGGGTGCCAGTGCAGCTCGCGCAGCCCGCCCGGGTCGATCTCCACGAGCGCGGCGCAGATGGTGGTCGCGGCAGCGAAGTTCGACACGTCGGCGACGCGCACCGAGCCGCCCGGGAACCGTTGCGGCTGCTGGGCCAGCAGCCGGTGGCTGAAGGTGCTCGGCACGTCCCCGGTCGGGCTGATCACCCGATCCTGCTCCAGCGGCGGCGGCACCTGACCGGCGAAGATGTACTTCTCCCGCTCCGGCAGCCTCGCCAGCTGCTCCGGCGCCCAGCCGAAGTTCCGCGCCAGCACCTCCCGCGGGGTGTGCGCGAAGAAGTCGCTGATCAGGAAGGTGCCGTTCTCGGAGAACGCGCCGTCGTCGAAGACCAGCAGGAACTCCACCCCCTCGTCGAGGGCCTGGATGTGGTGCGGCACCCCCTTGGGAAAGAACCACAGGTCGCCGGCGCGGACGTCGTCGAGGAAGGTGCGGCCCTCCTGGTCGACCGCGCCGATCCGGCAGCTGCCGGCCAGCACGTACGCCCACTCGGCCTGCTGGTGCCAGTGCAGCTCCCGGTACGCGCCCGGTTCCAGCCGCATGTCGACGCCACTGAGCTCGGTGGCGATCGGCAGCTCGCGCTGGGTCACCTCGCGGGTCCAGCCGCCCCGCTCGATGCGGGTGTGCGCGTCCGAGAAGGAGAACCGCAGGTTGGGCACGGTGCCCGCGTCGGTCGGCGGTGGGGTCAGCAGGTCCGGGTTCTGCCGGTCCCGCACGGCGGCCCGGGGCCCGGGGTCGTCACCGCCCCGGACGCCCCGCTGCGGTTGTGGAAGCCGGTCCTCGCCCATCGGTCGCCTCTCCCCCTCGCCCGGGTCCGCGTCGCGCCCGGCGGGCGGCGCGGGCCGCGTGGTCGCGGCACCGGACGAGCTGCCACGACGGCGTCGGGCGGGTACCCGTGGAGCCGACCCGGCCGGGCCAACCGCTGGCCCGACGGGGTCAGCGGTTGCCGGCGCCGGCCGGGATCAGGCGAGGAAGATCAGGGCCAGCCAGGCGCCGACGATCGCCACCAGCGCGACCGCCAGCACCCACGTCGGCACCGTGTACTCGCCGCGGCGGTTGCGCTCGATCTCGGCGCGGATCTTCTCGCGGCGGCGCTCGATGAAGTTCGGCCGCTGCCGGTCGCTGCCGGAAGGTTCGGAAGTCGTCATGGCGCGGTCAGCGTACCCGCCCGGCCCCGACGGCGGTCACCGCAGGCGGGGCCGGGCGGGCGGTCACATGCTGGCGATCAGCCGCTCGACCCGCTCGTCGTACGCCCGGAACGGGTCCTTGCACAGCACGGTGCGCTGCGCCTGGTCGTTGAGCTTCAGGTGCACCCAGTCGACGGTGAAGTCGCGCCGCTTCTCCTGGGCGTGCCGGATGAACTCGCCGCGCAGCCGGGCCCGGGTGGTCTGCGGCGGGGTCTCCTTGGCCTCGAAGATCTCCGGGTCGGTGGCCACCCGGTCGACCTCGCCGCGGCGCTCGAGCAGCCCGTAGAGGCCCCGGCCGCGGCGCAGGTCGTGGTAGGCGAGGTCCATCTGGGCCACCCGGGGGTGGGACAGCGGCAGGTCGTGCTTGCGCTGGTAGCGCTCGATCAGCCGCAGCTTGGTGACCCAGTCGATCTCCCGGGCCACCGGCTCCAGGTCGCCGGTCTCCACCGCGCGCAGCACCCGGCCCCAGAGCTCCACCACCCGCTTGGCGGTCTGGTCGCCGCCGCGCCGCTCGACGAACTCGGTCGCCTTGGCCAGGTATTCCTGCTGGATCTCCAGGGCGCTGACCTCCTTGCCGGAGGCGAGCCGCACCTTGCGCCGGCCGGTGATGTCGTGCGACACCTCGCGGATCGCCCGGATCGGGTTCTCCAGGGTGAGGTCGCGCATCACCACCCCGGCCTCGATCATCCGCAGCACGATGTCGGCGGTGCCGACCTTCAGCAGCGTGGTGACCTCGTTCATGTTGGAGTCGCCGACGATGACGTGCAGCCGGCGGTAGCGCTCGGCGTCGGCGTGCGGCTCGTCCCGGGTGTTGATGATCGGCCGGCTGCGGGTGGTCGCCGAGGAGACCCCCTCCCAGATGTGCTCGGCCCGCTGGGACAGGCAGTAGACCGCGCCGCGCGGGGTCTGCAGCACCTTGCCCGCGCCGCAGATCAGCTGCCGGGTGACCAGGAAGGGGATCAGCACGTCGGCCAGCCGGCCGAACTCGCCGTGCCGGGAGACCAGGTAGTTCTCGTGGCAGCCGTACGAGTTGCCGGCCGAGTCGGTGTTGTTCTTGAACAGGTAGATCTCACCCGCGATGCCCTCGTCGTGCAACCGCTTCTCCGCGTCGACGAGCAGCCCCTCCAGGATCCGCT
Organism: Micromonospora sp. R311; assembly: GCF_056780015.1. NCBI lineage: Bacteria > Bacillati > Actinomycetota > Actinomycetes > Micromonosporales > Micromonosporaceae > Micromonospora > Micromonospora sp. R311. Next base: position 151,074 of record NZ_JBSWCE010000010.1, read on the forward strand.
CGCCGGCCCGGTCGTGCGCGACCAGGTCGACCACCGAGTCGCACTCCGGGGTGGCGTACTCCGGGTGCGAGCCGACGTCGAGGTAGAGCCGGGCGCCGTTGCGCAGGAACACGTTGCTCGACCGGCCCCAGGACACCACCCGGCGGAAGAGGTACCGGGCGACCTCGTCAGGGGAGAGCCGCCGCTGCCCCCGATAGGTGCAGGTGACGCCGTACTCGGTCTCGAGGCCGAAGATTCGCCGCTCCATGATGAGACATTAGCCGCCCGGAGGGCCCGTTCGTCACTGTCACACCACAGGTCGTGCTCCGCGTGGCCGTCAATTCCCGGTCGACTGCGGCATACCGTCCGGCCCCAGGCTCGCCACGTACTCCCGGCAGGTCGCGTACTCGGGCAGCAGACCGTTCTCCCGCGACTGCGCCAGGGTGGGCGCGGCGGCGTCGCGGGCCGACAACTGCGGCTCGGCGACCGGCCACTCGATGGCCAACTCCGGGTCCAGCGGGTGCACCGCGTGCTCGCCCGTCGGGTTGTAGGTGGTGGAGCAGAGGTAGCTCAGCGTCGCGTCGTCGGTCAGCGCGCAGAACCCGTGGCCCAGTCCCTCGCCGAGGTAGACCGCGCGGCGGTCCACCTCGTCCAGCCGGACGCCCTCCCAGCGGCCGAAGGTGGGCGAGCCGACCCGCAGGTCGACCACCACGTCGAGCACCGCGCCGCGTACGCAGGTGACGTACTTGGCCTGGCCGGGCGGCACGTCGGCGAAGTGGATGCCGCGCACCACGCCGCGGGCCGAGACCGACAGGTTGCCCTGGGCCAGCCGCAGCGGGTGCCCCACCGCCTCGGCGAGCCGGTCGAAGCGGTACCACTCCATGAACAGCCCGCGCGGGTCGCCGTGCTGCTGCGGGGTGATCTCCCAGGCGCCCTCGATGCCCAGCGGCCGGATCTTCACCGGACCACCGCCGTCCGCCGGGCCGGGCCGCCGAGCACGCTCACCGGTGCCGGCCGTCCGTTCGCGACCGCGGGGCTCGCAAGCTGACTCCTCGCGCTCACCGGGGCACCGCCAGGCCGTCGCGCTCGGCCAGCAGCCCGAGCAGGTAGTCGCCGTAGCCGCTCTTGGTCAGCGGCTCGGCCAGGGCGCGCAGCCGCGCGTCGTCGATCAGGCCGGCCCGCCAGGCCACCTCCTCGACGCAGCCGATCTTCATGCCCTGCCGTTCCTCGATCACCCGGACGAACTCGGCGGCCTGCATCATCGAGGTGAACGTGCCGGTGTCCAGCCAGGCGGTGCCCCGGTCGAGCACGGTCACCGACAGCTCGCCGGTCTCCCGGTACGCCTCGTTGACCGCGGTGATCTCCAGCTCGCCGCGCGCGCTGGGCTTGAGGCCGCGGGCGATCTCCACCACCCGGTTGTCGTAGAAGTACAGCCCCGGCACCGCGTACCGGGACTTCGGCTTCTCCGGCTTCTCCTCGATCGAGAGCACCTTGCCGTCCGCGTCGAACTCGACCACCCCGTACGCCTCCGGGTTGGCCACCGGGTAGGCGAAGACCCGTCCGCCGACCAGGTCGCCGTGCGCGGCGAGCTGCCGGCCCAGGCCCACGCCGTGGAAGATGTTGTCGCCCAGGATCAGCGCCACCGCCTCGTCGCCGATGAAGTCCGCGCCGAGCACGAACGCCTGGGCGATGCCCTCCGGGCGGGGCTGGGCGACGTACTCCAGCCGCAGGCCGAACTGGCTGCCGTCACCGAGCAGCCGCTGGAACTGGCTCTGGTCCTCGGGCGTGGTGATCACCAGGATCTCCGATACGCCGGACATCACCAGCGTGGAGAGCGGGTAGTAGACCATCGGCTTGTCGAAGACCGGCATCAGCTGCTTGGACACCGCCCTGGTGATCGGCCAGAGCCGCGATCCGGTGCCGCCGGCGAGTAGGATTCCGCGCACCGGGGGAGCCTACCGGGACCGGGCCGAACCGGACAGCGGGGTCTGCGTCCCCCGGCCACGTCGGCACGTCGCGTACACTTCCGGACCCGTGAGGATCCTCGTCACCGGCGGAGCCGGATTCATCGGGTCGGAGTACGTCCGCATGCTGCTGGGCGTGCCCCTCGGCAGCGGCACGGGCGTGCCCGCGATCGAACCCGCCGCCGTGACCGTGCTGGACGCGTTGACCTACTCGGGCAACCCGGCCAACCTGGCGCCGGTGCGGGACGACCCCCGGTTCCGCTTCGTGCAGGGCGACATCTGCGACCCGACCCTGGTCGACGAGGTGGTGGCCGGTCACGACGTGATCGTGCACTTCGCCGCCGAGTCGCACGTCGACCGGTCGATCGCCGGCGCCGCGCCGTTCGTCACCACCAACGTGCTGGGCACCCAGACCCTGCTCGACGCCGCGCTGCGGCACGGCACCGGCCGGTTCGTGCACGTCTCCACCGACGAGGTGTACGGCTCGATCGACGAGGGCTCCTGGACGGAGACCTGGCCGCTGGCGCCGAACTCGCCGTACTCGGCCTCGAAGGCCGGCTCCGACCTGCTCGCGCTGGCCTACCACCGCACCCACGGGATGGACGTGGTGGTCACCCGCTGCTCCAACAACTACGGGCCGTACCAGTTCCCGGAGAAGGTCATCCCGCTGTTCGTCACCAACCTGCTCGACGGCGGGACGGTGCCGCTCTACGGCGACGGCGGCAACGTCCGGGACTGGCTGCACGTGCACGACCACTGCCGGGGCATCGCGCTGGTGCAGCAGAAGGGGCGCGCCGGCGAGGTCTACAACATCGGCGGCGGCACCGAGCTGACCAACAAGGAGCTCACCGGCCGGCTGCTGGCGGCCTGCGGCGCCGACTGGGACCGGGTCGTCCCGGTCGCCGACCGCAAGGGCCACGACCGCCGCTACTCGCTGGACATCACCAAGATCAGCGAGGAGCTGGGGTACGCCCCGAGCATCGACCTGGACCGCGGCCTCGCCGACACCGTGCAGTGGTACCGCGACAACCGGGCCTGGTGGGAGCCGCTGAAGTCGGCCCCCGCCGCATGAGCCGGCTGCTGGTCACCGGCGCGGGCGGCATGCTCGGCCGGGACCTGCTCGCCGTGCTCGGCACCCGGCCCGACCTGAAGGTGACCGCCGCCACCCGGGCCGACCTCGACATCACCGATGCCGCCGCGGTCCGCGCCGCCGTCGCCGGGCACGACCTGGTGATCAACACCGCTGCGTGGACCGACGTGGACGGGGCCGAGGAGCACGAGGCGGCCGCCACCGCGGTCAACGGCGACGCCGTCGGCCACCTCGCCGCCGCCTGCGCGGCCACCGGCGCCCGGCTGGTGCACGTCTCCACCGACTACGTCTTCCCCGGCGACGCCGACACCCCGTACGCCGAGGACGCGCCGACCGCGCCGGTCAACGCGTACGGCCGGTCGAAGCTGGCCGGGGAACGGGCCGTAGTCCGATTTCTCCCCGAAACCGGCTACGTGGTGCGCACCGCCTGGCTCTACGGCGCGCACGGGCCCAACTTCGTCGCCACCATGCTGCGCCTCGCCGAACAGCGCGAGCAGCTCGAGGTGGTCGACGACCAGCACGGCCAGCCCACCTGGTCGTACGCCCTCGCGGCGCAGCTGGTCGCGCTCGGCGACGCGGGGCTGGCCGGCCGCGCCGCCCCCGGCGTCTACCACGGCACCTGCTCCGGCCGGACCACCTGGTACGGGCTGGCCCGCGCGGTGTTCGCGCTGCGCGGCCTCGACCCGGAGCGGATCCGACCCACCACCAGTGACCGGTTTCGCCGTCCCGCCCCCAGACCGGCGTACAGTGTGCTAGGGCACGGCCGTTGGGCCGCCGCGGGTCTGCCGCCGCTTCCGGACTGGCACACCACCCTGGCCGACGCGTTCGCCTCCGCCGCTCCACCCGCCCCGTGGAAGGTCCCATGAAGCTCACCCTCGTCACCGGCCTGACCGGTCTGCTGCTGCTCGGCACCATCGTCGAGCTGCTGCGCCGCCGTCAGCTCCGGGAGAAGTACGGCATGCTCTGGCTCGGCGTGCTGCTGGTCGTCATCCCGCTGTCGCTCTTCCCCCGGCTGCTGGACAGCGTGGCCGGGATGCTCGGCGTCGCCTCCGGCGTCAGCCTCGTGCTCTTCCTCGGCATCGTCTTCCTGCTCCTGGTCTGTGTGCACCTGAGCTGGGAGGTCAGCGCGCTGGAAGAGGAGACGCGCACCCTGGCCGAAGAATTCGCCCTGCTCCGCGCCGAGATCGCGGCCGAGCGCGCGGCCCGAGACGAACTGGTGTCCCACGATGGTTAACGGCAAGCGGGTTCTGATCATCATCCCGGCGCTCAACGAGTCCGGCTCGATCGCCGACGTGGTCGGCGAGGTCCGCGGCGAGCTGCCCGGCGTCGACGTGCTGGTCGTCGACGACGGCTCCACCGACCGGACCGCCGCCGTCGCCGCCGCCGCCGGAGCGCGGGTCGCCCAGCTGCCCTACAACCTCGGCGTCGGCGGGGCCATGCGGCTCGGCTACCGGTACGCCCGCGACCACGGCTACGACGTCGCCATCCAGATCGACGCCGACGGCCAGCACGACCCCCGCTACGTGCCGAAGCTGGTCGACCTGCTCGACGACACCGACCTGGTGATCGGTGCCCGGTTCGCCGGCGAGGGCGACTACCAGGTCCGCGGTCCCCGCCGCTGGGCCATGGTGATGCTCTCCGCGGTGCTGTCCCGGGTGGCCCGCACCAAGCTCACCGACACCACCTCCGGCTTCCGCGCCGCCAACCGGCGGGTGATCGAGATGTTCGCCCGCTGGTACCCGGCCGAGTACCTCGGCGACACCGTCGAGACGCTGGTGCACACCGCCCGCCGCGGCTACAAGATCCGGCAGGTGCCGGTGGCCATGCGCAAGCGGATGGCCGGCACGCCCAGCCACTCCCCCGCCAAGGCCATGATCTACCTCGGCCGGGCGTTCGTGGTGCTCACGCTGGCGCTCATCCGCCAGTGATGCGGCGGCTGCTCACCCTCGTCCCGCCCGGCACCCTGGCCGTCGGCGCCGGGCTGGCCCTGCTCGGGCTGGCCTCCTACGTCCACCTCGCGGTCGCCGGCCACAGCCTCGACAAGGCCGACTACAGCTCGCTCTCGGTGCTCTGGTCGATCGTGTTCACCCTCGGCATCGGCGTGTTCATCCCGGTCGAGCAGGAGGTCGCCCGGGTCGTCGCGGCCCGCCGCACGCAGGGCCTGCCGCCCGGCCCGGTGCTGGCCCGCGGCGCCGCCCTCGCCGCCGGCGTGCTCGCGCTGATGGTGCTCGCCGTCGTCGCCGGTTACCGCGTGCTCGCCGACCGGCTCTTCGCCGGCGACGGCGACATGGTGCTCGTGCTGATCGGGGCGATGGCCGCCATGGGGGTGGCCTACACCACCCGCGGCGTCCTCTCCGGCCTGCAGCTCTTCCCCTGGTACGGCACCCAGCTCGGCCTCGACGGCGGGCTGCGCATCGCCATGGTCGCGCTGCTCGGGCTCGCCGGGGTCACCTCCCCGCTGTGGTACGGAATGGTGCTGGTGGTCGCCCCGCTGGCCAGCGTGCTGCTCACCCTCCCGCCGGTGCTGCGCGCGGTCGGTGGCGGGGCGTCGGTCCCCTGGGGCGCGCTGCTGCGCGGTTTCGGGCTGCTGACCGTCTCCAGCCTGCTCTCCCAGGTCGTGGTGAACGTCGGCGTCATCAACGTGCGGCTGCTCGCCCCCGACGACGTGGAAACCGCCGGGGCGCTGCTGTCGGCGCTGGTCCTGGTGCGCATCCCGCTGTTCGTGTTCGGCTCGTTGCAGGCGTCCCTGCTGCCCGGCCTGGCCACCACGGCCACCACCGGCGACCGGGCGGCCTTCCACGGCCTGCTCCGCCGGGCGCTGGGCCTGGTCACCGCGCTCGGGCTGGTCGGCGCGGTCGGCGCCGTCCTGCTCGGCCCCTGGCTGGTCCGGGCCCTCTTCGACGCGCCAGCCGTGCTCGACCAGGTCGACTTCGCCTGGCTCGCCGCGGCCACCCTCGCCTACCTCTGGTCGATGGTGCTCGGCCAGGCCCTGCTCGCCCTGAACCGGCACCGCGCCCAGGCCCTCGCCTGGACCCTCGGCGTCACGGCGCTGGTCGCCGCGACGCTCGCCCCGCTCACCGTCGCGCTGCGGGTGGAGCTCGGCTACGCCGTCGGCTCCGCGGTGGTCGCCGCCACCATGGCGGTGCTGCTGCGGCGCGGCTCCCGTCCCGTCCCCACCCCGGCCCGGCCGCTCGACGCCGCCGTGGCCGGCGTATCCGGAGGCATCCGATGACCCGCCCCCAGGTCTCCGCGGTGATGCTGGCCTACGGCGCCGAGCCGTACCTGGTCGACGCCGCCCGGGCCGTACTGGCCAGCACCGACGTCGAGATCGAGCTGATCGTCGTCGACAACGGCTGCACCGGCGACGGCATCGACATCGTCAAGGGGCTGCCCGGTGTCCGCGTCATCCGCCCCGAGGCCAACACCGGGTACGCCGGCGGCTGCCGGGTCGGCGCGGCCGAGGCCACCGGCGAGTGGCTGGCCTTCGTCAACTCCGACGCGATCGTCGCTCCCGACGCGCTCGCCAAGGTCGTCGCCGTCGCCGGGGAGCCCGGTGTCGGCGCCGCGATGGCCTCCATCCGCCTCGCCGAGAACCCGGAACTGATCAACACCTCCGGGAACCCGCTGCACTTCATCGGGCTCTCCTGGGCCGGCGGCAACGGCGAGCCGGCCAGCGCGCACGCCGTGCGCACCACCGTGCCCTCGCTCAGCGGCTGCTGCTTCGTCATCGACCGGCGGCGCTGGCAGGAACTGGACGGCTTCCCCGCCGAGTACTTCGCCTACCACGAGGACACCGAACTCAGCCTCCGCCTCTGGCAGCGCGGGCTCCGCCTGGAGTACGTCCCGGACGCCGTCGTCGTGCACCACTACGAGTTCTCCCGCAACTCGCTCAAGGTCTACCTGGTCGAGCGGAACCGGCTGCTCTCCCTGCTCACCGCGTACGAGACGCGGACCCTGGTGCTGCTGGCGCCGATGCTGCTGCTCTCCGAGGCGGCCATGCTCGTCGCCGCGCTGCTCGGCGGCTGGCCGAAGGAGAAGGTCCGCGGCTGGCGCTGGCTCTGGACCAACCGGTCCTGGGTACGCGCCCGCCGCCGCCACCTCCAGCAGGAGCGGACCGTCCCCGACGGCGTCATCGCCGAGCTGATGACCGCGAAGGTCGACCCGTCCAACGTCGAGGCGCCGCCCGGCATGGGCATCTTCAACGTCATCGCCGCCGCCTACTGGGCGCTGGTCCGGCCGCTGCTGCGCCGGCGCTGAACCCGCCCGGCACGCACGGCCGCCGGTGGCCGGTGGGCCGGCAGCGGGGTGCGGCGCGAACGCGAGCGCCGGGGCCCGGAAACCCGGACCCCGGCGCGAAGCGACGGTCTACTCGTCGGCGGGCTGGCCCGGCTTGTCCTCCAGATCGGCGGACGCCGCGGAGGTGCCCGGCTTGTGCGCCTCCTCGGTCGGCACCGTCGGCGTCTCCGGCCCACCGGCGGCGGTCGCCTCCTCCGCCTTGGCCGCGTCACCGTCCAGCAGCCCGGTCAACGCGGCGCCGGTGATCCGGCGGAAGGTCCGGCCGACCCGGCGGCGGTCGAGCACCGCCACCTCCAGCTGGTTCGCCGCGATGGTCCGGGCCGCGCCGCCCTCGCCGCCGACGCTGCTGAGCGCCTGCACCGCCACCTTGACCGCGTCGGCGAGCGACATGTCCGGCCGGTGCTGCGACTTGAGTACGCCGGTGATCGCCTCGGCCTGCCCGCCCATGGCCATCCGACCCGGCTCGTCGTTGACCGAGCCGTCGTAGGTGAGCCGGTAGATCTCGTCGTCGTCAGCGGTGGCACCGACCTGCGCCACGCAGATCTCCACCTCGAACGGCTTGGACTGCTCGGTGAAGATCGCGCCGAGGGTCTGCGCGAAGGCGTTCGCCAGCCCTCGGCCGGTGACGTCGCGCCGGTCGTAGCTCAACCCGTTCAGGTCGGCCATCCGTACGCCCGCGCGGCGCAGGTTCTCGAACTCGTTGTAGCGACCGACGGCCGCGAAGCCGATCCGGTCGTAGATCTCGCTGACCTTGTGCAGGGCGCTGGAGAGGTTCTCCGCGACGAAGAGCACCCCGCCCTCGTAACTCAGGACCACCGCGCTGCGCCCCCGGGCGATGCCCTTGCGGGCCAGCTCGGAGCGGTCGCGCATGATCTGCTCGGGCGAGGCGTAGAACTGCATGGCCACGGCGGCGGTTCTCCTTACGGCGCTGTGCTGACGACTGCTGACTGGGAGGGCGGCGGTCAGCCGCCCGGGTTCTCCATCCGGCCCGAGACCACGCTCTCGGCGACCGCCGACGTCTCGGCGTCGGTGAGCCGGTGGGTGCCCTCCGCCGTCGCGGTCATCACCACCGGGTAGATCCGCCGGGTCAGGTCCGGCCCGCCGGTCGCGGTGTCGTCGTCGGCCGCGTCGTAGAGCGCCTCCACCGCGAGCCGGACCGCGTCGTCGATCGACAGCCCCGCCCGGTACCGCTTCTTGAGGGCGGACTTGGCGAACAGCGAGCCGGAGCCGATCGCGTCGTAGCCGGTCTCCTCGTAGGGGCCACCGGTGACGTCGAAGCTGAAGATGCGGCCGGCCTTCGCCGGATCCGCGCAGGCCAGGTCGAAGCCGGCGAAGAGCGGGATGACCGCCAGCCCCTGCATCGCCGCGCCCAGGTTGCCCCGGATCATCGAGGCGAGCCGGTTGGCCTTGCCGTCGAGCGAGAGCATCGCGCCCTCGATCTTCTCGTAGTGCTCCAGCTCCACCTGGAACAGTCGCATCAGCTCGATGCCGATGCCGGCGGTGCCCGCGATGCCGACCAGCGAGTACGCGTCGGCCGGGTGCACCTTCTCGATGTCGCGCTGGGCGATCAGGTTGCCCATGGTGGCCCGCCGGTCGCCGGCCATCACCACGCCACCGGCGGCCGAGATGGCCACGATGGTCGTGGCGTGCGGCGCCAGGTCGGCGGCCATGCCCGGGGGCAGCGGCCGACGGCCGGGCAGCATCTCGGGGGCCACCTTGCTCAGGAACGTGGTGAAGGAGGACGTCCCCGCGTTGGTGAACACATCTGGTAGACGCCCGGATGGATCAAAACCCGCTGCCACGTGGTTCCTCTCAGATATGTGATCGCCCTGGTCAGCCGCGCCTGATCGTCACGGAACTGACCAAGACCACCGTTGCAGTTGAAGCAGAGTATCCCGCGCACCCATCCGGTGCGATGATCGTGGTCCAGGTGTTGCGGGTCCGCGCCGCCGCAGATGGCACAGACCCCGCCCTGCTCGGCCAGCAGCTCCCGGAACTCCTTCTCCCCGACGCCGTAGCGCCGCCGCAAGTGGTATTCACGGCTGCCGCCGTAGAGCCGTTCCTTGCTCTCGCGACCTCGCGTGTTGTGGCAGGGCTTGCAGTAGCTGTGCCGTGCGCTGCCCTTCCTGGTTCGCGGGAAGTCCTCCGGTGGCTTGGTCTGCTGACAGTCCGGGCACCACTTGAGGCCGTCCGCGACCGGCTCCGAGCCCGCCGCTGCGCGGCGATCCCACGCTTGCGGCGGCTCGCCTCGGAGCGCGCCGCCGCGCAGGTCTTACAGTAGAACGCGAGCCCGTCGGGCCGACGCTTGTTGCGGTGGAAGGCCGAGGCGGGTAGCGAACGGCCGCACTGGGGACAGACCTTGTCCGACGCTTGTGGCGAATCGGACATAAGCGTCATTGTCCCCCTTTCTGTACGTACCCTCTCACGAATTCCTCGGCGTTCTCCTCCAGGACGGAGTCGATCTCGTCGAGCAGGTCGTCGACGTCCTCGGTGATCTCGGCGTGCCGCTCGGCGACCTCCGGGTTCGCCTCGGTGGTGACGTCCTCGATCTCCTCGCCCTGCCGGGACTTGCCGGTCTGCGACTGGCCGCCGCTGTCACGAGTGGCCATTGCTGCCTCCTCCACGATCGTCTGCGATGAACTTACCTCGCGGGAGCGACGAAAGGCCCGTCGCGCGCCGGGTGGGCACGCGACGGGCCACGGGCCGGCACCGCCCGCCGGGCGGCACGCGACGGTGCCGTCGCACGCCGGTGGGCGCGCGCCGGACCGGCACGGCCCGGTCAGCCGCCGGTGAGGGTCTCCAGCAGGTCCTTGGCGCTGGGGCAGCGGTCGAAGAGCTCGCCGACGTGCTTGCGGGTGCCCCGTTCCGGCTCCATCATCGGCACCCGCACCAGCGACTCCCGGCCCACGTCGAAGATGACCGAGTCCCAGCTGGCGGCGACCACCTCGGAGGCGTACTGGGCCAGGCAGCGGCCGCGGAAGTAGGCCCGGGTGTCCTCCGGCGGCTCGGTCATCGCGGTCCGGGTCTGCTCGTCGGTCAGCAGCGTCTTCATCGCCCCGCGCGAGACCAGCCGGTGGTAGAGGCCCTTCTCCGGACGGACGTCGGAGTACTGCAGGTCGACCAGTTGGAGCTTGTGCGAGCCCCAGCCGAGCTTCTCCCGCTCCCGGTAGCCCTCCAGCAGCCGCAGCTTGGCCACCCAGTCCAGTTCGTCGGCGCAGAGCATCACGTCGCGGCCGAGCCGGTCCAGCACGTCCTCCCAGCGGGCCAGCACGTCCACGGTCTGCTCGTCGGCGTCGGTGCCGTAGCGGTCGTCGACAAAGGACCGGACCCGCTCGTAGTAGGCCCACTGCACGTCCAGGGCGGTCAGCCGGCGCCCGTCGCGCAGCCGCATGAGGTGGGCCAGGGACGGGTCGTGGCTGACCGCGCGCAGCTCGCTGACCGGGTCGGCGATGCCGAGGTCGGAGCCGAGCGCCTTCTCCTCGATCATGGTGAGGATCAGCGCCGTGGTGCCGACCTTGAGGTAGGTCGAGATCTCCGACAGGTTGGCGTCGCCGATGATGACGTGCAGCCGGCGGTACTTGTCCGCGTCGGCGTGCGGCTCGTCCCGGGTGTTGATGATCGGCCGCTTGAGGGTGGTCTCCAACCCGACCTCGACCTCGAAGAAGTCGGCCCGCTGGGAGATCTGGAAGCCGCTCTGCCCGCCGTCCTGGCCGATGCCGACCCGGCCCGCGCCGCAGACGATCTGCCGGGTGACGAAGAACGGGGTCAGGTACGCCACGATGTCCGCGAACGGGGTCTGCCGGCGCATCAGGTAGTTCTCGTGGGCGCCGTAGCTGGCGCCCTTGTTGTCGGTGTTGTTCTTGTAGAGGTGGATCGGCTGGGTGCCGGGGATGGTGGCGGCGCGGCGGGCCGCCTCGGCCATCACCCGCTCGCCGGCCTTGTCCCAGCGGACCAGGTCCCGCGGGTTGGTCACCTCGGGCGTGGAGTACTCCGGGTGGGCGTGGTCGACGTAGAGCCGGGCACCGTTGGTGAGTATCACGTTGGCCAGGCCGAGGTCCTCGTCGGCCAGCGCCTCGGCGGGGTCGTAGGCGGCCCCGGAGTAGGTGAAGCCCCGCGCGTCGCGCAGCGGCGACTCCTCCTCGTAGTCCCAGCGGGCCCGCCCGCCGCGGTTGAGTTCCGGGCGCGCCCCGTAGGCGTTGACCACCTGGGACGAGGTGACCATCGGGTTGGCCCCGGCCTGGCCCGGTACGGAGATGCCGTACTCGACCTCGGTGCCCATGATCCGTCTTACGCTCATCAACCTACCCGCTTCGCTCGCCCGACCGGTCCCCCGTCCAGTCGAGCGTAGTCCGCCTCAGGATGCCGGGGGGCACGCCGGCGCAGCCGGATCTGGTGTCGCCGGCTCGGCGCCGGCGGGCGTGCTCGGGGGCAGCACGTCGCACTCGGGCACGGTGAGGGGCACCCAGGTGACCCGCTCGCGCAGCCGGGGGTCGTTGCGGAGCATCCACCGGATCCGGCGCTCGGCCCGCGGGTCGGTGGCGATCAACCGGATCGGCCCGGAGATCCGCGGCACGATCTGCAGGGTCCGGTCGGGCTCGACGAAGGGCAGGTCGTAGAGGCCGGGTTCGGTGCGCGCGGTGGTGCCGTGCAGGGCCGAGAGGCAGAGCGTCGCGACATAGCCACGGTAGGGGCCGCGGTCGACGACGATCGTGGTGGTGCCGGGTAGGTCGGGGTAGCGCCGCTGCGCCTCGGCGCAGGTCCAGGCCACTCTGGACGGCAGGTGCAGGTCCTGGTGGACCCAGCGCTGCGTCCAGGTCTTCTCGTTCGCCACGAGCAGGCTGGGGTGCCATCCGGTGACGCCGCAGAGCCCGACCGCGACGGCCATGACGGCCACCGCGCTCAGCACGCCGTCGGCGGTGGAGCCGACCCCGCGCAGGGTCCGGGCGGGCCGGGGTACGGGCAGCAGCCGCACCACCGCGGCGGTGCCGACGATGAGCAGCGCGGTGGCCAGGTGGGAGGCCTTGTTGAAGTAGTAGCCGGGCTGCCCGCCGGCGGCGGTGTTGTGCCAGGCGATGCCGAGTGGCAGGGCGACCCCGACGACGCAGACGAGCAGCCAGCGGCGCCAGGCGGGGTCAACGTGCCGGACCTGCCCGATCAGCGCGACTCCGACGATGCCGCCGAGCCAGCCGAGGGCGCGCCAGGACTCGATGAGGGCTGCTATGCCGGAGGTGGCGACCAGCGCCTCGGTCTGGCCGGCCCGGAGCACGCCGAGCAGCGGCGCGATCAGGGCGAGAGTGGCGCTCGCCAGGCCGATCGAGAGCACGCTGACCCAGCGGCGCAGCGCCTCCCGCCGGTGCCCGACCACCCAGCAGAGCACCAGCACGGCAGCGGGCGGGAGGAAGAGGTAGTAGGTGAAGCCGACGGCGACGAGCAGCGCGCCGAGCAGCGCGACCTGCTCGCGGGTGCCGGCCACCGGCCGCCCGACCAGCGCGGCGAGGAGCACCGTCAGCGCCAGCCCGAGGACCTCGGTCGGGAAGCCGGCGACGAGCAGCCGGGGCAGTTGGGTGCCGAGGACGAGCGCGCCGACGACCACCGTCAGCACGGTGCGGTGCAGCGGGTGGAGGGGGCCGGAGATGCGCTGCGCGGCCCACAGCAGGACGAACACGAGCAGCCCGAAGCCGGCCATCACCCAGCCGGCGTAGTGGTCGACGGCCGCGGGGCCGCGGGGCGTGCTGCCGACGGGCACGAGGAAGCCGTCGAGCATGGCGGTGACCAGGTGCCAGCCCTGCGGGTAGTAGTGCAGTTTCGAGACGATCTGGTCGCCGGCGGCGGGGTCGAGGAAGGCGTAGCCGCCGAGGCGGCCCAGGACGTCGAAGAGCGCCAGGTGTCGCCAGTTGTCCTCGCCGCGGCCGAGGATGGTGAGCTGGCCGGCGAGGTCGGTGGCGCGCTGCCACGGGGCGGCGAGGTAGCCGACGATCACGGCGGTGCCGGCGACGGGGAACAGGTCGACCCAGCCGGGGCGTGGCAGCCGGGGACGTCGACGCAGTGCGATCGCGGCGAGGACGAGCAGGGTGGACGCGAGGCCGGCCAGCGGCACCGGTCGCATGCCCCAGGGCCAGACCGTGAAGAGCAGCCCGCCGGCGGTGGCCGCGCCGAGGAGCAGTGCGAGGGCCAGCATCAGCCGGTCGATCAGGGTGCGCCCGCCGCGCAGGATGCTCGCCGTGGCGAGCAGGACCAGCGGGGGCAGCAGCCAGTCCTGGTGCAGGGCGTGCACGGCGACGGGTACGGCCCAGGCCGCCGCGAGTGGCGCCAGGACCAGCAGCGGTCGCCGCCAGCGGCGTCGGCTCGGGGTGGGCGGTTGCGTGGCACCGGTTGCCGTGGTCGGCGGTGCGACGACGGTGAGCTCGGACGGCACGCGGATCCTCGGCGGGTCGATGAGGCGGTAGCCGGAAGCTTACCGACGCCTCCGGCGGCCCGCCCGTCGGGCGCGCCCCGGCGCGATGAACGTCTGGTGACACGACGACGGGGTCCGCGGCATCGCCGCGGACCCCGTTCGCTCGGGCCGGTTACAGGTACTGGCCGGTGTTGCTGGCGGTCTCGATGGACCGGCCGGCCTCGGCGCCCTTGCCGCCGGAGACGAGGGTGCGGATGTAGACGATCCGCTCGCCCTTCTTGCCGGAGATGCGGGCCCAGTCGTCCGGGTTGGTGGTGTTGGGCAGATCCTCGTTCTCGCGGAACTCGTCGACGCAGGCGTCGAGCAGGTGCTGCAGGCGCAGCCCCTTGCGGCCCGAGGTGAGGAACTCCTTGATGGCCATCTTCTTGCCCCGGTCGACGATGTTCTGGATCATCGCGCCGGAGTTGAAGTCCTTGAAGTAGAGGACTTCCTTGTCGCCGTTGGCGTAGGTGACCTCGAGGAACCGGTTCTCCTCGGTCTCCGAGTACATCCGCAGCACGACCGCGTCGATCATGGCGGCAACGGTGGCCTGGGGGTCGCCGCCGTGTTCGGCCAGGTCGTCCGGGTGCAGCGGCAGCCCGGAGAGGATGTACTTGGAGAAGATGTCCTTCGCCGCCTCGGCGTCCGGCCGCTCGATCTTGATCTTCACGTCGAGCCGGCCGGGCCGCAGGATCGCCGGGTCGATCATGTCTTCCCGGTTGGAGGCGCCGATGACGATGACGTTCTCCAGGCCCTCGACGCCGTCGATCTCGCTGAGCAGCTGCGGGACGATGGTGTTCTCCACGTCCGAGGAGACGCCGGAACCGCGGGTGCGGAAGACCGAGTCCATCTCGTCGAAGAACACGATCACCGGGGTGCCCTCGCCGGCCTTCTCCCGGGCCCGCTGGAAGATCAGCCGGATGTGCCGCTCGGTCTCGCCGACGTACTTGTTGAGCAGCTCCGGGCCCTTGATGTTGAGGAAGTAGCTGGTGTGCTTCTCCTCGCCGCGCCGCTCGGCGATCTTCTTGGCCAGCGAGTTGGCCACCGCCTTGGCGATGAGGGTCTTGCCGCAGCCGGGCGGGCCGTAGAGCAGGATGCCCTTCGGCGGGCGGAGCTGGTGCTCGCGGAACAGGTCGGCGTGCAGGAAGGGCAGCTCCACCGCGTCGCGGATCTGCTCGATCTGCGACTGGAGGCCACCGATGTCGCTGTAGTCGACGTCGGGCACCTCCTCGAGGACCAGTTCCTCGACCTCGCTCTTGGGGATCCGCTCGTAGGCGTACGCCGAGCGCGGTTCGATCATGAGCGAGTCGCCGGCCCGGATCGGCGAGCCGATCAGGGCTTCGGCCAGGTGGACGATCCGCTCCTCGTCGGAGTGGGAGACCACCAGCGCCCGGTCGCCCGGAGCGCCGCCGGGACCCTCGAGGATCTCCTTGAGCATCACCACCTCGCCGACCCGCTCGTAGCCGAACGCGTCGACGATGTTGAGCGCGTCGTTGAGCAGGACCTCCTGGCCGCGCCGCAGCTCGGCCACGTCGAGCGAGGGCGAGACGGCCACCCGGAGCTTGCGGCCGCCGGTGAAGACGTCCACCGTGCCGTCGTCGTGTCGCGCCAGGAAGACGCCGTAGCCACTCGGCGGTTGCGCGAGGCGGTCGATCTCCTCCTTGAGCGTCACGATCTGCGCGCGAGCCTCCTTGAGGGTGCTCACGAGCCGGTCGTTGTTCTCGGTCAGCCGCGCCAACTGTGCCTGGGTGGCCGCCAGCCGCTCTTCGAGCTGCCGGACGTGTCGGGGGCTTTCGGTCAACTTGCGCCGCACCAGAGCGAGTTCCTCTTGCAGGAACGCGACCTGCGTGGAGAGATCGTGGGCCTCCTTCTCCCACCGTGCGGCGCGCGAGTCCGCGTCGTCGCTGCGTGCCACGTCCCACCTCCCCGGGGGGCTTGAACGTTCTGCCCTAACACTAGCCGCTATGAGGCCGATTCGGTCCCGCGCAACGCCCTCGTCACCGAACCTTGATCGCCAAGGGTGGGCCGGTGGGGCCGTACGGGCGTTCGGGTACCGTCGGGGCGTGGGACGGGAGAACATGGGGGGTGCGCCCGTGGCCGAGGTCGCGACCGACCAGCTGCAGGTCTGGGTCGATCAGGACCTCTGCACCGGCGACGGGCTCTGCGTGCA
Source organism: Micromonospora sp. R311 (assembly GCF_056780015.1). Taxonomy (NCBI): domain Bacteria; kingdom Bacillati; phylum Actinomycetota; class Actinomycetes; order Micromonosporales; family Micromonosporaceae; genus Micromonospora; species Micromonospora sp. R311. The sequence goes on from NZ_JBSWCE010000010.1 coordinate 167,006, forward strand.
GTACGCCCCGGAGGTCTTCGAGTTCGACGTCGACGGCCTGGCCTACGTCAAGGGGGCCGACGGAGAGCTGCGCCAGGCCCCGGGCAGCCGGGTCGACGTCCCCGCGCACCTGCGCCTCGAGGTGATCGACTCGGCGAGGGAGTGCCCCGGCGAGTGCATCCACGTGGTGCGCGGCAGCGACGGCGCCGAGGTCGCCGGCCCCGACGCCGAGGACTGACCGGCCTGGCCGCCGGCGGGGCGCCGGGCCCCCCGACGCCCCCGCGTCCCGGGCCAGGGGCCAGGATCCGCCGGCCGCTCAGAGCAGGGGACGCCCGACCACCGAGGCGACCAGGCGGGCGAACTCCTCCAGCCGGGCGATCTGCCCGGCGCCGCCGTCGTCGAGGGTCTTGCCGAACCGCAGCGCGTCGTGCCGGGGCGCCCCGGCCGTCTCCTCGCTCGGCGGAGCCTCGTCGAGCGAGGTCAGCAGCAGGTAGACGTCGATGCTGTCGACCCGGATCTCGCCGTTGTCGCCGCGGGTGAGTCGGCGCCGGCAGCCCACCTCGGTGACCGTGGAGACCGGCACCACCCGCAGCGACGAGGTCATCGAACCGGGCGGCCCCTCCCCCGGCGGGACGTCCTCGCCGTGCCAGAGGATGAGCCGGCTGCCGTCGCAGACGACGACCTCCTGCCACACCCCGTTCACCTCGTTGACGAAGCGTTCCAGGGTGAAGCCGAGCACCGACGCCCCGCGCAGCACCCCGCCGAGCGCCTCCAGCGCCACGTCCGGGTCCCGCAGGTAGGCCCGGGCCGCCGACTCGAGATCCTGGTAGGGAGACCAGTCCGGGAACACCGCCGGCAGGTCACCCCCACCGAAGCCGGGCCGGCTCATGCCGACACCCCGCTACACCCCGGGCCGGCCTGAGGCAGCACCGCGCCGAGCCTGATCATCCGCCCGCTCATGCCGCCGCCCGAGGGTCGCACCACCGGCCCGCACCGACCGGCGGGATCCGCCCGTTCACTCCCAGCCGCCCCATTCCGCCGTCACGGCCTGTCCATCTCCCCCGTCGAGTCGGGCTGCCCACCGGCGGCCCGGGCGGCCGCCTCCTGACGGGCCGCCTCGGCCTCGCGCAGCGCCTGCCGGCGCTGCACGTACGCCTCGGTGCCCTTGCTGGGCTTGCGCCGCCGCGGCGGCGCGGTCACGCCGGGGGCGAGCTTACGCGCGGACACCAGGAAGGCGGTGTGCGCGATCATGCGGTGGTCCGGGCGGACGGCGAGGCCCTCGGCGTGCCAGTCGCGCACCAGCGACTCCCAGGCCCGCGGCTCGGTCCAGCCGCCGCGCTCGCGCAGCGCCTCCACCAGCTCGGACAGCTGGGGGGTGGTGGCCACGTAGCCGATGAACACGCCGCCGGGCAGCAGCGCCCGCTCGACCATGTCGAGGGTCTCCCACGGGGTGAGCATGTCCAGGATGATCCGGTCGAAGCCGGTCTCGGCGCACTCGGCGACGTCGCCCACGTGCAGCTGCCAGGCCGGGTGCGGCCCGTGAAAGAACGCCTCCACGTTGCGCTTGGCGATCTGGGCGAAGTCGTCGCGCAGCTCGTACGAGTGCAGCTCCCCCTCGGTGCCCACCGCGCGCAGCAGCGAGCAGCTCAGCGCCCCGGAGCCGGCCCCGGCCTCCAGCACCTTGGCGCCGGGGAAGATGTCGCCCATGGCGACGATCTGGGCGGCGTCCTTCGGGTAGATCACCTGTGCGCCGCGGGGCATGGAGAGCACGTAGTCCGACAGCAGTGGTCGCAGCGCCAGGAAGGCGGTGCCGCCGCCGGAGGTGGTGACCACGCTGCCGTCGGGCAGCCCGATCAGCGCGTCGTGCTCCAGGATGCCCCGGTGGGTGTGGAAGGCCTTGCCCGGCTCCAGGGTGACCGTGTGCATCCGCCCCTTCGGGTCGGTCAGCTGCACCCGGTCGCCGGGCCGGAACGGCCCGCGGTGCACGGGGGTCAGCGCCGGGGTGTCGGCGGGCGCCGGAGCGCCCGGGTCGGCCTGGGCGGAGGGAGTCGCGGTCACGTGTTCATCTTCCGGTCGGGTTCGAGGAGCTGGGCGAGATCCGCGATGTGCAGAACGCCGACGACATCTTCGCCTGCGGTCACCACGTACTGTGCGCCCGGGTGGGCCTGCACGGTCTCCATCACCCGCTCCCCGTCGAGCCCGACCGGCAGGGCCGGCAGGCCGGCCAGCGACCGGGACACCGCGTCGACCGCCAGCCAGGGGCGGCGCTCCACCGGCACCGCCTCGGCCGCGACCGGGTCGACCAGGGCGACCGGCCGGCCGGCCGAGTCGGCGACCAGCAGCGCGGCGCCGGGCTCGGCGCCGGCGGCCCGCCGGCGGTGCGCCTCGGCCAGCGGGGTGCCGGTGGGCACGGTCAGCACCGGGCGGGCCAGCCGGGACAGGTCGATCAGCGGGAACCGGCGGCTGACCCGGGCCACCCGGATCGACTGGCCGGCGCCCCGCCACAGGGTGAACGCGACCAGCAGCATCAGCGGCAGCGCCAGCGGCGCCAGCCGCCCGGCGGCGGTGAGCGCGGCGACCAGCAGCGCGGTGCCGACCGCGACGATCCGCCCGACCCAGCCGGCGACCTCGGTGCCGCGGTGCCGGTCCCGGGTGAGCGCCCACACCGCGGCGCGCAGCGCCCGCCCGCCGTCCAGCGGCAGCCCGGGCAGGATGTTGAACAGCGCGACGATCACGTTGCTCACCGCGAGCTGGAAGGCGAGCTGGTTGGCCACCGTGCGGTCGGGCAGGGCGAGCGTCGCGGCGACCGCGGCCACGCCGAGCACGGCGGAGACCGCCGGCCCGGCCAGCGACACCAGCAGGTCGACCCGGGGGGTGGGGGCGTCGCGGTCCATCTCGGTGTACCCGCCGAGCAGCTCCAGGGTGATGCCGCGCACACCGATGCCGAACCGGCGGGCGGTCAGCGCGTGCCCCAGCTCGTGCAGCAGCACCGAGCCGAGCAGCGACACCACGAAACCGAAGCCGATCAGGTATCCGCTGAGCTGCGGCAGGGCCAGCTGGCGGCGGGCGAACTCGGCGTACAGCACGGTGACCAGGGCGGCCAGCAGCAGCATCGAGCCGTTGAGGTGCAGCGGCACCCCGAACACCCGGCCCACGGTCAGGCCGGCGCGCCGCTGTGGCCGGGGTCGCGGTCGCTCGGTCTGCTCCTCCACCGGGTCGATGCTACGGACCGCACCCGTCGCGGCGCGCGGGGCGGCGGGGCGTGGTGCTGTCACACCGGTGCCCTAACCTTCCGGGCATGACGGCGGAACCGGTGATCACCCAGCAGCCCGTGGCCCCGGCGGAGGTGCCGGCGACGGTGCGGGCCTCGCTGTCACCGTCGCGGGCGGCGGATTTCAAGACCTGCCCGCTGCTCTACCGCTTCCGCAGCATCGACCGGCTGCCCGAGCGGCCCACGGTCGAGCAGGCCCGGGGCACCCTGGTGCACGCGGTGCTGGAGCGGCTGTTCGACCTGCCGGCCGACGGCCGCACCCCGGCCGCCGCCGGTGACCTGGTGGCCCCCCAGTGGGACCGGCTGGTCACCGAGCAGCCGGAGTTGGCGGGGCTGTTCGCCGAGGGCGACGAGCAGGCCGTGGCCGGGTTCCTCCGCTCCGCCACCGCCCTGCTCGACGGCTACTTCGCCGTCGAGGATCCACGCCGGCTGGAGCCGGCCGAGCGGGAGAGCCTGATCTCCGCGGTGGTCGACGACGAGCTGCTCATCCGGGGCTACCTCGACCGGCTCGACGTCGCGCCCGACGGCGCGCTGCGGGTGGTCGACTACAAGACCGGCGGCGCGCCACGGGAGGCGTTCGAGGCCCGGGCGCTGTTCCAGCTGAAGTTCTACGCGCTGGTGCTGTGGCGCACCCGCGGCGTGGTGCCCCGGGTGCTCCGGCTGCTCTACCTCAAGGACGCGGAGGTCTGCGACTACGCGCCGGACGCCGACGAGCTGGTCCGCTTCGAGCGCACGGTGGTGGCGCTGTGGCGGGCGATCGAGCAGGCCACCGCCGGGCAGGATTTCCGCCCCCGGCCGAGCCGGCTCTGCGACTGGTGCAGCCACCAGGCGCTCTGCCCGAGCTACGGGGGCACCCCGCCGCCGTTCCCCACCGCGGTGTCCGCGCCCGATCCGCTACGCGACGCCCGGTCCCGGCCGACGCCCCCCGGCGCCGACGAGTGACCACCGGTCGGCGCGCCGCCGCCCCTGAGGCGGGGGCGGGTCGTCTCCTCCGCAGGGAGGAGGGCGGCTCACCGCCGGCGACGATCTTTCCGGCGGGTCGCGACGGCTAGCGTTCCGGTATGACGTCAGGCCCGAGGGAGTGGTCGCGCCGGCACCCGCTGGTCGCCGACGCGCTGCTCGCCGCCGGGCTGGTCGCGGCGGAGGCGCTGTTCACCCTGCTCACCCCGCGCGAGCTGTGGCCCCGGCCGCTGCCGGCGGCGCTGGGCTGGAGCGCGCTCTGCGCGGCGCCGGCGGCGCTGCGCCGGGTGGCGCCGTGGCCGGCGGTGGGCGCGGCGGTGGCCACGCTGGTCCTGCCCGCGCTGCTCGACGTCGGGCCGAGCACGCAGGGGCTGGCCTTCGTCGTGCTCACCTACTCGATCGCCGCGCGGCGCGCGGTACGGGAGGCGGTCGCCGCCGCGGTGCTGCTGTGGCTGCCCGTGACGGTGGTGAGCGCGTTGTCCCCGCCGGCCGGCGTGCTCGAGGTCTCCCCCGCCTCCCTGGTGTTGAACAACCTGCTGGTCGGGGCCGTGGCGTTCTCGGTGGGCCGCACGGTGCACGCCCGGCGGACGTCGACCGAGGCGTTGCGCGAGCGCGCCCGGGTGGCCGAGGAGAACCAGCGGGCCCTGGCCGAGCAGGCCGTCGCCGACGAGCGCCGGCGGATCGCCCGGGAACTGCACGACGTGGTCGCCCACCACGTCAGCGTGATGGGGGTGCTGGCCACCGGGGCGCGCCGGGTGCTGCGGCGGGACCCGGACGCGGCGGACGAGGCGGTCGCCACCATCGAGGAGACCGGCCGGGCCACCCTGCGGGAGCTGCGCCGGCTGCTGGACGTGCTGCGCACCGACGCCGAGCCGGCGGCCGACCTGGCCCCGCAGCCGGGGCTGGCCGGCATCGGGGCGCTCGTCGACCAGGTACGCGAGGCGGGCCTGCCGGTCACCCTGCGGGTGGAGGGCACCCCCGGGGCGATGGAGCAGGGGGTGGCGCTGACGCTGTACCGGATCGCGCAGGAGGCGCTGACCAACGCGCTCAAGCACGCCGGGGCGGCGACCGCGCAGGTGCGGCTGGGCTTCGGCGCCGACGCCGTCGAGGTGGAGGTGACCGACACCGGGCGCGGGCCGCACCCCGGAACCGACCGGATCGGGCACGGACTGGTCGGGATGCGGGAGCGGGTCGGCCTCTACGGTGGGGTCCTGCGCATCGGGGCGCGCCCCGGCGGCGGCTTCCGGGTGTACGCGAGGATTCCGGTGGAGCCGGCGGGCACCCGTCCGGCGTGACCGCTCGGCGGCAGCCGGGGGGACGCGCCGGTCAGGCCGGCCGGCAGCGGGGGACAGTCAGCAGAGCGGGAGCAGGGAGAGCGGATGACCGACCCGACGGCACCGGCGCGGCCGGTGCGGATCCTGCTCGCCGACGACCAGCCGCTGCTGCGCACCGGGTTCCGGATGGTGCTCGGCGCGGAGAACGACCTGGACATCGTCGCCGAGGCGGGCGACGGGGTGGAGGCGGTGGAGCTGTCCCGGCGGCTGCTGCCGGACGTGGTGCTGATGGACATCCGGATGCCCCGGATGGACGGGGTCGCCGCGACCCGGACCATCGTCGAGGCCCGCCTGCCGGTGCGGGTGCTGATCCTGACCACCTTCGACCTCGACGAGTACGTGGTGGGGGCGCTGCGGGCCGGGGCGAGCGGCTTCCTGGCCAAGGACGTGCCCGCCGACGACCTGGTCACCGCGATCCGGACGGTGGCCGCCGGGGACGCGGTGGTCGGCCCGCGGATCCTCAGGCGGCTGCTGGACCGCTTCGCCGACGTGCTGCCGGACCCGGCGGCGACCCCGCCGAGGACGCTGGACGCGCTCACCGAACGGGAGCGGGAGGTGCTGGTGCACGTCGCCCGGGGCCTGTCCAACGCCGAGATCGCCCGGGCGTTGTCGGTGAGCGAGACCACGATCAAGACCCATGTCGGGCACGTGCTGACCAAGCTGGGGCTGCGCGACCGGGTGCAGGCGGTGGTGCTGGCGTACGAGTCGGGACTGGTCCGCCCCCGGGCGTAGCGCGTCCCCGTCGGGCTACCGCCCGGGGCGTACCCGGGGATCCGCCCGCGGGGCGACGGCGCGGTTGTCCTGGTCACCTACCGTGACGGAAGACGGCGCGGCGCGGTTGACCCTGACGCGGCGTCAGTATGCAGGATCGGTCCCGGTCGGCGGAAACACAGGTCGACCGGCCGCCGGCTCAGGGGCAACCCTGAGTCGGCGATGGGGGGCACCCGCAGCGCGAAATCCGCCCCGGTTCCCCCCGGAGTCGGACGGATCGGCGCCGGGGAGCACAGATGATGGGGACTGCCGTGCCGGACCAGCGGGGGCGGCGCGGATCGAATTCAGAGGAAGAGGTGCATGACGTGACCGCAGCGGTAGGCCAGCAGGCGCAGGCCGCGGCCCGGGCGAACGACGTGTGGAAGGTGTACGGCAGCGGTGAGGCGCAGGTCGTCGCGCTGCGGGGGGTCAGCGCGGAGTTCGAACGGGGCCGGTTCACGGCGATCATGGGGCCGTCCGGGTCGGGCAAGTCGACGTTGATGCACTGCCTGGCCGGGCTGGACTCGGTGACCCGGGGCACCGTGTCGATCGGCGACACCACGGTCACCGGCCTGGGCGACTCGGGGCTGACGAAGCTGCGCCGCGACAAGGTGGGCTTCATCTTCCAGCAGTTCAACCTGCTGCCGACGCTGACCGCGAAGGAGAACATCCTGCTGCCGCTGTCGATCGCCGGCCGCAAGCCCGACCCGGCCTGGTACGACACGGTGATCGCCACGGTGGGCCTGCGGGACCGGCTGAACCACCGGCCGGCGCAGCTCTCCGGCGGCCAGCAGCAGCGGGTGGCGTGCGCGCGTGCGCTGGTCTCCCGGCCCGAGGTGATCTTCGCCGACGAGCCGACCGGCAACCTGGACTCGCGCTCCGGCGCCGAGGTGCTGAACTTCCTGCGCAACTCGGTACGCGAGCACGGGCAGACCATCGTGATGGTCACCCACGACCCGACCGCCGCCGCGTACGCCGACCGGGTGGTCTTCCTCGCCGACGGGCAGATCGTCTCCGAACTGATCGAGCCGACCGCCGAGACGGTGCTGGACACCATGAAGAAGCTGGACACGCACGCCGCCGAGGTGGGCAACTGATGTTCCGGGCGACACTGAAGAGCCTGCTGGCCCGCAAGGTCCGGCTCATTCTGTCCGGCCTGGCGGTGGTGCTCGGGGTCATGTTCGTCTCGGGCGCGTTCGTGCTCACCGACACCCTGGGCCGCTCGTTCGACGCGATCTTCGCGGACGCGTACGAGGGGGTGGACGTCAACGTCGCCGCCAAGCCGAAGATCGCGCTCGGCGAGACCGAGGGTGAGCAGGTCTCCCCGCCATTCCCGGCGGCCACGCTCGACAAGGTCAAGGCGGTGCCCGGGGTGGCCGAGGCCACCGGGGTGGTCGCCGCCGACGGGGCACGGCTGATCGGCAGCAACGGCAAGGTGGTGACCTCCTTCGGCCCGCCGCAGCTGGGTGAGAACTGGACCGGTGAGAACGACCTGGTGCAGCTGCGCGAGGGGCGGGGGCCGCAGGCCGCCGACGAGATCGTGGTCAACAAGGCGCTCGCGACGGCCGGCAAGGTGAAGGTCGGCGACCGGGTCGGCGTGCTGACCCTGGAGCCGAAGCGCGAGTTCACCATCGTCGGCGTCTTCGGCTACAGCGGTGGCCGGGACTCGATCGGCGGCGCCAACGAGATCATGTTCACCACGCCGGTCGCGCAGCAGCTGATGCTCGGCGCCCCGGACACCTACAACAGCGTGTCGGTCAAGGCCGCCGACGGGGTGTCCGACGAGTCGCTGCGCGACGCGGTGGCCGCCGCGGTGGGCGACGGGTACGAGGTGAAGACCGGCGAGCAGCTCTCCGCCGACGCGGCGGCCGGGCTGAAGGAGGCGCTGACCTTCTTCAACCGGATCCTGCTCGGCTTCGCCGCGGTGGCGCTGCTGGTGGGCACCTTCCTGATCCTGAACACCTTCTCGATCATCGTGGCCCAGCGCACCCGCGAGCTGGCGCTGATGCGCGCCATCGGGGCCAGCGGCAAGCAGATCATCGGGTCGGTGGTGCTGGAGGCCGTCGCGGTGGGCCTGATCGCCTCGGTGCTCGGTCTCGGCGCCGGCATCGGCATCGGCGCGCTGCTGGCGTACCTGTTCAGCACCTTCGCCGGCGGGCTGACCCTGGCCGGGCTCGGCGTGCCGTCGTCCGCCGTGATCGGCGCGTTCTCCGTCGGCCTGGTGATCACCGTGGTGGCGGCGCTGCTGCCGGCGCTGCGGGCGTCCCGGATCCCGCCGATCGCGGCGATGCAGGACGTGGCGACGCCGGACCGCCCGCTAACCAAGATCACCGTGGCCGGTGGTGTCGTCACCGCGATCGGCGCCACGCTGCTGGCCCTGGGGTTGACCGGCAACGCCGGGGACAACACCCTGGCCACCATCCTCGGTGGGGTGCTCTTCGCCTTCATCGGCGTGGCGCTGCTGACCCCGCTGATCAGCCGGCCGGTGGTGAGCCTGCTAGGCGCGATCTTCGCCTGGTCGGTGCCGGGCAAGCTGGGTCGGCTCAACTCCGGGCGCAACCCGCGGCGTACCGCCATCACCGCCGCCGCGCTGATGGTGGGCATCGCCCTGGTCACCGGCGTGACGGTGATCCTGGACTCGGCGAAGAGCAGCATCAGCGGCCTGGCCCAGGACACCATCAAGGCCGAGCTGGTGATCTCCGGGGTGCAGAGCGGCCCGCGGCCGCCGAGCTTCGACCCGGCGGTGCTGGAGAAGGCGGCGGCGATCCCCGGCGTACGCCTGGTCGACGGCGAGTACGGCGACATGGCGCTGGTCGGCGGCGAGCGGACCTGGGTGGCGGCGAGCAGCGACGTGGCCGCGCTGCGGCAGATCTTCGGGGCCACCCCCACCGCCGGTGACATCGACCGGCTCGCGCCGGACCAGATGCTGGTCAGCTCGGACACCGCGAAGTCGCGGGGGCTCTCCGTCGGCTCCCAGGTGCCGGTGCAGCTGGCCCGCGGCGAGGCGCGCACCTACACCGTGAGCGGCATCTACGCCAGCTCGCAGCTGACCAACCCGGTGCTGCTGCCGCCGGCGGCGGCGCGCGAGTTCAGCATCCCGCAGCCGATCCAGGGCTTCATCCAGCTGACCCCCGGCACCTCGGTGGCCTCGGTGCAGCCGCAGGTCGAGGCGCTGCTGGCCGACTCGCCCGAGGTGTCGGTGGCCGACCGGGACGCGTTCATCGAGCAGCAGGCCGGTCAGCTGGACGGGCTGCTCACGATGATCCAGATCCTGCTGGCGCTGGCCATCGTGATCGCCGTGCTCGGCATCATCAACACCCTGGCGCTGTCGGTGCTGGAGCGCACCCGGGAGCTGGGGCTGCTGCGGGCCATCGGGCTGCGCCGGGCGCAGACCATGCGGATGATCACGGTGGAGGCGGTGGTGATCTCGGTGTTCGGCGCGCTGCTCGGCGTGGCGGTCGGCAGCGGGCTCGGCGCCGCGGTGGTCGAGGCGCTGAAGGACGAGGGAATCACGGACCTGGTGCTGCCCTGGTCGCAGATGGGGATCTTCCTCGGCCTGGCCGCGATCGTCGGGGTGATCGCCGCGGTGCTGCCGGCGGTCCGGGCCGCCCGGATCAACGTGCTGGGCGCCATCGCCCACGACTGAGGTCCCCCGCGGTGAGAAGGGGCCCGCCGACCGGCGGGCCCCTTCTCCGTCATCCGGTCGGGGCTTCGCCGAGCAGGGCGGACAGCAGCTCCAGGTCCGCGTCGGTGAGGCTCTCCAGCTGGTGTACGCCGTCCATCGCGGCGATCGGCACCTCGGCCGGCACGGCCAGCACCGCCGCCCCGGCGGCGAGCGCGCTGGCCACCCCGGTCGGCGAGTCTTCGATGGCCACGCAACGGGCGATCGGCACGTCGAGCAGCCGGGCGGCGGTCAGGTACGGCTCGGGGTGCGGCTTGGTGGCGTCCACCTCGTCACCGCAGACCACCGCATCGAAACTGTCCCGGCCGAGGGTGTCCAGCGCGATCTCCACCAGCGGCCGGCCGCTGGAGGTGACCAGGGCGGTGGCGATGCCCGCCGCCCGGACCGCCCGCAGCAGGTTCAGCGCGCCGGGACGCCAGCGCAGCCCGGTGCGGAACAGTTCCAGGATCCGGGCGTCGATCCACGCCGCGCTGGCCTGCAGGTCGCGCTCCGGCTGGCCCAGGTCGTCGTGCAGGATCCGCATCGACTCCGCCATGCTGGTGCCGACCATCGCCTTGCGGGCGGCGTCGGAGAGCGTGCCGCCGTACTCGGCGGCCAGTTCGTGCAACGCGACGTCCCACAGCTTCTCGCTGTCGACCAGGGTGCCGTCCATGTCGAAGAGGGCGGCGGCGGGATGGGGACTGCGCGGCGAGTCGGTCACGCCCGGATCCTCTCAACCGGGGCGCGGGCGGCCCGCCGGAGGTGCCGTCGAGTGACCTGCCCGACCACCGGCGCCCGCCGGGCGCGCTCGGGGGCGGGCTCGCCGGGGTCGTGCCGGTGGCCGCCGGCCACGACGTGTCGTCGGCACCCCGCCGCACTCGCCGCCGACCGTGATACCCCTGAGTCATCACTATGCCTCAGCGGTATCACGCCGGGCACGTGGCCAGGCGGGCCCCGGTGGGCTCTTCATCGGGCGGCCTTGCGCCGGGGTTTCCAGCTGGGGCGCTGCCGGCCGCCGTCGCGGCGCGCCCGGGTTCCCGGAGGTCCCCGATGCGCGCCGGATCAGCGCAGGTCGCAGGCGGCCAGGGACCGCTCGTAGCCGCGGAAGAACGACTCGGTGCGCTGCTCGGCGGTGCCGTGCGAACCCTCGGCGAACCACGGCTGGTCGGGGTCGTCGCCGACGGCGAGCAGCCCGTCGCGGAACTCGTCCAGGTCACCCTCGTCGAGGGTCAGCGCCTTGGCGCGCACCGAGTCCCCCAGGTACGCCCCGGCCATGCAGTCGGCCTGCAGCTCCTGCTGGATGGTGAAGCTGTAGCGGATGCCGAGGCGGACCTGGATGGCGTGTGCGTACTCGTGGCCGAGCAGATAGAACACGAACGCGTCGCCGACCTGGCGGAACGCCCCCACCGACCAGCGGACGTCGTAGGCGATGAAGTCGCCGGCCGAGCAGTAGACCGCGTTGTTGCGGGGGATCTCCTGCCCGCCGCAGGTCACCTCGCCGGAACGCTGGTACGGGATGATCCGCCGGACCGGCCGGAACTGCTGCCCCGAGGCCCGGAACTGCTCGGCCCAGTAGCGTTCGGCGATGCTCTGCGCGTCGCGGACGTCCTGCTGGAACTCCTCGACGCTGGTGGTGCCGTCCGCCCGGGTCTGCTCCGCCCCGGGCGAGGCCGACGCGCCGGGACGCTGCGGCGCGGGCTCGCCACCGTCCGGTTCGGACACACCGCCGACGAAACAGCCGGCGCTCGCCACCAGTGCCACCACCAGCCCGGCCAGCGGCCCGCGCGGCCACCGGTGCGAACGTGCCGTCACAGTGCCCCTCCCGGCGTCGGCGATGCCCGTGCAGTACCCCGACGGCACATCCGTCATGCCCTCGCCGTGATCTACGGCGCGCGCCCGGCTCCGGTTCAGTGCGGGTGGTTGCCCCGCTGGACGACGTGGGACTGTGTCCGGTAGCGCTGCGCCGCATGCCGCTCCTGGACGATCCGTGCCTGCCCGGCGGCGGCGGTGTCGTCGGGGGAACTGAGTCGCCGGCGGTCCCGCCAGCCCACGTATCCGAACGCTCCCGCCGCAGCGAGCGCCATGATGCTGAGCAACACCCACCAGGCCGTCATGTTCCGATGGTAGGGACGTCGAGCAAGGACTTCCCGGCGTGGGTTCAGGGGTCAGGGCCGCGACCGGCCGAGCCGTGCTGGCCGCCGCGACCGCCGCAGGATGGCGCGGCCGGTGCCGGTCCACCGGCTGGCGGTGGCCGGGCCGTCCGGTCAGCCGGACGAGTCGTTTCGCCCCAGGTAGATCTCGCCCTGCGAAGCGTGCAGGTCAACCGCGTGCCGCTCCTGAACGAGGCGGGCGGCACGGTCGGCGGCCGTGTCGTCGGGGGAGCTGAGCCGGCTACGGTCCCGCCATCCGATGTATCCGAAGACGGCCAGGACGAGAGCCAGGACGATCCAGACCGATACCCATACCATCGTCATCCTTCGACGGTAACGGCCGGATGCACCTTGCCGGTCAGCTCGGTGCCGCGCACTTCCGGGCAGGCGTCGACCGCCCGTCGGTTACCTCTCCTCCGCCGGCCGTCCGTCGGGGGCCGGGGCGGGTTCCGCACCCGGACCCCGCGGCGCCGCCGAGACGGCCTGCGACGGTATGCCGGCCGCGGCGGGCGAGCCCGTGGTGTTCGGCGACGAGGTGAACATCGCGGCGACCTCGGCCGGCTCGCGGCCCTCCCAGCCCTCGAAGTGCCAACGCTGCGGCATGCTGCGCACGGTCAGCTTCTCGCGCAGCTTCGACGGTGGCAGGTCGAGCGCGCGCCGGGCCAGATCCTCGAAGTACATGTGGTAGTTGGGATCGTTGCGCCGGACCCGCTCGTTGACGATGTACGGCGACAGCCGCGCCCACGACCGGAGGATGGATCCACCCATGGCACTGGTGGGCACCGTTTCGTCGATGACGTTGTTGGCGACCAGCAGCCCCACGGTGTTGAAGAAGCCGGCCACCGCGGTGACGTGGCGGCGGCCCTCGTCGGCCAACTCGGACGTCCCCGTCCCGGTCGGTGGATACTCCGCCCAGAGCCGATGCTGGAGATAGTCCAGATGCTCCTTGAACGCGGGATCGCGGAACTCCTTGAAGATGTCGACGATCACCGGCAGCAGGTTGTTGTGCCGCATCAGCTTCGCCTGACGCAGGGCCAGGACCGTCGACACGATCACCGCCACCAGGGAGAACGCCAGTGTCAGGACATTCATCACCTGGACGTCCACGCCGTTTCCATCCCCGCCCCGGTCCTCGTGGTCGAAGACTCGGATCGATGCTAGAGGTGACGCGCAATCGCCGCCGCCGGGGGGCGGGCGCGACAACGGTGTCCGGAAAGCCGTCGCGGCCCCGACGTCTCCGGTTGAGCGGCGCCGCGCGGCGCCGGACGAGGAGGATGGCGACATGAAGTACCTGATTCTGCTGTACGGCTCCCAGCAGGACTACGACGCGATGGCCGGGCGGTCCACCGGCAAGCCGGCCATGTCGGCCGAGGACGTGGCCGCGATGCACGCCCACATGGTGAAGGTCCACCAGGCGCTGGCCGAATCCGGTGAGCTGGTGGACGCGCGCGGGCTGGTCGCCCCGGTGCACGCCCGCCGGGTGCAGGTCAGCGGCGGTGTCCCGGTGGTCACCGACGGGCCGTACCCGGAGACTCAGGAGGTGCTGGCCGGCTACACCGTCGTGGAGTGCGACAGCTTCGACCGGGCCACCGAGATCGCGGCCGGCTTCGTCAACCCGGACGCCCCCGGCGAGTACGTGGACGTGCGACCGGTCGCCGAGGGCATCGCCGACCTGGACGGTTGAGCCGGCGGTGCCCGAGGAGACCGTCGAGGACCTGCTGCGCCGGCTGGCGCCGCAGGTCCTCGGCGCGCTCGTGCGTCGCTACGGCCACTTCGACGCCGCCGAGGACGCCACCCAGGAGGCGCTGATCGCGGCGGCCGGCTGGCCGCGCGACGGCGTACCGGAGAATCCCCGCGGCTGGCTGATCACCGTGGCGTCGCGCCGGCTGACCGACCTGCTGCGCAGCGAGCAGGCCCGGCGCCGGCGGGAGGACACGGTGGCCCGGTGGGTGCTGCCCGAGCAGCGGGTCGCCCCGGCCGCCGACCGCCCGCCGGCCGACACCGACGACACGCTCACCCTGCTGTTCCTGTGCTGCCATCCGGCGCTGTCGCCGGCCGCGCAGATCGCGCTCACCCTGCGCGCCGTCGGCGGGTTGAGCACCGCCGAGGTGGCCCGGGCGTTCCTGGTGCCGGAAGCCACGATGACCCGCCGGATCACCCGCGGCAAGCAGCGCATCCGCGACAGCGGCCTGCCCTTCGCCATGCCCGCCGGGGCCGAGCGCGCCGCGCGCCTCGCGGCCGTGCTGCACGTGCTCTACCTGATCTTCAACGAGGGGTACGCCAGCACCGCCGGCCCGGCCCTGCTGCGCGCCGACCTGTCGGCCGAGGCGATCCGGCTGACCCGCCTGCTGCACCGGCTGCTGCCGGACGACCCGGAGGTCGCCGGACTGCTGGCGTTGATGCTGCTCACCGACGCCCGGGCGCCGGCCCGGACCGGGCCGCACGGCGAGCTGGTGCCGCTGGCCGAGCAGGACCGCGGCCGGTGGGAGGCGGACCGGATCGCCGAGGGCGTCGCCCTGGTCACCGCCGCGCTCCCCCGAGGCCGGGTCGGCCCGTACCAGGTGCAGGCGGCGATCGCCGCGGTGCACGACGAGGCACCCAGCGCCGAGGCGACCGACTGGCCGCAGATCACCGTCCTGTACGAGGTGCTCCGGCAGATCGACGACAGCCCGGTGGTGGCGCTCAACCACGCGGTGGCGGTGGCCATGAGCCGGGGCGCGGCGGCCGGACTCGCCCTGGTCGAGGCGCTGGCCGACGACGGGCGGCTGGCCGGGAACCCCCGCCTGCCGGCCGTCCGGGCACACCTGCTGGAGCTACTCGGCGACCGCACCGCCGCCCGGGAGGCCTACCGGGCGGCAGCCGCGCGGTCGACCAACCTGGCGCAGCAGCGCTACCTGAACGCCCGCGTCGACCGCCTCGCCGGCGGCTGAGCCGCCGGGCGCGTGCGGTGGCGCGGATCAGGGGCTGGCGGCGAGGAAGACGAACGCGGCGAGCAGCACCAGGTGCACGCCCCCCTGCAACAGCGTGGCCCGACCCGGCACCACGGTCAGCACCCCGCTGACCACGGTCAGCGCGAGCAGGGTCATCTGGGTGCCGCCGAGGCCGAGCAGCAGCGGGCCCTCCAGCCAGACCATGGCCAGCGCGATCGCCGGGATGGTCAGACCGATGCTGGCCATCGCCGAGCCGAGGGCGAGGTTCAGACTGATCTGCACCCGGTCCCGCCGCGCCGCGCGGACCGCGGCGAGGGTCTCGGGCAGCAGCACCAACAGCGCGATCACCACGCCGACGAACGACGGTGGCAGGTTCGCCTTGACGACCGCGGACTCGATCGCCGGGGAGACCGACTTGGCGTCCCCGACCACCGCCACCAGCGCCACGAACAGCAGGCCGAGGCTGAGCAGCGCCTGGCGGGTCGACGGCGGCGCGGCGTGCCCGTCGCTCTCGATCACCGCGCCCTCGCTGGTGACCGGCAGGAAGTAGTCCCGGTGCCGGCCGGTCTGCACCAGGACGAACAGCCCGTAGAGCGCCAGCGAGGCCACCGCGGCGAAGGCCAGCTGCACCGGGCTGAACTGCGGGCCGGGTCGGCTGGTGGTGAAGGTCGGCACCACCAGGCTCAGCGTGGCGAGGGTGGCCACGGTGGCCAGTGCTCCGCCGGTGCCCTCCGAGTTGAACACCGCCACCCGGCGACGCAGCGCGGTGATCAGCAACGACAGGCCGAGGATCCCGTTGCAGGTGATCATCACGGCGGCGAAGACGGTGTCGCGTGCCAGCGACTGGGTCTTCTCCCCGCCGCTGATCATCAGTGTGACGATCAGGGCGACCTCGATGACGGTGACGGCCACCGCGAGCACCAGCGAGCCGAACGGCTCCCCCACCCGGTGCGCCACCACCTCGGCGTGGTGGACGGCGGCCAGCACCGCCCCGGCCAGGAACGCGGCCACCACCGCGACGAGCGGGCCGGACAGCTCCCGTCCCCAGGTCAGGGCCAGCAGCAGCACCGCCAGCAGCGGCACGGTCACGGTCCAGTCGGTCAGACGAGCGCGGAGTCCAGCGGCCATTCCCCAACCCTGCCAGGAAAGTCGATCATGTGACCACCACCTAGGGTCATTACCATCGCACGGACCGTCACACCGTGATGTACGCCCCCCACGGAGTACGGATGACGGCCTGGAAACCGGCATGATCCCTGTCGGTCCGCGAGACGTCGTCGAAGCATCGACCAGCACACGCCATGCTGCGGACTCCGGACGGCCACGGCCGAATCGAGCTGGCGATGTTCCGCACGCCCAAGGCGATCAGCGCCGAGCCGAAGGATGCACCGGCCAACACGCTGGGCATTCGGCGCATCATGTTCGCCGTCGACGACATCGAGGACGTCGTCGCCCGCCTGCGCACCCACGGCGCCGAACTCGTCGGCGAGCTGGCGCAGTACGAGGACAGCTGTCCGCTCTGCTACGTCCGCGGCCCGGAGGGCATCATCGTCGGACTGGCCGAACAGCTACACCCACCTGCTGCCCAACGGTGAGGACCACACCAGCTGGGCCATCGACAAGGCGTTCGGTGAGGTCCACGCCGACCACGGCCCGAACGCCGCGGTGACGGCCTGGAGACGGCATGATCATGGGTGAATGGCCCTCGCCGGGCGTGGAAGTGCAGGCCAGAGCGCCCGACTATTTGGCGTTGAAGTAGCTGGCCTCCGGGTGGTGCACCACGATCGCGTCGGTGGCCTGTTCCGGAATGAGCTGGAACTCCTCCGACAGCTGCACCCCGATCCGCTCGGCACCGAGCAGCTCGACCACCTTCGCCCGGTCCTCCAGGTCGGGGCAGGCCGGGTAGCCGAACGCGTACCGGCAACCCCGGTAGTCGGTGCGCAGCAGCCCGGCCAGGTCCGCCGGGTCGTCGTCGGCGACCGTACGGCCGCCCGGCAGCACCAGCTCGGCGCGGATCCGCCGGTGCCAGTACTCGGCGAGGGCCTCGGTGAGCTGCACGGACAGCCCGTGCACCTCCAGGTAGTCGCGGTACTCGTTGCGGGCGAACAGCTTCGCGGCGTACTCGCTGACCGGCTGGCCGACGGTGACCAGTTGCAGGGCCACCACGTCCAGCTGGTCGCCCCGAGGGCGGAAGAAGTCGGCCAGGCAGAGCCGCCGCTCCTGCCGCTGCCGGGGGAAGGAGAACCGGGCCCGCTCGGCGTGCCCGTTCTCGTCCAGCACCACCAGGTCGTTGCCCTCGGCGTAGGCGGGGAAGTAGCCGTAGACCACGGCCGCCTCCAGCACCTTGTCGGCGATCAGCCGGTCCAGCCAGTAGCGCAGCCGCGGCCGGCCCTCGGTCTCCACCAGCTCCTCATAGGACGGCCCCTTGCCGCCCCGGGCGCCGCGCAGGCCCCACTGCCCGAGGAAGGTGGCCCGCTCGTCGAGCAGCGCCGCGTAGTCGGCCAGCGGCACACCCTTGACCACCCGGGTGCCGAAGAACGGCGGGGCCGGCACCTCCGCGTCGGTCGCCACGTCCGAGCGGACCGAGGCGTCGTCCAGCTCCGGCAGGGACTCGTTGACGATGGCCCGCTGCCGCTCCCGGCGCGCCCGGCGGGCCGCCAGGGCCGCCTCCCGCTCGGCGTCGACGACCGGCGCCCCGCCCCGCTTGGCGGTCATCACCCGATCCATCAGGGACAGCCCCTCGAAGGCGTCCCGGGCGTAGTGCACCTGGCCGGGGAAGATCGACCGCAGGTCGTCCTCGACGTACGCCCGGGTCAGCGCGGCCCCGCCGAGCAGCACCGGCCAGCGCTCCGCGACCCCGCGCGACGCCATCTCGGCGAGGTTCTCCTTCATGATCACCGTGCTCTTGACCAGCAGCCCGGACATGCCGATGGCGTCGGCCCGGTGCTCCTCGGCGGCGTCGAGGATGGCGTTGATCGGCTGCTTGATGCCGATGTTCACCACCTCGTAGCCGTTGTTGGACAGGATGATGTCCACCAGGTTCTTGCCGATGTCGTGCACGTCGCCCTTGACCGTGGCGAGCACGATCCGGCCCTTCCCGCCGTCGTCGGCCTTCTCCATGTGCGGTTCCAGGTAGGCCACCGCGGTCTTCATCACCTCGGCGGACTGGAGCACGAACGGCAACTGCATCTGCCCGGAGCCGAACAGCTCGCCGACCACCTTCATCCCGTCCAGCAGGATGTCGTTGATGATCGACAGCGGCGTCCGGCCGCCGGCCATCGCGGCGTCCAGGTCGGCCTCCAGGCCGTTGCGCTCGCCGTCGATGATCCGCCGCTTGAGCCGCTCCTCCAGCGGCAGCGCGGCCAGTTCCTCCGCCCGGCCGGCGCGCGCCGAGGCGGCGTCCACGCCCTCGAAGATCTCGATGAACCGCTGCACCGGGTCGTAGCCCTCGCGTCGCCGGTCGTAGACCAGGTCGAGGGCGATCTCGCGCTGCTCGTCGGGGATCTTCGACATCGGCAGGATCTTGCTGGCGTGCACGATCGCCGAGGTCAGCCCGGCCTGCACGCACTCGTGCAGGAAGACCGAGTTGAGCACCTGCCGGGCCGCCGGGTTGAGTCCGAAGGAGACGTTCGAGATGCCCAGGGTGAAGTTGACCCCCGGCCAGCGGCGGGCGATCTCCCGGATCGCCTCGATGGTCTCGATGCCGTCGCGCCGGGTCTCCTCCTGGCCGGTGGCGATCGGGAAGGTCAGCGCGTCGATGAGGATGTCGGAGCGGCGCAGGCCCCAGCGACCGGTCAGGTCCTCGATCAGCCGCTCGGCGACGCGTACCTTCCACTCCTTGGTGCGGGCCTGACCCTCCTCGTCGATGAGCAGCGCGACCACCGCGGCGCCGTGCTCGGCGACCACCGGCATCACCCGGGCGTAGCGGGACCCGGGGCCGTCGCCGTCCTCGAAGTTGACCGAGTTGACCACGCACCGGCCACCGAGCATCTCCAGGCCCGCCTCGACGACCGCCGGCTCGGTGGAGTCCAGCATGATCGGCAGGGTGGACGCGGTGGCGAACCGGCCGGCCAACTCGCGCATGTCCGTCGTGCCGTCCCGGCCGACGTAGTCGACGCAGAGGTCCAGCAGGTGCGAGCCGTCCCGGGCCTGGCTGCGGGCGATCTCCACGCACGCCTGCCAGTCCGCGGCCAGCATCGCCTCGCGGAACGCCTTGGAGCCGTTGGCGTTGGTCCGCTCCCCCACCATCAGCACGCTGGCGTCCTGGGCGAACGGCACGTGGTGGTAGATCGAGGAGACGCCCGGGTCGTGGCGGGGCTCGCGGGGCCCGGGCCGGGCGCCGTGCAGCCGCTCGGCGACCACCCGGATGTGCTCCGGGGTGGTGCCGCAACAGCCGCCGACCAGCGAGACGCCGTACTCGACGACGAACCGCTCCAGCGCGTCGGCCAGCTCGACCGGGGTCAGCGGGTAGACCGCCCCGTCCGCGGTCAGCTGCGGCAGGCCGGCGTTCGGCATCACCGACAGCCGCACCCCGGCGTGCTGCGAGAGGTAGCGCAGGTGCTCGCTCATCTCCGCCGGGCCGGTGGCGCAGTTCAGCCCGATCAGGTCGACGCCGAGCGGCTCGATCGCGGTCACCGCCGCACCGATCTCGCTGCCGAGCAGCATGGTGCCGGTGGTCTCCACGGTGACGTGGCAGATGATCGGCACCGTCGACCCGATCTCGGCCATCGCCCGCTTCGCGCCGACCACCGCCGCCTTCACCTGGAGCAGGTCCTGGCAGGTCTCGATGATCAGCGCGTCCGCCCCGCCGGCGATCAGGCCGGCGGCGTTCTCCTGGTACGCGTCGCGCAGCGTGGCGTAGTCGGCGTGCCCGAGGGTGGGCAGCTTGGTGCCGGGCCCGATCGAGCCGAGCACGAACCGGGGCCGGTCGGGGGTGCTGAAGGCGTCGGCGGCCTCGCGGGCGATCCGGGCGCCGGACTCGGAGAACTCCCGGATCCGGTGGGCGATGTCGTACTCGCCGAGGTTGGCCAGGTTGGCGCCGAAGGTGTTCGTCTCGACGCAGTCCGCCCCGGCGGCCAGGTACGCCTCGTGCACGCCGCGGACCACGTCCGGCCGGGTCACGTTGAGGACCTCGTTGCAGCCCTCGTAGCCCTCGAAGTCGTCCAGGGTCAGGTCGGCCGCCTGCAGCATCGTCCCCATCGCGCCGTCGGCGATCAGGATCCGGTCTGCCAGTACGTCGAGCAACGAAGTTCGCACGCGTTCAGGTTAATGTGCCGGCTTCGGTCCCGTCGCGCCCCGTACCCCCGTCCCAGATACTGTCAGCGGGATCACCCCGTCCGATCTGGTGCGCTATGCCCGTTGCTTCCCGCGCGCGGACCGGCGCGGCCACCGGGCCGCCTCCCGCACCGGGACGTAGGCTGGCGACGTGAAGGACAACAGCAGCGCCCCCACGCCCGGCCGGCGTTACACCGGGCACGGTCCCGGCACCGTCCGAGACGAGCAGGGTGAGGTGACGGCGTGACCGAGTTCGACGGACTGCCGGTGCTGCGGTCCCCGGTGGCCATCGCCGCGTTCGAGGGCTGGAACGACGCCGCGGATGCGTCCACCGCCGCCGTCGAGCACCTGGAGCAGGTCTGGCACGCCCGGCAGGTCACCGAGCTTGACCCGGAGGACTTCTACGACTTCCAGGTCAGCCGGCCGACCATCACCATGGCCGAGGGCGAGACCCGCCAGGTGCAGTGGCCCACCACCCGGTTCATGGTGGCCAGCCCCGAGGGCACCGAGCGCGACGTGGTGCTGATCCGCGGCATCGAGCCGAGCATGCGCTGGCGCACCTTCTGCGAGCAGGTGCTGGAGATCTGCCACAGCCTCGAGGTCGAGCGGGTGGTGCTGCTCGGCGCGCTGCTGGCCGACGTGCCGTACACCCGGCCGTTGCCGATCAGCGGCAGCGCCTCCGACGCGCAGGCCGCCCAGCGCTACCAGCTCACCCCCACCCGCTACGACGGGCCGACCGGCATCGTCGGGGTGCTGCACGACGCCTGCACCCGGGCCGAGGTCGACGCCGTCTCGTTCTGGGTGCACGTCCCGCACTACGCCAACAACCCGCCCTGCCCGAAGGCCACCCTCGCCCTGCTGCACCGGGTCGAGGAGGTGCTCGACCTGCCGGTGCCGATGTCCGACCTGGCCGAGGAGGCCGCCGAGTGGGAGCAGCGGGTTCGCAGCGCCGCCGAGCAGGACGCCGAGCTGGGCGAGTACGTGCGGGAACTGGAGGAGCGGGTCGGCGACGCCGGCATCACGCCGCTCACCGGTGACGAGATCGCCCAGGAGTTCGAGAAGTACCTGCGCCGCCGCGGCGGCTCGGCCGGCCCGACCGCCGGCTCCTGGTAGTCCCCTCCCCCTGCCGTACCGGGCCCCGGACCTTCGTCCGGGGCCCGGTTTTCGGCGCGTCGCGGGTGGCGCGGTCACACCCTCTCGGGCATCCTAGGAACCTAGCTGTGATCGAGGAGGCGGGCATGCAGATCAATCCGGGCGCGGCCGAGTTCCCGCACCGGCAGATCGCCGCGCAGCTGAAGGCGCAGGTGCGCCGGGGTGACTGGGGGCCGGGCGAGCGGCTGCCGTCCATCCCGGCCATCGCCGAGATGTTCGGGGTGGCCAAGCAGACCGTCCAACGCGCCGTCGACCAGCTGCGGGTCGAGGGCATCCTGATCACCAAGCCCGGCTCCGGGACGTACGTCCGGGGCACCCGGCGGCGGCTCAACCGGCTCTCCCGCGGGCGGTACGGCGGCTTCCGCGGCTACCACACCGACCTGGCCGCCCGGTACCGGCAGCAACTCGTCTCGGTCGACCGCGCCGCCGCCCCGCCCGAGGTGGCCGACGCGTTCGGGGTGCCCGACGGCACCGAGCTGGTCTGCCGCCGGCACCTGGTGCGCACCGAGGACTCCCCGGTCGAGGTCGGCGCCTCCTGGTTCCTGCCCGCCGACGCCGCCGGCACCTCGCTGGAACGCGCCGAGGCGTACGGCCGGCCGCTCTACCAGGAGGCCGAGGAGGCCATCGGACGGCGGTACGTCTCGGCCACCGACACGATCAGCGCCCGCCAGCCCAGCCGGGAGGAGGCGGAGATCCTGCAGATCCGCCCGGACACCCCCGTGCTGCACCTGCTGCACGTCGCCTACGACGGCGCCCGCAAGCCGATCGAGGTCGCCCAGGCCACCTGGCCCGGCCCGGTCACCACCCTGACCGAGGAATACAAGATCCCCGCCCCCACCCCCGCCCCGGACCCCGACCCCGGCCTGACCCTCGCCTGACCCGCCCCGCCCCGGGGCCAGCCCCATTGATCATGAACCGCTCCACCTCGGCGCGTCGCGGCAACAACGTCGTGATCGACGGGCAGGGCGGCGCCCGGGGCGGCCCGTCAGGTCAGAGGCGGATGCCGAGGAGGGCGTCGAGGGTGTCGGCGAAGAGGGCGGGAGCGGCCGCGTCGATGTCCGTGCCGGCGAGCGCCGCCGCAGCCCACTCGTCGGCCAGCGCCAGCACGCCCGGGGTGTCCAGGTCGTCGGCGAGGCGGGCGCGTACGCCGGCCAGGAACGCCGCGCCGGACGGCCCGGCCGGCGCGGCGGCGGCCCGCCGCCAGCGGCCCAGCCGCTCCTGCGCGGCGATGAGCAGGTCGTCGGTCCAGGAGCGGTCGCTGCGGTAGTGCCCGGCCAGCAGCGCCAGCCGCACCGCCATCGGGTCGACCTGGTCGGCCCGCAGCCGGGAGACGAAGACCAGGTTGCCCCGGGACTTCGACATCTTCTCGCCGTTCAGACCGATCATGCCCGCGTGCGCGTAGTGCGCGGCGAACGGCGCCTCGCCGGTGAGCCGCTCGGCGTGCGCGGCGGAACACTCGTGGTGCGGGAAGAGCAGGTCGTTGCCGCCGCCCTGCACGTCGATCCGCTCGCCGAGCAGGTTCAACGCGATGACCGCGCACTCGATGTGCCAGCCCGGGCGGCCCGCGCCCAGCTCACCACCCGGCCAGGACGGCTCCCCCTCGCGGGCGCCCCGCCACAGCAGCGGGTCGAGCGGGTCGCGCTTGCCCTCGCGCTCCGGGTCGCCGCCGCGCTCCGGGAAGATCTCCAGCATCTGCTCGCGGGACAGGTTCGACTCGTAGCCGAACCGGGGCGCCGCCGCGATGTCGAAGTAGACGTCGCCGGTGCCGTCCTCCAGCCGGTACGCGGCGCCGTCCTTGAGCAGCATCAGGACCTTCTCGGCGATGTCCGGGATCGACTCGATCGCGCCCACGTAGTGCGCCGGCGGGATCATCCGCAGCGCCTCCATGTCCTCCCGGAACAGCGCGGTCTCCCGCATGGCGAGGACCTTCCAGTCCTCCCCGTCGCGGGCGGCCCGCTCCAGCAGCGGATCGTCGATGTCGGTCACGTTCTGCACGTAGCGCACGGTCAGCCCGGCGTCCCGCCACACCCGCTGGACCAGGTCGAACGTGATCATGGTGGCGGCGTGCCCGAGGTGGGTGGCGTCGTACGGGGTGATGCCGCAGACGTACATGGTGGCCGTGCCGGCCGGCTCGCTCGGGTGGACCCCCTGCCGCGCCGAGTCGAACAACGCCAGCGGCCCGCCCCTGCCGGGCAACCGCGGCACCTTGTGTCCCGCCCAAGACTCCATGATTGTCAGCCTATCCAGCGGTACGACGGCGCAGGACGAGCCCCGGGGTGATCATCACGACAGCCGGCTACATGGGCGGCCAGGGCACCGCCGGCCAGTCCTCCGGCGGCTGCGGGAACCGGCCACCGCCGCGCAGCCGGTCGATCCGGGCGGCCAGTTCGGCGATCTCGCCGATCGTCAGGTGGTCGGCCAGCTCGGCGCCGAGCGCCCCGGCGACCTGCCCGGCGAGCGCGTCGAGCATCTCCACCGCGTCGGCCGGCAACGGTCGGCCGGCCCAGCCCCAGAGCACCGTCCGCAGCTTCTCCTCGACATGGAAGCTCACCCCGTGGTCCACGCCGTAGATCCGGTCGCCCGGGCCGACCAGCACGTGGCCGCCCTTGCGGTCGGCGTTGTTGAGCACGGCGTCGAGCACCGCCAGCCGGGCCAGCCGCGGGTCGTCGGCGTGCGCCAGGGCGTACGGGGTGCCGTCGTCGTCACGGGCGGCGGCGATCGGGAACCAGCGCGGCGGCAGCGCGTCGGCCGGGACGAACCCGACCAGCGGCTCGGCGTCGGCCGGCTCGTCGATCCAGAGCTGGCACGACCCCGGCCCGAACGGGCCGTCGCGCAGCACCGTCGGTGGCACCAGGTCCCAGCCGGTGGCCCGGGAGACCAGGTAGGCGGCGACCTCCCGGCCGGCCAGCGTGCCGTCCGGGAAGTCCCAGAGCGGCCGTTCCCCCCGGACCGGCTTGTAGACGCAGCGGGCGGTCACCCCGTCGAGGGTCAGGATCCCGCGCAGGGTGGTGTTCGAGGCGTCCACCAGCCGGCCCTCGAGGTCGAGCTCACCGTCGCGGAGCAGCCGGAGCGCGGCGTCGCCGTCCTGGCGGGGTTGCAGGCCGGACGACGTCACCGGTGGTAACCGTTGTGCCGCGGGCAGAGGTGGCCCGCGGGGTCCAGCGGCTGGCCGCAGAGCGGGCAGGGCGGCCGGCCGGCGTTGACCACCCGCCGGGCCCGTTCGATGAACTGGCGGGTCGCCTCCGGGGTCAACCGCACCCGGAGCCGGTCGAGGTCGTCGTCGGGCTCGTCGTCGTCGGAGTCCTCGTCGTCGTCGGGCTCACCCAACTCGACCTCGGCCTCCGCCTCGCCGGCGGCGATCGCCTCGATCACCACGGTTGCGGTGTCCACGTCGAAGGCCAGCCCGAGGGTGCCGACCCGGAACTCCTCGTCGACCGGCGTGTCCAGCGGGTCGTTGTCGCCGACGGTGGCGACCGGCTCGGGCAACTCGACCCCGAACCGGCGCTGCGCCTCGGAGAGCAGCTCCTCCAGCTTCTCGGCCAGCAACGACACCTGGACCTTCTCCAGCGCGACGCTGACCAGCCGGCCACCGCCGCGCGCCTGGAGGAAGAACGTGCGGTCCCCCGGCGGCCCGACGGTCCCGGCGACGAACCGCTCCGGCGGCTCGAAGGCGTGCACCTGGTGGGTCATACCCACGACCCTATCCGGCGCGCCAAGGCGACGCGCACCCCACCGACACCCGAATCGCCACCGCGCCGGCGCCCCCGGCGTACCGGCCGGTCCGCCCTGCTCCGGTGGGTCGTGCCGGGGTCACCGGCCCGCCCCCGCACCGCCGCCGACCGCGGCGTCCGAGTCGGCCGCCCGGGTCGCCCGCCGGCGCCGCTTGCGCGGCGGCGGCACCAGGCCGGCCAGGTCGCCGCCGGTGTCGTTGAGCCGGAGCAGGAAGGGGCGCACCGGCGTGTAGCGGATCGCGGTCACCGACGCCGGGTCCGCCACGATCCGCTGAAAAAGATCGAGATGTACGCCGAGCGCGTCCGCCACGATGGCCTTGATCACGTCGCCGTGGCTGCAGGCCAGCCAGACCGCCTCCGGACCGTGCTCGGCGGTCACCCGGGCGTCCCAGGCCCGCACTGCCGCGACCGCGCGGGCCGCCATCGCCGCCATCGCCTCCCCCTCCGGGAAGACCGCCGCGCTGGGGTGCTGCTGGACGACCGGCCAGAGCGGCTCCTTGGCCAGCTTCTTCAGCGGCTGCCCCTCCCAGCTGCCGTAGCCACACTCGATCAGTCCCTCCTCCACCACCGGGGTCGCCCCGGGCAGCGCCAGTTCGAGGGTCTGCCGGCAGCGGATCAACGGGCTGGTCACCACCGCCGCCAGCGGCACCGGCCGGAGCCGTTCGCCGACCGCGCTGGCCTGGGCCCGGCCGGTGTCGTCGAGCTCGACCGGCTGGCGGCCGGCCAGCCCGCCGTCCGCGTTCGCGGTCGTCCGGCCGTGTCGCAGAAGCAGAAGGGTCGCCACGGTCACCACCCTAGGTCCTGCGGTGTGGGGCTTCCGCGCGGTCCGCGCCCCGCCTCCGGCCTGGTGCCGACCTGTCCGGCTCCGAGACGCGGGTGGGGTGGTGGCCGTGCCGGGTCGGTGGTCGGCTTGTGGTTGGGGTGGCCGTGCCGGGACGGTGGTCGGCTTGTGGCTGGGGTGGCCGTGCCGGGACGGTGGTCGGTTTGCGGTTGGGGTGGCCGTGCCGGGACGGTGATCGGTTGCGGTTGGGGGTGTGGCCCGCCGTGCCCGGCTCCGGGCGGTCAGGTCTACTCCCGTCAGCGTCGCCGGATGGGCGTGTCGTCACCAGGCGGCATGGTGTCTCTTGGCGGTGATACCTGAGAGGCATTTTGATGACTGTGAGGTATCCGCTCGTTCCGCTATGGCGCCTCCCGGAGGTCCATGCCGTCGGTCGCCCTGCTCGGTAATCGGGCACCGGCCCGAACCGGTGCGATTTCCTGGTGTCGTCTGTCGGGTGCTGGGGTGGGTGTCCGGTTAGTGGGTGTGACCGGCCGCATCCGGCTGGTGGAATCTCGGCCGGGTCGGGGGCGTTACATCATGCGGACGATCGAGCAAGAGCCCGCGCTGCCTGGACCGGTGCGTGGCCCGGGCCGCGGAATGATGGTGCCCGGCCGGTCGTTACATCCCCGGACGATCGCAGTAACGATCCCCCGCCGGCCCCGCCGGCTGAGGGTTGGCCCGGCGATCGCGGTAGCGGTCCCCCCGCCGCCAGCCGGTGAGGGTTGAGGCCCGGAATGATGGCGGGCTGCCGGTCGTTACACATGGTCCCGGCGCCGCAAGGGCACCCCCGCCCGCGAGCGTCGGATCTTTCCCCCAAGACTTTCGAGCGCCGGACGGTGCTTGCG